>JAQXLR010000173.1 GCA_029012225.1 Clostridiales bacterium
GTGGAGCGTATTGTGATGACGACTCCGCCGGATAAAAACGGAAAAGTCTGCGCCTCTACCCTTGTTGCTGCCAGAGAAGCCGGGGTCGATTGCATCTATAAGGTCGGTGGTGCACAGGCAATTGCAGCGTTAGCCTTTGGAACAGAGAGCATTCCAAAGGTCGATAAGATTGTGGGTCCCGGCAATATCTATGTTGCACTGGCAAAAAAAGCAGTGTTTGGCTTTGTAAGCATTGATTCCATTGCAGGCCCAAGTGAGATTCTCGTGCTTGCGGATGAGAGCGCCAATCCGAGATTTGTCGCAGCGGATTTGCTTTCGCAGGCAGAGCATGATGAGATGGCGTCAGCGATTCTTGTTACAACCAGCCGGAAGCTGGCAGAGCAGGTTTTGGCAGAGGTGGAGCATTTCCTCACGGAGCTTCCGCGTAGGGAAATCATCGAAAAATCATTGGAGCGTTATGGCTATCTTCTTGTGGCAGACAGCTTAGAGGCTGCCATTGATACGGTAAACGAAATTGCATCCGAGCATTTGGAAATCATGACTCAAAATCCTTTTGAGATTATGACAAAAATCCGGAATGCAGGAGCGATTTTTATCGGAGAGCATTCGAGTGAGCCTCTTGGAGATTATTTTGCAGGTCCGAACCACGTCTTGCCGACAAACGGAACGGCGAAGTTTTTCTCTCCCCTTGGTGTAGATGATTTTATCAAAAAATCAAGTATTATCTCTTACTCAAGAGAAGCATTGGAGCCTGTCTGGAGAGATATTGTACAATTTGCGGAATGTGAGCAGCTAACGGCACATGCCAATTCCATTCGAGTGAGATTCGAGACTCCCTGATTGTCCTGCCGATGGAAAAGGAAAACGGAACGATTACAGAAAGGTGTGGGAAAACATGAAGCGCACAGCGGAAGTAAAAAGAAAAACGAAGGAAACGGAGCTTACGGTAAGCATCAACCTTGACGGTGCGGGAATAAGCGATATATCTACCGGAATCGGATTTTTTGATCATATGCTTGAAGGATTTGCCAGACACGGCTTTTTCGATCTTAAGGTAAAAGGTAAGGGCGATTTGTACGTAGACTGTCATCATATGGTTGAGGATACCGGAATTGTACTCGGAGGCGCCATAAAAGAGGCGCTTGGCGATAAAAGCGGAATTCGTCGATTCGGAAGCTGCATTCTTCCTATGGATGAAACCTTGGTGCTTTGTGCGGTGGATTTATCCGGCAGACCCTACCTTTCTTTTGACGCTAGCTTTGCACCGTGTAGGCTTGGGGATATGGATGCAGAGCTGATTAAGGAATTTTTTTATGCCATATCCTACTGTGTCGGCATGAATCTTCATATAAAGGTGCTCTCGGAGGGAAATCAGCATCACATGGCAGAAGCAATGTTTAAGGCATTTGCCAGAGCACTTGATGAAGCATCGTCTCTTGATGCCCGTATCAAGGGTGTACTTACAACCAAAGGCAGCTTATAATGTTTTGAAAGGTATAGCAGGAATATGAGAGAAGATAAAAATATTGTTGCAACAATTTATTTAAAGGATGGAAAGGCGGTAGTAAGTCGGGATGATTTCTCTCCTGTAAAAGGCGTGGCCGATGTGTATGAGCTGGTGCATCGCTATAACGACAGCGGGATTGATAAAATTATCATTTTTGACTTATCGGACAATGATGAGGAGCATGAGAGAAATATCCATACCATTAAAGACATCAATCGTAATGTAGAGATTAAGGTGTGTGCCGGAGGAAACATCAATCGGTTGGAGGATATTAAAAAATTTATTTATGCAGGGTGTCTTCAGGTTATCGTAAACGGTTCAAAGCCAAACAGCCTTGAGCTCGCACAGGAGGCAAGCAAACGATTCGGAAAAGAGAGAATCCTTGTCTCTATGGAAAATGTAGATTTTGCATTTAAGAATCGGGATGCACTCAATGAGTTTTTCCATGAGATTCTTCTTTTAAACACGGAAATCTTTGATGCGCTTGAGAATATTACAGATGTCCCTTATGTTGTCTATTTTGAAGCCTGTGATTATGAAAAAATTATTTCTGTGTTAAAAAGAAAGCATGTAAGAGGCATTGCCGGAGCATTTATCAACGATCCAAACAGCAATATCATGGAGCTAAAGTCCCAGCTTTCCGCGGGGGGAATCAAGATGGATAATTTTGATCCGGCTCTAAAGTGGAAGGACTTGAAGAAAAATTCAGAAGGCATGGTACCTGTTATTGTGCAGGATTATCGCACGGACGAGGTGCTGATGCTGGCTTATATGAATGAGGAAGCATTTGAGACGACCATCAATACGGGAAAGATGACGTATTACAGCAGGAGCAGAGGAGAACTTTGGACAAAGGGAATGACATCCGGGCATGTGCAGTATGTAAAATCTCTTACGACGGATTGCGATTATGACACAATCCTTGCACAGGTTTCTCAAGTCGGTGTCGCATGTCATACGGGAAGACCAAGCTGCTTTTTCAATGAGATTGTAAAAAAGGAATACATTGAGAAAAATCCTCTGAAGATACTGGAGGATGTTTATGGAATTATCATGGACCGAAAAGACAATCCGAGAGAGGGGTCTTATACCAATTATCTCTTTGACAAGGGTGTCGATAAAATCCTAAAGAAGATAGGAGAGGAATCAACCGAAATTGTCATTGCAGCAAAAAATCCAGATCCGGAAGAGATCAAATATGAGATTTCCGACCTTTTGTACCATATTATGGTTTTGATGGCAGAGAAAGGAGTGACATGGAAGGACATCATGCAGGAACTCTCCAAAAGATAAATCGCCTTGCTTACATGGACTTTCTTCGGGTGCTCGCAACCATATTCGTGATTGCCTGCCATACAACCGCATTGGCAATCGAGCTGGTAGAGCCACAGAGTGTAAGCTTTGTGGTCTTAGAGCTGTTCAATAATCTTTTTTTTACGAACAATCTGCTTTTTCTCATGCTAAGCGGCGCCTTACTTTTGGGGGTAAGGGATGAGAAAATGGGAGCGTTTTTTTCAAAACGTTTTCTTAAGATTGCAGTTCCGATGGCAGTGTATTATATTCTGTATGTTGTCGCAAAGGAGGGGATTGTCTGGATTACGCCTCCCTACTGGAAAGCACTCTTTTTGCGCATTCTGATGGGCGTTCCGGAGGAGGCTCCCCATTTTTGGCTCATATATACGCTTTTTTTCCTCTATGCATTGACACCGTTTTTTCGGTTTTTTGTACAAAATATTTCAGACGAGGTATTTGCCGGCGTAATTGCAGTCATCTTTGTTATGAATGCTCTGGACACCTTTTTGCCGATCTGGGATTTGACATTTCCGTTTTCTTCGATTGTCGATTCGTGTGCCGGAGTTTTTTTGTTGGGCTATTTTGTGGTGCGGGTGCAAAGCAGAAGGGTAGAGAATTTCTTCCTTGTTGCAGGAGTCTGTTCCTTTTTGCTCTCTGATCTTCTCACTTGCACAACAGAGTCCTACCGGAGCTATCTTTATCAAAATTCTCCCCTTATGATGTTTTCCGCAACCGCGTTGTTTTTGTGTATCAGGCGTATCAGTCAGAAATACCCTTCCGGCTCAAATCGTTTGGCAGAACGTTATCCGATGCGCATTCTTCGCAAATACAGCTTTTCGATTCTGCTGGTGCACTGGGGAGTGCTTCACGTTTTTGTCAAGCAGCTTCTTGGCATAGATGTCCTAAGCGGCGGCATCTGGGGCGGCTGCCTACTTATGATAGGTCTTACACTTCTCTTCTCCCTTTGCTTTTCCATTGTCATAGACAAGACGCTTGTACGTCTCGTATATGAAGCCCTTAAGCTGTTAGGAAAAGGATTTGATGTGATAAAAAGAGGTCTGATTTCATAAAATCATACCAAGAGAGAAGAACGAACCGAAGGGAAAGACAGGATGGATGGATATGTCGAGGAGAGGCGTGCTTATGTTGCAGAGATTCGAAGCTCTTTTGATGAGGGGCGAAGTGTGGCAGATCGCTCCGGGAGGGTGACGCAGGAGGATCCCTATTTTTCTCTGGGAGTGAAAGTAAGGCTTTTTCTGTCCATTGTTCTTTTGTGTCTCTTTTTGGGCATGAAGCTTACGGGAATGGAAATTCGTGGATACAATGCCGCGGATGTGATTGACAAAATTACAGAGAACTCCTATACTGCAAATTTGCAGGATAAAATTTACGAGGCTATGATGCCCGACTAGGAAAGGATTTACGTTTTATGACAAAATTGGCTTTGTCCGATGAGATATTGATGAAAATAGAAAAGCCGGCACGTTATATCGGCAATGAGTTAAACAGTGTAAAAAAAGATAAGGATAAGGTTTCCATCCGTTTTGCCATGTGCTTTCCGGATGTGTATGAGATTGGGATGTCACATCTTGGAATCCAGATTCTTTACGATATGTTCAACAAGCGGGACGATGTATGGTGCGAGCGTGTCTATTCGCCGTGGCCGGATTTGCATGCGATTTTAAAGGAGGAGCAGATTCCTTTGTTTGCGTTAGAATCGCAGGAGCCGCTTCACAATATGGACTTCCTGGGCATTACCCTACAGTATGAAATGTGCTATACAAATGTCTTGCAAATTTTGGATTTAAGCGGCATTCCATTACTGGCAAGAGAGCGGAACGAGGAAGATCCGATTGTGATGGGTGGCGGGCCTTGTACCTACAATCCGGAACCGATTGCAGAGTTTTTTGATCTGTTTTACCTGGGAGAGGGTGAGGTATCCTACGATGCTCTGTTTGAACTTTACAAGCGCATGAAGACAAGCGGTAACACAAAAGCGGAATTTTTAAGGGAGGCGGCAAAAATTCCCGGTATTTATGTCCCATCACTTTATAAGGTTACCTACAATGAGGACGGAACACTTGCGTCGTTTGAGCCGATTGCGAAGGATGTTCCGCGTGTCGTACAAAAGCAGCTTGTCATGGATATGACAGAAGCAGTGTATCCGGAAAAACCGGTCGTTCCCTTTATCAAGGCGACGCAGGATCGTGTTGTCTTAGAGATTCAGCGTGGCTGTATTCGTGGCTGTCGTTTTTGTCAGGCGGGCATGGTCTATCGTCCTACCAGAGAAAAGAAGGTAGAGCGATTAAAGGCGCTTGCAAAGCAGATGCTAAAGGCAACCGGACATGAGGAGATTTCTTTAAGCTCCCTTAGCTCCTCCGACTATTCACAGCTAAAGGAGCTTGTCACCTTTTTAATTGAGGAGTGTAAGGGAAATGGGGTCAATATCTCCCTGCCTTCTCTGCGTATTGATGCATTTTCACTTGATGTGATGAGCAAGGTTCAGGATATCAAAAAAAGCAGCTTAACTTTTGCACCCGAGGCAGGCTCTCAGCGTCTTCGTGATGTCATTAACAAGGGATTGACAGAGGAGCTCATCTTAAACGGCTCTAAGCTCGCCTTTGAGGGCGGCTGGAATAAGGTAAAGTTTTACTTTATGCTGGGACTGCCGACAGAGACCGAGGAGGATATGCGCGCCATTGCAGAGCTCGCCAATGAGACAGCAGCTCTTTATTATGATACGGTTCCGAAGGAAAACAGAAACGGAAGGTGTCAAATTACCATCTCCACCTCCTTTTTTGTTCCAAAGCCGTTTACACCATTCCAGTGGGAAAGAATGTATCCCCCTGAGGAATATCTGCGTCGTGCGAGAATTGTCAATGAAACGGTACGTGAACAGCTGAATAAAAAAAGCATCAAATACAACTGGCATGAGGCAGATGTAACCGTGCTGGAGGGCATTTTGGCAAGAGGCGATAGAAGGGTGGGACAGGCTATCTTAAAGGCTTACGAAAAGGGCAGTATTTTTGATGCATGGTCCGATTTTTTTGATTATGAAAGATGGCTTTTGGCATTTCATGAATGTGGCATAGACCCTGATTTTTATACGATGCGGGAGCGTTCACTGGATGAGACGTTACCGTGGGATTTCATCGATACCGGAGTGACGAAGGAATTTTTAAAGCGAGAATTAAAAAATGCACTTGCGGCGCAGGAAACACCGAATTGCCGTATGCGCTGTATGGGCTGTGGGGTAAAGAAGTTTGGCGGGGGAATATGCTATGAAGATAAGAATTAAGTTTCGAAAATACGGTGTGATGAAGTTTATCGGGCATCTTGATATTATGCGCTATCTCCAAAAAGCAATGCGCCGCGCAGAGATTGACATTTGCTATTCGGGAGGATATTCCCCACATCAGATCATGTCCTTCGCGGCACCGCTTGGCGTAGGAGTTACCAGCGACGGAGAGTATATGGATATTGAGGTGAATTCAAGTCTCTCCACAAAAGAGGCAATCAACGCATTGAATGCCACGATGGTAGAAGGGATGGAGATTGTAGACTATGTAAAGCTTCCCGATTCTGCCAAAACTGCCATGTCTATTGTGGCTGCCGCAGATTACGAGCTGTTTTTTAAGGATGGATACGAGCCGCCCGTCTCTGTGGAGGAGTTTGCGCTCGGCCTGCATAGATTTTTCATGGAGCCGACAGAGGTCTTGCTTGTAAAGCAGACAAAAAAGGGCGAAAAGACGATTGATTTAAAACAGCTTGTTTATATATTTTCCGTAGAAAGCAAGGAAGGGCGACCGTCCTTTTTCCTCCGCCTTTCTACCGGAAGCACAGACAATCTAAAGCCGGAGCTGGTAGTTGGCGCCCTATTTGATGCGATGGGATATTCCTATGATTCCAATGCAATCCAGATTCACAGAAAAGAGCTTTATGCTGCGAGTGCAGATGGATATATCGCGCTTGGGGAATTGGGCGAGAAACTTTTCGAGGGAGAGAGCGAGGCTTGATGTGATGAACCGATATGTGATTACACAGGAGGAGATTGGCGGGCAGAACTATCTGATTTCTGCTCTTTTCGATGAAAAGAAACGAATGCTTGAGGTACTCCCCGAATCTCTTTCAAAGACGTCCATTCTTGGAAATATCTATATCGGAAGGGTTGAGAATGTTGTGGAAAATCTCAATGCGGCTTTTATAAAAATTGCACCCGATCTGCGCTGCTATCTCTCTCTTGAAGATGTGCGTCGTCCTATTTTTACAAAAAAGCTGTCCGAGAAGAAGGCTCTTGTAGCAGGAGAGGAGCTTTTGGTTCAGGTTTGCCGTGAGGCAATTAAGACAAAAGAGGCAGCGGTAACGACAAATCTAAGCTTTTCCGGAACATATGGTGTGCTTACAACAGGAAACAGACAGGTTGGAATTTCAAAAAAGCTGACCAAGGA
>JAQXLR010000174.1 GCA_029012225.1 Clostridiales bacterium
TGCTTGTATTGTTCCATTTTGTTAAAACCTCCTGTATTTACGGGCTGTTCGCCGTTCTCTCCTTCCTTAAAATGGGCTGCTACACCATTTTTGCACCATTTTGTGCGTTGACTACGAGCCATGCCAGACAATTTGGCATCATTCGATGTAAGCTTGCTTACAATCGGATGTATGACAGCATTGGATGATACGGCGACCGCCGTGACCTCGAAAGCTTCGCTTTCGAGGTGCATGCTCGTACTTCCATCACATTGCCTTTTTCATCAACCTCATTATTTCCAACAAGGTATCCTCTGTCACATGACAATACAAATCCATTGTCATATGCAAAGAACCATGTCCGAGAATCTTCTGCAATCTCTTATATGACATTCAGAGCCCTTTCGTCCTCGTCCTGCTCCGTCCTTATCTGATGTCGAATCTCATGCAGCGTTTTCGCATAAATCGCCTCTCTTTTTCCGAAACGATTCACGAAACGTGCCGGATACAGACCGCCCTTTCTCTGTGAAATTCCTTTTCCTGATTCTTTCCCATGAAAGGATTTCCCATATGTGCCTCCTTTCTAGGCTGTAGCTTAGATAAGGAAACATCAAATATCTCGTCTATACTACCATAAAACCTTGAATTTTTCAACTATTTCAGCGTGTCGTGATTCAGTCAAGTAAAAGTCGGCACTATACTCATTTTTCTTATTGTAGCATTCGTCCTTCTTTATCGAATGCTTCTCTCTAAATGCTTGATAATCTGCCTTGGCAATTTTATACTGCTCCCCAGCCCCATAAATTCAATCTGATTCCTTTTTCTCTACAATCCGTAGCTTTGCACCATATTAAAAAACTCCTGCGAATTTGCAAAGCCGTAAAATACATCCATCCGATTCTTTGCACCGGATGCAAGCTCACTTACCCAGCCGTTTACGCCTTCTGCCTCGCCGTTTCGGTCAAAGCAGCCTCGGTAGAGCATCTCCACAAACTCCTGATTCGAGAGATTCTTGCCCTCACACTCTGCAGAAAAGACAAAGCCGAATGCAATCTCCTGCATCGTCTGGGTGCGGCTGTTGATTCTTCCGCACCAGTCGTTTAAGCCCTGCTCGTCATAGCCTCGTCCAAGGAATTGGGAATAATTTCTTGCCACAAAGCGTGTCACGTTATAATTTTGATCTCTTGCTTCTGTGGGCATCACTTGCCCTCTTAGGATTCCATATGTCTGACAAAGGCTGTCAAACTCGGCAGAATCCACAAACTGCTTAAAGACATACTCCCTTGATACGCCATTCTCAAGATGCGTTACCCAGTCTGCCTTTCCTCCCTCGTCGGAGGCGCGCCCCATCAGGGACAGATACAGATGCTCCACATAGTCGGCATTGTTATAGTCGTGATTCCTAAATTCCTCGCTGAACAAAAAGCCATATGCCACCTCGGCGCCCTCACGCCCGCCGGAAAGCTCCTGTTCCCAATAGGCAATCTCACTTGGCTCTGCCTCTCTCCTAAGTGCATTCTCGTATAAGAGGGCTGCAAATCTTTGTTTTCCCTCATAGACAGCCATCCACTCTCCCGGCAGCTTTGGTTCTTGTATATCTGCCCGAACCGGAATCCCTGTCTGCTTCGTCAAGACTTCATAGCCTGTAGCGCCCACCGGCACATGGATTTCGCTAAGACCCGTACAGTCCAAAAAGATTTCTTCTCTCATAATCGGTGCAGTCTTACTGCGAAAGGTTAGCGAGGTTAAGCTGATACAACCATAAAATGCCTGATACCCAATTTCTGTCAGACTTGCGGGAAACTCTCTCAATGCAAGCTGATAACAGCTGTCAAATACATACATCTCAATCACAGACAAATTGGATGGCAGCTTTGTCAGAGCAAGGCTGTAACAGCCGCAAAATGCCTCCTCCTCAAGATGCGTCAGATTTGCAGGAAGCTCTGTCAGTACAAGGTTCCTGCAGTCAAAAAACGCTGCCCTTCCAATCCTCGTCAGACTCGTAGGAAGCACTGCCTGTCTAAGGTTCTGACAACCAATAAATGCGTAATTTCCAATGCGGGTTATTCCCTCCTGTATTACAATTTTTGTAATTGAGTTTTTCAAGCTCGCATCTTTTCTCCAAGGTGCATATGTATAATCATATTCGCCAGAGTTCGGCATTGCTCCTGTTCCCGTAATGGTAAGAGTACCATCTGCAGCAAGCTGCCAGTGAAATTGGTTGCTGTCCCCAAAATTTCCTTCCCGCGCCGTCGCCAGCAAAAGACTTGCCTCCTCTGATACAGTCAGTTCACCTGCCTTCGCCGTAAGTGGCAGCATCGTTACCACTGCACATACGCACAACAGCAGCACCAAACATTTTTTCCTTTCTTTTCGTTTCATTTCCTTCCTCCTCATATCCTACCTGACTCGTTTACAGCTCCAAAAGAAAAATGGGTGGATCTATCACATCCAACCCATTTTCCATCAAATCCATCTCTCGGGCAGAAAGATTTTCACTCTTTTCCCTCCTACAGTCCATAGCTTTGCACCATATTAAAAAACTCCTGCGAGTTGGCAAAGCCGAAGAATACATCCATTCGATTCTTCGCACCGGAGCCAAGATCCCCAACCCAACCGTTTACGCCTTCCGCATCGCCCTCACGATCAAAGCAGCCGCGATAGAGCATCTCCACAAACTCTCGATCCGACAGATTTTTATTCTCACATTCCGCGGAAAATACAAAGCCAAATGCAATCTCCTGCATCGTCTGGGTGCGGCTGTTGATTTTTCCGCACCAATCATTCAAGCCCTGCTCATCGTAGTCTCGTCCCAAAAACTGGGTATAGTTTCTGGAAACAAAGCGTGCGACATCATAATTTTGATCCCTAGCCTCTGTCAGCGCCACTGTCCCTCTTGAAATTCCATACGTATTGCAGAGATTGTCAAATTCACTGGAATCAATAAACTGCTTGAATACATACACCCTCGACACACCATTGTCCAGATGCGCTACCCATCCTGCCTTTCCGCCTGCATCAGAGGGACGCCCCATCAGACACAAATACAAATGTTCCACATATTCTGGATTGTCATAATTATGATTTTTAAATTCCTCGCTAAACAAAAAGCCGTATGCCACCTCAGCGCCTTCCCGTCCGCCGGAGAGCTGTTCCTCCCAATAGCCAACCTCAGACGCGTCTGCCTCTCTTCCAAGTGCATTCCCATAGAGCAGTGCAGCAAATTTTTGTTTGCCCTCGTACCCCTCCATCCACTCGGTGCCGAGCTTTTCTTTCTCGAAAACAGCTACAAGAGCACGGTTTGCAGATGCGGGAAAAGAATAGCTTGCCTGATTGCTTACTTCGTTCCCATTTTCCATCCATCGCACAAACTTATAGTCGCTGTTTGCGACAGCCGTAACCGTAACATAGGTGTTTTCCCGATACGTACCGCCGCCGGAAACGGTGCCTCCTGCCGCCTCAGATTGGCTTACACTAATAGAATAATGTTTCGGCACAGGCTGTACCTGTCCTACCTTCGCCATCCATCTTCCTCCGTCATTTACCAGCTGCATGGAGGCCTGTTCATAGGTGTTTTGATTGGGCGCAAAGCGGAACGTACCGGTTTTCACCAAAGCACCGGAAGCGTCAATATACACATGGTTTGGTATCACAGTACCGGAGGTTGCACCGCTTACCGGCATATTGTCTGTTGTCTGGAAATTCGCCTCACCTGTCAGTGATTCTGTAATCGTAAGACTGTCTGTCTGCTTCATCCGAAGCGTACCGCATTGGTTTGTTTTGTCATCAACCTCACTATAGAAATTGTGCACGGTATAGGCACTCTGCGTTTTTACGGTATTGCTCAAGTCCAAAATCCCATCCGATCCAAGTGTGATGGTGTTTACCTGAGCAAGGGAAGCAGGTGCCAGCAAACCGGAAATATCCAGACTGGTAACATTAGAAAAAGAAGTACTTTTCCGGCTATTGGAAGAAAACCATACGGAGGCCATAGAACCACAACCATCCACCGTTTTCACATTGCTGTTTTCAAGGTAAATGGAGACATCCCCACCGGTGTCTGTCAAACTACTTCCCATGTTATTGCCACCGTAAACTGTGCCGATGACAGTCTCAGGACCAGTAAGGCTGATATAAGTGCTGTATAAGCATGTCTCGCCATAACCTCCGGCATAGACATTTCCGATTTTCGTCTCACTGCCAGAAATGATTACTTGACCATCATCGCCCTCATTGCCTGTATAGCCGGCAAACCCACCGGCATAAATGTCGAGAACACTCATGACAGAGTTACTCTTCTTTACATTCTCAAGAATCAGCGTGTGACCGTTGGCAAAGATGCCCTTCCACTGACTGGTATTCGTTGGAGTCAGGGTAATGTCCTTAAAGGTCACATCGGCTTCCAATACAAGACTGCCACTGCGCGTATTCAGGTCATAGCTGCTGTTTGGCCGTCCATTGCCGTCATCTGTCGTAATGGTAATCGCCTTGCTGATAACGAGAGGCTTGCCGACTCCGCTGGTATCATTGTGCCATGCACCGCCGGACAGCACATAAATCGTGCCGCGCTCTGCCACCGCATCAAGCGCATCTTGAAAATACCGGAAAGGCCGCTCCTTAGAGCCGTCACTCACTCCACTGCCGCCCGTATATGTGTCGTCCGTATAGACCACAGGCATACTCCCCCGTGTAACCGCCGCAAAAGCTGTCTGCGGGCAGATAGAGAGAAGCATAGAAATACAGAGTAACAGCGCTAAAATTTTTCGTTTTGCCTTCATATCTTTTGTTCCTTTCCTCAATTTGATCTATTTTTGTAGCGCAAAAGGACAGACAATGGTGCCTGTCTGTCACTTAGGATATACCGATTTTATTGATTGATTTTAATATACCAGAAAAAACCAATTTGTTCAATGGCAAAATCCTTAAGGTTTTCTTTATGTTTTATGCTGCAAAATCCTTAAAGTTTTCTTTAAGGAATGACAGATAAGACAAAATATGGTACAATGAAAAAAATTTTGTTTATCATAGAAATAAGGAGGAAGGAAATGATTATTAAAAACGCACTTGTATTTACCTTAGATTCCGGTTTTATAGAAAAAGATGTTGCCATTGAAAACGGCATTTTCACGGATGCTGTTTCGGAGCCAAAAGACGGGGAAACCATCCTGGATGCGGGTGGCAATTATCTGATTCCGGGACTTGTCGATGTTCATTTTCACGGCTGTGCCGGCTTTGATTTTTCAGATGGTACACAGGAGGCACTGTTTGCCATTGGCGATTACGAGCTTAAGTGCGGTGTTACCTCGATGTGTCCGGCATCCATGACACTGGCAGAGGATACCTTGATTCAGATTTGCAAAAATGCCTCCGATTACCAAAAAAACAGTGCCGATAAGCCTGTCGCAAGGCTCTGCGGAATCCATCTGGAGGGCCCCTTTATCTCGATGGAAAAGAAGGGTGCGCAAAATCCAGCCTATGTACAGAATCCACACGTTGATCTGTTTCATCGCCTTCAGGAGGCCTCCGGTGGAATGATTAAGCTGATTACACTTGCCCCCGAGACAGAGGGTGCAATGGATTTTATTGAGGCCCTCGCTAAGGAGGTACATATTTCCCTTGGACATACGACCAGCGATTATGCTACGGCATGCAAAGCATTTTCTTTTGGTGCGGATCATGTAACTCACTTTTTCAATGCCATGCCCACCTTCACGCATCGCGAGCCTGGCGTCTTTGGTGCTGCCTTTGACAATAAGCATGTCATGCCCGAGCTGATTTGCGACGGGATTCACATTGACCCGTCTGCCGTACGTGTCGTGTTTTCTCTCTTTGGCAAGGAGCGCATGATTCTAATCAGCGATAGTATGATGGCAACGGGAATGGAGGACGGAGACTATTCTCTCGGAGGGCTTCCGGTTCGTGTGAAGGGAAACCGTGCAACCTTAATGAACGGCACAATTGCAGGCTCTGCCACAAATCTGATGGATTGTATGCGCATTGCCGTTTCCATGGGAATCCCACTGGAGACAGCTGTTCGAAGCGCCTCTTATAATGCGGCACGCTCCATCGGCGTAGAGGATGTCTGCGGCAGCATCGAGGCCGGAAAATATGGCGACTGCGTTCTGTTGTCAAAAGATGACCTGTCCACTATGCAGGTTATTTTCCGCGGAGAAGTGGTGGAACGCTAAGAGAACGCCTGCAAACTCCACCAGCTCTTACGGATTTCAAAAAGGCGAGGGTGCTGCTTTTGCAGCCCCCTCGCCTTTTTCTCTTTTCTCCTCGTGTATCTTTCTCCTTTACCCGGAGCAATCTCCTTCCCTCAGAAGCAATATCGCCTCCGGAGGAATTGTGATCTCCACCGTCTTTGCCCGTATTTTCTCCCAGCTTTCCTTCTCCAGCTCCCAGCCAAAAGGGGCACTGTCCTCCTTGCCATCCGGCTTAAGCATAATCGTATAAGAAAAAGGATTTTCGATTTCGTCGGCTACCCGACAAAGAAAGCTGTTTTCGCCTCCTCTTTGACAGATATCATGCATTCTGACTCCAATCGCGGCAGCCTCGCTTACCTGCCCTGCTGTTGACAATTCCAGCCCCCAGTCCCGTGCAAAAACGCGATGGGTATCCCGCCTTTCTATTGCAGAAATATTTTTGCAGCCCGTAAGTCTGGCAGACACGACTGTTTTGGGATTTTCAAAAACCGCATCCCGACTCCCCAAAACTTCCACTTTTCCCTCATCCATGACCGCTATGGTCTGCGCCATGCGAAACACCTCATCTCGATCATGCGAAACCAGCAATACCGTTCGATTGAAACCTCGGATTACCTCTCGAACCTCCTGCTCCAAACGAAACCGAAGATGGTTGTCCAGCGCAGAAAACGGCTCATCCAAAAGCAGTGCTCTGGGTGTGGAAACCAGCATCCGCGCCAGAGCCGTTCTCTGCTGCTGCCCGCCGGAAAGCTGATGCGGATAATGACCGGCGTACTTCCTTAGGCCAAATCGTTCCATCATTTCTTCTACCACATATTGGCGCTCCTTCTTATTCTTTTCCCGTTTTGTTCCTGCCTTGATATTTTGCTCCACAGTCATATTGGGAAAGAGTGCATAGTTCTGAAACATCATCCCCAGACATCGTTTTTGAGGCGGCAGATGAATCCCTTTTTCAGAATCAAAGAGTGTGACTCCATCTACGACAATCCGCCCCCTGTCCGGTTTCTCAATACCAGCGATACACTTTAACGTCATGCTTTTTCCACATCCGGATGCTCCCAGAAGAGCCAGCGTTTCTTCTCCGACTTCAAAATTTACTTTAAGAAAAAAGGCATCCATTCTTTTTTCAATATCCACAAACATCGACATCGCACTTACCATGCCTTTCCCTCTCAATTTGTATGTGAAGCATCCTTTGTATATGGATGCTTCACATTATCGTCTCCTTCCCATTGCCTGTGCGGCCGACCGCTTTTCCAAAAGGTTTACCGCCAATAGAACCACAAAGGAGATCGCCATATTAATCATGACCCATTTGAAGGCCTGCCCATCGTCATTGATACGCCACAACTGGTAAACCGTAGTAGAAATGGTTGCCGTATGCCCGGGCGTATATCCCGCAATCATACTGGTGGCGCCATACTCTCCCAAAGCTCTTGCAAATGCCAGCACCGTCCCCGCCAGAATCCCCTGACGACAATAGGGCATTCGAATTTTCCAGAAAATATAGTAATTTGGCAAACCAAGCGTCTTGGCCGAATAAGCCAGCGTTTCATCAAAGGACTCAAAAGCTCCTCTGGCCGTACGATACATCAGGGGAAAAATGACCACTGTTGTAGCAAAAATTGCGGACCACCAGGTCATGGTAACCTTAATCTCAAAGGTATCCAACAGCCAAGCTCCGATCGGTCGTCTGGGGCCTAACGCCATGAGCAGAAGGTAGCCTACTACCGTAGGAGGGAGCACCAGGGGGAGTGTCAGAATCACATCCAAAAAGCCCTTTACCGCCCTAGGCGCTTTCGCGATATAATAGGCCGAAAAAATTCCTGCAAAAAAGATAATAACCGTACTTATTCCTGCGATTCGCAAGGAGTTTATCAAAGGGAACCAATCCATCCTTACCTCCCACTCTGCATTGCCGACTTTTATTCCATGGGAGTAAAGCCTACTTTTTCAAAAACGGCATCTCCTGCTTCACTGGTCAGATAATCGAGAAATGCCTGCGCTTCCTTTGCATTGTCAGAAGTATTCAGCACAGCTGCCGGATAAATTACCTGACCGCACATTTCAGCGGTAGCCACATCCACCACAGTCAAGCCCGCAGAATAGGCATCGGTTTGGTAAATAATACCGCAGTCTACCGTTCCCTCGGACACCTGCGTGGTAACCTCCTTTACATTAGAGCCATAGGTAATTTTTCCTGCTTTTGCAAGTTCTTCTTCACTAAGCTCATAATAAGCAAGAATCTTCTGCGTATACTGTCCCACTGGCACATCCGCATTTCCCATAGCCAGCATGATATTTCCCTCTTTCAGTCCGTTATACAGATCATCATAGGAATTGATCTTCGCCGCATTTCCTTCCGGAACAGCCAATGCCACTTTATTCTCTAAAATGTCAAACCTCGTATCTGTCAAAACAAAATCCAAACCTTCGGTGT
>JAQXLR010000175.1 GCA_029012225.1 Clostridiales bacterium
GTAAACGGAAAGGTCTATGATGTCACAGTGGAGGAGAAGGGATCAGCGGGTGCACAGGGAGCAGCAGCAAATCATACTGCGACAGAGACGGCAGCGGCGTCACAGTCCTTGGCGCAGCAGACACCTCAGCCCTCCGGCAGCGCAGGAGCAGTGAAAATTGAGGCGGGAGCAGCAGGAAAAGTATTTCAAATTGCGCTTTCGGTGGGAGATTCCGTCAAGAAGGGGGACACAATTATGCAGCTTGAGATTATGAAGATGGAAACTCCTGTTGTCGCTACAGAGGACGGAACGGTAGCGAGCATCCATGTGAGTGTTGGCGATATGGTAGAAGCAGGTGCGCTGCTTGCAACATTAAACAGATGATTTTGCTGACGAAGGAGGATGAGCCATGACAGAAGTGGGGAAAAAACCCTTAAAAATTACAGAGACAGTGCTGCGGGATGCGCATCAGTCCCTGATTGCAACAAGAATGACAACAGAACAGATGCTTCCGATTCTCGATAAGATGGATCAGGTCGGCTTTCATGCCATTGAGTGCTGGGGAGGAGCGACCTTTGATGCGTGTCTGCGATTTCTAAAAGAAGATCCGTGGGAGCGTCTTCGAAAGTTAAGAGACGGATTGAAAAACACGAAACTGCAAATGCTTTTTCGAGGACAAAATATTTTAGGCTACCGTCCCTACGCAGACGATGTTGTGGAATATTTTGTGCAAAAGTCTGTGGCAAACGGAATTGATATTATTCGTATTTTTGACTGCTTTAATGATTTGCGAAATCTAAAGACTGCGGTATCTGCCTGCAGCAGGGAGAAAGGACATGCGCAGGTTGCATTATCTTATACATTGGGAGATGCCTACACCTTAGACTATTGGACAAAGATGGCGAGACAGATAGAAGAGATGGGGGCAGATTCCATCTGTATTAAGGATATGGCGGGACTTCTCGTTCCAAGAGAGGCCGATGCACTTGTTCGTGCCATTAAGGAGGTCAGCAGCCTGCCGCTTGAACTTCACACACATTACACATCAGGCGTTGCGTCCATGACCTACCTAAAGGCGGTGGAAGCGGGTTGTGACATCATAGATACGGCAATGTCTCCTTTTGCGCTCGGCACATCGCAGCCTGCGACAGAGGTTATGGTGGAAGCTTTTTCCGGCACAGAATTTGATACCGGTCTGGATCAGAATGCGTTGGCCAAGATCGCCGACTACTTCCGTCCGATGCGTGATCAAGCTCTGGAGAGCGGACTTTTGAACCCAAAGGTGCTGGGGGTTGATATTAAGACGCTGCTCTATCAGGTGCCGGGTGGTATGCTCTCGAATCTGATTTCGCAGCTAAAGGAGCAGGGAAAAGAGGATAAGTACGAGGAGGTATTGGCAGAGGTTCCGCGTGTTCGAAAGGATCTCGGAGAACCGCCGCTTGTTACTCCTTCCTCGCAGATTGTCGGCACGCAGGCAGTATTTAACGTGCTGATGGGGGAGAGATATAAGATTGCGACAAAGGAAACGAAGGATGTCTTGCTTGGAAAATACGGACAGACGGTAAAGCCCTTTGATCCCGAGGTGGTAGAAAAGGTTTTGGGTGCGGATAAGAACAAGGCAATTACCTGCCGTCCCGCTGACTTGCTTTTGCCCGAGCTTGCTAAGCTTGAGGCCGAAATGAAACAGTGGAAGCAGCAGGATGAGGATGTGCTTTCCTATGCTCTTTTTCCGCAGGTTGCAATGGAGTTTTTCCGCTACCGCGAGGCACAGCAAAGGAAGGTTGACCCATCGCTTGCAGACACCCAAAATGGTGCTTACCCTGTATAAAATCCCGTTCTTTTTCTTGCAAAAACCATTCTATTTGATATAATGGAAATGCTGATGGTTTTTGAAAGCAAATTGAAATGCCCATAAAGTCTGGGGCAGAATGAGGAGCATTATGAGCAATACGAATGACCTGAGTAATCGAATGAATGAGTCGTATAGCAAGCTGAGTAAGGGACAAAAGCGTCTGGCGGCATATATTACCGACAACTATGACAAAGCAGTTTTTCTGACGGCGGCAAAGCTGGGAGCAGCGGTGGGTGTCAGTGAGTCTACTGTAGTACGGTTTGCGACACATCTTGGCTATAAGGGTTATCCGGAATTTCAAAGTGCATTGGAGGAGCTTGTACGAAATAAGCTAAACTCCATTCAGCGGATGGAGGTTACGTATGGACGTATTAGCCAGTCAAAGATTTTGGAATCTGTTTTAAAGTCGGATGCGGACAAGATTCAGTCTACCTTAACGAAAATAGACCAAAACGCTTTTGAATTGGCCGTCGATACCATTTTGCACGCAAAAAATATTTACATCATCGGAATCAGAAGCTGTGCACCGCTTGCCAGCTTTATGGCATTTTATTTTACACTGATGTTTGAGCATGTGCATCTTCTTTCTACCAGCAGCTCCAGTGAGATTTTTGAACAGATGGTGCGCATAGGAAAAGAGGATGTGATTATCGGAATCAGCTTTCCGCGCTATTCGATGCGCACGCTAAAGGCGATGGAATTTGCCAATAACCGAAATGCCAAGGTAATCACCTTAACAGACAGCATTCACTCGCCGATGAATCTGTATTCCTCCTGCAATCTGATTGCAGACAGTGATATGGCATCTATTGTGGATTCTCTTGTGGCGCCGCTTAGTGTTGTCAATGCGCTGATTGTAGCACTCTGCATGAAAAAGCAGGGAGAGGTTGCAGAAACCTTGGAGATGCTTGAGGAGATTTGGGATGAGTATCAGGTTTATGAAAACGATGAGATTAACTATATTGACGATTCCATTAAAATGCGTTATGGCAAGGTAGGAGAGACGAATTCGGATGGATAGGGTAGTTGTGATAGGCGGAGGACCTGCCGGTATGTTTGCAGCGATTGCGGCAGCAAAGAAAGGGAATGCCGTAACGCTGTTGGAAAAGAATGAAAAGCTGGGCAAGAAGCTTTTCATTACGGGGAAAGGACGCTGCAATATCACGAATGCATCCGATTTGGAACGCTTGTTTTCGGCAGTGGTTACCAATTCCAAATTTTTATACAGTGCGTTTTATGCTTGTGATAATCAAAGGGTGATCCAATTTTTTGAAGAATACGGGTGCAAGACAAA
>JAQXLR010000176.1 GCA_029012225.1 Clostridiales bacterium
CCTGCGCTGCTGCTTCCTGCGCTGCTGCTCCCTGCGCTGCTGCTTCCTGCGCTGCTGCTCCCTGCACTGCTGCTTCCTGTCTGCGCTGCTGCAGCGGCCTTTCTTTGCTCCTCTTCTCTAGCTCTTCTTGCTGCCGCTGCCGCTTCGGCCGCTGCTTTTCGCTCTGCTTCCTCCTTTGCAAGCCTTGCAGCCTCCTCCTCTCTTGATTCTGCCGTAATATACTCTGTGGAAAATTCCACATAGTCCTTGGAAACATATCCGTCCCCTTCTACTGTCGATACCAGTGCCCATCCGTCTAAGGATTCATCCAAGACCTCCAAATCATCTCCCTCCGGCAGCATAGTCAAAATCCTTGCCTCGATACTCGGCTCGCTTCTGACAAAAAGGGTCGTTGTCGTTACGGTTGCATAGCGTGTACCCACAGCTCTTGCAAGCTCCTCATCGCCCACAACCACATACTCTGACTTTACATAGCCTTCCACGTTTCCTGATTTGATACGATACCAGCCATCCTCTGTCGCCTCCAACACGGTTGCTGCGGAATTATGATAAAGCTTTCCCAAAATCTCGCTCTCTGTATTTGGCTCGCTTCTGACATTTACATAATTGTTTACCTGTGCAACAGCAATGTCGGCATACTCAGACTGCACAAGCACAGTCTCATTTTCTGCCACCTCCGGTATATCTGTCTGCACCTGCTCTGCTTCCTCTCCCTCGTTTGAAACAGGCTCCTCTGCCGGCAGTTCCTCCTGCTGTGCCATTCTTCTCATCTCGCCTGTCATCTCCTGCTCTGCAAAGGTGTCTGTCGTACGCTCTCCTGCGTAAGCACCGAGCAGACCTCCTGCGGTCAAAACACCTCCTGCCAAAAGCAGGCTTAGCAGCTTCATTCGCTTGTTCATAGGTAGAAATCCTCCAAATTCTTTTTCCCAAACACACTTTATTACTTATTTATTACAACTTTGTTGCGTTTGTGTTATGGTTGCATTCTACCAAAGCAAATATGGCAAATCTACAAGTAGATTTTGGCAAAAAAGTCACCCCGCACATGCGGGATGACTTTCTTTTAATAACAAAAGCTGTGATTTCCAATCTTTACATCAAGATTCGGCGTCAACGCAGCTCTTGAAAAATATAGTGTATCATTTCTTAATATGCTTGTATTTCCATTTAATACCTCATCAATAGACCGGTATTCCTTTTCCGTCGGCATGGCCTTGTCTTTGCTCTTCCATGAGGAAAACTGTATCGGATTTGTCTGACTTAAAACCTCATATAATGTATCCGGAAATGCCTCAGATGCCATTCGGTTCAATACGACCTCTACCACGGCTTTCTGCCCTTCTTCGGACTCTCCGCGTGCCTCCAGCCATACAATCTTTGCCAGCAGATCAATTTCCTCTGCTGTCAGCGTAATTCCCCAGCGGTTCTCCCTGTACTCTGCCTTTGCGACTGCCTCTGTCACTTCCTTCTGCGTTGCCGCCACAACTTCTGCTCTCGCTGCCTCTGTCGTTACTTCTGCCCTCGCTGCTTCTGCTTCTGTTGCTGCCGCATCCTCTGCTGTTGCCACGTAAATACTTTGCTTTTTCTGAATCTCTGCCCTCTCGGCTGCTTCTATTGTAAATGAATGTTTGGAAAGCGTCAGCATGACTCCTGCGATCACAGGAGCTCCTTCTCCATCGGAAGCCTTTTTTTCCGTCTCTATCTGCTTTTTCGGTAATCCTGCAGCACTTTCCTGAATGTCGGACGCAATCATGAGGTTGATACAAAAGCTCGCCGTCACAACTGCACCCAATATTTTTTTGTTCATTTTTCTCCTTTCCTCAAGAATGATACCTAATATCAAAATGTGTGGCAGCCATATAGGACTGCCACACGCTTGCTCCTATCATACTAGATTATTTCCAAAAGTCAAATTCGGTATACCATGCAGAGAAAACTTTTTTCTCTCTAAGTTGTCTATAAAATATCGGTTTTTGTCTGTTTTTGTCATAAACCTTCTATATCTTACTTTCCTAAGCAAAAGCGAAAGTAAACATTTTTGTTAAAAATCTGTAATATTTTCTATATATTTTTTATAATTTTACCAAATTTTTCCTTTTAAGCGAAAAGGCAAATCCTTTTTCAAGGGCTTTGCAGTTGTAAACCTAAGTGTGATGTAATGAGCGCAAGCAAGCCATGGGGAGCTTGCTTACCTTTGGCATGCGGCAAATGTTGATTATAAACGAAGTTCATGATGTCACAAATTCATGATAAAAAAGAATCCTGTTCCACAGGATTCTCCGCCTGCGGCGGGTTGAGGCAGTGACATCATTCATTCCCACCGCAGTGCGATCCTTGCGGAGCATTTTTGTTCAATAGGAAAGGTATTTCCTATTGAACAAAAAATAAGTGCCCAAAACCGTTGATTTTTCTAACAAATCACGTGTTTTAGACACTTTATGAGGTAAGCTGATAACGGGAATCGAACCCGTGACCTCCGCACTACCAATGCGACGCTCTACCGACTGAGCCATATCAGCATTTGTGCCAACTCCTTGGCACTTGTACTACTATACTATAAGAACTATGTATTGTCAAGGCAAAATTTTTCTATGTTTTCCTATTTCCGAAAATGGAAAAGTCCTCCGGCAAACCGCTTTCCCGACCTTACGCACTCTTATACACGCGAAGAGAAAACTTTCCAAATTGCGTCTCAAACAGGGTGGAAATATCCGGCAGTCCTTGGTCTAGTTTTTCCATAAGCTCCTCATATCGAATCAGTCTGTTATCAATTTGCTCATAGTCCTCACTGGGAGGGATAAAGCGTGCTGCGAGCCGCACTCCGATGATATTTGACAATTCTGACATCAGAGACTTAATGACAAGATCCACTTTCGTGCGCTTCTTTCCAAGAATCATCGCACAGCCCTGAAACAACAGCTCCTTATCAATCTCAAGGTAAAATTCAACCTGCTTATCCTTTCCATAACTATAGATGCTTTTCTGATAAACTCCATCCTCAATCTCGCCCCCGATATAATCGCCATCAATCATGGTTACTTTGATTGCATTCCCAAAGGTGTCCTCCAAGATATCTGACGCGGCAGTTGCAAAAGAAACCACACTTACATCGAGCCTTTCTCTTGGCATGATAAGCGGTCCGCTGCCGACAATTGCCACATCATAAGTGACCACATGTGCGATGAGTTCAACAAGAATAAATCCGATTAGCTTCTCGATTGCCTCCCTTGAAAAATTTGATGTCATCAAATCTCTCTCCAAGGTTGGAAGCACCCTCTGCAGCGTCAGGTCATGCTTGTGCTTATGCTCCTGATAATACTCATAATTGATGCTTCGCATGTATTCCTCTTCATCCCGAAAGTGCTCGACAAGAGACGCCTTAAAAAATTGAAGCCCTTCCATACACGCAAATCTCTGCTTCTCTTTATCCTCTCGGTTCTCGTCTAAAATATTTAATACCCTACGTGCTACTGTAAACAAACCCTTATGCTGTTTGTCAATTTTCTCGACTCCCAATCGGAATCTGTCTTCCCACAAAATCTCCATTTTTCTTCCCCCTCCCTATTCTTATTCTGTAAATTTTTCTATGTGAAATTTGAACCTTAAAATTTATCTTTTTTTCAAAAAATAACATATATTTGCTATATTTTCAAGGCTTATTTTAGAAATATTGTTTCATTTGAAGACATTCTTATAAAAATTTGAATTTTTTCTTAATATTCTTTTTTTCTGGTAAAAGGTCTTGAAAAAGCCATGAGAGATGCTTACACTGAAAAGTACAATGATACAAAGGAGGATACAAAAATGGGAATTTTGTATGAGCAGCTAGACGATGAGGCCGCTTTTCGTGATTTGGGCAAAGCCTGTCTTACCGAGGCTTCCTGCGGCACCTGTGCCAAGGAAAACTGCTTGATTGGTTATGCGAAAAGCTGCCTTAGCAATTGTGTAAAAAATAAGGTTACTTATGTAATGGATGGTATGGACAATATCCCTGGAATAGATGCAAAGGTCTATGATGAGGAGCGTCTCGCTGACGGAATTGCCGGTATTTTGAAAATCTGCCGCTCCTGCGAGGAAGAACACTTTGACAACTGCATTATCAACGTAATCAGAAGTTGCTATGAAGTTCTTCTTTTCGGCAATGAGAGAGAATACCACGGAAGCGCTTTTGCTTATCTGACGGAGCTTAGTGCAGAAGGACAGCACAATGCCGACCTTGTGGTGGACGCCTACAACAACAGAAGAAAAGAGTAGCATACATTCAGAAAGCACGATCCTGCTGCACTTTCATGCAGCAAGGACTTTCTTATAATAGGAAAGAAAATGGGGGAGGCCAAACGGCTTCCCCTCTTTTGATTCCAGTCAACCTCTCCTTTTCTACATGCGATTCATGATTTTAATGTGTGTCTTAATCAGAGAATAATACTTCATTCCCTTTTCCTTGCCATAATGTCCCTGCATTGCCGCACGAAGAGAATTGAGATTTTTTCTTTTTCCGTTTGCCTTAAAAAGAAAAGATGCAAAATCCTCCGGACAGTCCTCTGCAGTATCCTCCACCTCGAAAACCAGCCTACAGTAAATGGCAAACTTTTCCTCTTGACTGCAGTCCGGCAGCCCTGCCCAATAAAGGCTCCACTCCGGACTGCCCTTCATTTTCTGGTAAAGTTCCTTGCCTTCCTCTTCGCCAAAAAAAGTAACCAATGCATTGTGAAAGTCTGCCAAGCTGTCCTTGCCAATGCAGCGACACAAATTTTTTACAATGTTCTCTGTCTGCTCAAGTGTCCGCTCCGTCGTATCGTTTTGCTCTCCTATCTGTCGATTCCTTGCATCCGCCGCTTCTTCCCTATCCGGCTCTCCCGCATTCTGCTGCATACCCGATGTGCTTGTCACCTCTGCTGCAGCCAAATCCGGTACAGAAAGCTCCGTTTCCTGTTCTAAGCTCCGGTCTGTCTGCTCCGGCACCTCCTCCGCCTCATTGGGATTTGGCGCTTCCCTTTCGCTTTGTACGGTATTTAAGGTTAAGCCCTTCCGATGATTTAGCTTGCGCATACATTCTTTGCCGCTTAAACGAGAAACAGGCATTTTTCTTGCTGTCCAGTAACGTACCACGGCATCAAACCCGGTATCGTTTGAGACAATGACGTACTCACACTCTGCATCCTTCTGCAGCCGATATCCCAGCTCTGAAACGAGCTGAAAATCCAGTGCATTGCTCCCCTCAAAACATTTTATAAATGTTGCTTCCCTGTCCGTTTCCTTGAGCAGTCTCACATTCTCATAATTCATATGTGGGCTTTTCTGCGTATAAAATACGAGAACCTCCTCCTCGTCCTGTGAGGCTGTCAGCAACGGCACCCATACATCTCCTACGTTCTCACTGTCAACCAAATATATTTTTTTCATTTCTCAACAGGTCAACCGGAATCGCTTGTATTATAACACAATTGCCCATTAAGAAAAAAGCCTGTTTTTCAAATCTTTTCTTTTCAAAACAACGCGTCCCCATCCTTGCGAAGCGTTCCTTCCTATGCGAAGGGGATGAATGCTCCCATGCAGTTTGCATAGAAAAAGAGCAGCCACACAGGCTGCTCTTTTTGGAGAAGGTATTTTTACTATGGGGTATAGCAAAAACTATATATAATGTATTGGGGGGTTTTACAAGAAGTATAATAGCACGATTTGCCCCAGAAGTGTTCACAAAGTTCACAAAAAATGCAATTCATTTTTATGCAATATGCACAATTTTAGTCCAAGCGAACCTTCGCCTTGATACGAGAAAGCGCATTGTCAATGGATTTTGGGCTTTTTCCAAGCTTCTCTGCGATCTGCTGATAAGGAAAGCCGGCAAGATATTCATCTAAAACATTCCTCTCCATCGGACTGAGCCTCTCTTTTAACTTTTCCCAGAATAAGCGCATATTTTCCTGCGCAATGACAAACTGCTCCGGATTATCCATACCGTCCGCCTGCAGCGTATCTGCAAGAGACTTTCCCTCCTCTCCCGTTTGCGCATAAAAGGAGATATAAGTATTGAGCGGCACATGCTTTTTCCGATTGGACGCCTCCACCGCACTATAAATCTGCCTTGCGATGCAAAGCTCTGCAAAATGAAAAAAAGAAGCCTCCCTCTGCGCATCATAATCCCGTACAGCCTTAAACAGGCCAATCATGCCCTCCTGAATCAGATCGTCGGTATCTCCACCGATTAAATACATTGCATTTGCTTTTTTTCTGACCAAAGGCTTGTACTTATCTAAAATATAATCCATCAGCTTTACATCTCCGGCACGCAATTTTTCAATCAGCTGCTCATCTGTAAGCTCATTATATTGTTTCACGCACTCTCCCATATTTTTTCATTCCCCATTATCCATCTTTTATGACTCCATGTCCGGCACCTTTTTCTATCCTATCCTCTCCTCTGTCTTACAATTTCATATGCCAGCACTCCCGCCGCAACAGATGCATTTAAAGAATCAATGTCCCCCTTCATCGGAATGGACGCAACAAAATCACAATTCTCGCGAACAAGCTTGCTTACTCCACTGCCCTCATTGCCAATCACAAGGCCAATCGGTCCTGTTAAATCCAACTGATACATTTCTGTGCCTTCCATATCCGCGCAGACAAACCAGATTCCTTCTTTTTTCAACTCCTTGATTATCGAATTTAAATTTGTAACCTTTGCCACAGGCGTATAATAAACGGCTCCTGCAGAGGCCTTTGCCACGGTCGCCGTCAGTCCGACTGCATGGCGCTTGGGAATGACTACACCATGTGCCCCGGCAAGATTTGCCGTTCGGATAATTGCCCCAAGATTATGCGGATCCTCAATATTATCCAGCAAAAAAAGAAACGGCTGTTCTCCCTTTTGTCTTGCCAAGGCAAGAATATCATCCAGCTCCGCATACGCATAAGCTGCCAGCAGTGCAATGACGCCCTGATGCTTTTTGGTCTCGGAAATCTGATCCAGGCGCTCTTTCTCTACAAAATTAAGAATCGTATCATGCTTTTTTGCCTCTCTTAGAATGGTTCGAATGGGACCATCCTGGCATCCATCCAAAATATAGAGCTTGTCTATCGTTTTCCCGGAACGGAAGGCCTCTAACACTGCATTCCGTCCCTCAATCTTGAACTCGCTGCTCTCCATATTTCCCCTTTCTTATATCTACATTTTATAAATCATTCAAATCTTTAGTTGCAGCCTTTCTGCGCCCTCTTGTATCAGCTCCACTAACCTGGGAATTTCATCCTGCAGATACAGCCAGCCCATCAGCGCCTCAAAGCCTGTTGCCTTTCGGTAATCGGACATCGTTGCGTTTTTTGCCATCGTAGGAGATTTTGCATTGCGCCCTCTGCGATAAATCTCCTCCTCCTCCTGAGTTAAAAGAGGAAGAAGCGTTTCTATCATCTGTGCCTGCGTCTGCGCCTTTACAATCCCACTCGTCCGCTTATGCAGCGCTCCGGCTCTGGTGTTGCCCTTTGCAAGCACCACAGACCGGATGATCAAATCGTAAATTCCATCTCCTATATACGCCAGTGCAAGCGGTGAATAGGTACGGATATCGACTTCCTCCAGACAAAACTTTTCCCTTAGATACGAAGCAATTTCTATTCCTCCTTGTGCCATACAACACCCTCTCTGGTATCTTTAATCACGATTCCATTTTTCAAAAGCTCCTCACGAATCGCGTCTGCCTTTGCAAAATCTTTTTCTTTTTTCGCTTCTGCGCGCTCATTGATTTTTTCAAGAATATAAGCCTTAAGCTCTGCATCTACCTCCTTATTTTCCTCCGAAGCCTTAAGCTTTGCAGTCGTCAAATTTAAGGAAAGCACTCGATCAAAATCTTTGATTAATGCAAGCTTTGTAGAGCCACTTAAATTATCTTTTATCAAATCATATAAAATTGTAATGGCCATAGAGGTATTCAAATCATTTGATATTGCCTCCTCAAACCGCTCCTTATACTGCGCAAATTGCTCCTGATTGACCTCCCCATCCTGCTTTAGCTCTGCAATCTTCTTGGCAAGCTTTTGATAAGCGACCGTCATATTATCCAATGCCTCGTAAGAAAACTCCAACGGCTTTCTGTAATGAGACTGCAAGCAAAACATGCGATAAACCATCAGGTCATAGCCTTTTTCCTCCAGTAACGACGCTGTTAAAAATTCGCCCTTTGACTTGCTCATTTTTCCCGACTTATCGTTAAGATGATTTACATGAAACCAATAGTTGCACCATTTATGCCCAAGATAACTCTCCGACTGTGCAATCTCGTTTGTGTGGTGCGGAAAAATATTGTCCACGCCTCCGCAATGGATATCCATATACTCGCCCAAATGCTTCATCCCGATGCAGGAGCACTCAATGTGCCA
>JAQXLR010000177.1 GCA_029012225.1 Clostridiales bacterium
CGCCTAACGGCTCGATGTGTTTTTTCGCCTTATGTCGATGTTCGCAAGCGCACATCGCCGCAAGGCTCATTATATCATATAAAAATGTGCACCGATGAAAAATGCCCCTGCGAGCAGACAATACACCGCAAACACCGTAAACCTCTTTTTTCTAATTACGATAAGCATCATCTTGATGCAGATATATCCTACGATTGCCGCAACCAACATGCCAACCACACAATATGCCAAAGAAGTCTTCTCCACCGTAAGTTCGGAAACCTGCATTCCTTCCCGAAAAAGTGCTAAAAGCGCAACAGGGATTGACATGAGAAATGCATATTTTGCAGCAAAATTAGGCTGAAAGCCGCTAAAGAGACAGGCAATCATCGTAACTCCCGTTCCTGAGAGTCCCGGCAAAGCAGCAACTCCCTGCACAATTCCGATTACAAAGGCATTCGTATATGTAAGATTCCTTGGCAGCTTTTCTCCGTCCTTTGCCCGATTGGCGGCAAAAAGTAAAATTGCCATTACAATCAGCCCGATTCCGGGCACAAGCAACAGCTCTGATGCCATCTTCACTACATCGCTTGCCACAAATCCCAGAATTGCAGACGGAAATGCGGACATCAGAAGCAGCACTGCGAATTTGCGGTAGCCGCTGCTGATCAGCTTACGGTAGGGCCCGTGCTCTTCTTTCCCCTTATTCCGAAAAAAGAGCACGATATTTGCAAATACATCTCTTAAAATAAAAAAGCCTTCCGCAAGCAATCTGAACATATCCTTATAATAAACTCCACAGACTGCAAGCAGCACACTTACATGCAAAAGCATTTGAAACAGTATCCCGGTGTTTGCATCTGTCTCAAGCAGCATATGTGCAAATGCCAGATGCCCGGAGCTGCTAATCGGCAAAAACTCCGTCAGCCCATAAATAAGTCCTATTAAAATCGCTTGTAAAAGTGACATTACAGCCTCCTTATACTCCAAACGTACTTTCGGCTTTCCCCTCTCGCATACGGATTTATTTTAGCACATTTCCTTTCTCTTGTCATTAAAAGCTTTATTTTTTTCAATGAGACTGTGGAGTCTTTCAAAGGCCTGACGAATTCCTCCAACCTCATCAATCAGTCCTTCCTCAACCGCTTGACTTCCCACTAGGATCGTCCCCAAATCCTTTGTCAGCATGCCTGTATTCATCATCAGCTCCTCCAGACGAGCTTCCCCCGCATCTGAGTGCGTATGAATAAATCGAAGAATCCGATTTTGCATCTGCTTAAAATAATCATAGGTCGGCTGCGCCCCGATTACGGTACCATTCATGCGAACCGGATGAATCACCATCGTTCCGGATGGCACAATAAACGAATAGTCTGTAGACACTGCCAACGGCACTCCTATGGAATGGCTTCCACCAAGCACCAGCGAAACAGTCGGCTTACTGATGGATGCAACCATTTCCGCAATTGCAAGTCCACTCTCCACGTCTCCGCCAACTGTATTTAACAGCAACATCAGACCATCCACTTCCATATTGTCTTCAATCTCCGCAAGTCTTGGCAGCACATGCTCATACTTTGTCGTTTTTGTCGCTGCCGGAAGGCAATCATGCCCCTCTATTTCTCCGATAATGGTAAGCAGCGAAATGCGATTGTTCTGTCTGTTATTCCTCAATTGAATCTCTCCAAACTCCCGCACTCCCTCATTTTTTGCTTTTTGCTGCTCTGCTGTCTCCTGCTCCGTTTCCCGTTTTTTCTCTGCCATAGCAATCTCCCTTTCTGCCATACTTCTCATAAACAACGTGTGCCTTTGCTTTCACACATGAACACAGCAAGGTTTTTCTATGAAAGCAAAAAACAGGATGTCTTCGACATCCTGTTTTTAATATTTGCATCAAGAGCGGCATTTATTCATTTCATCGGAAAGACCTTGCGCCAGGAAAGTACAAAAGTGGAAATCTTTTGCTCTTTTAGCAGTGACCCAGCAAATAATTGTAAAGTCCCTCGTAACGTCCTTTTGAATTTCTCCATGAGTAGTCATTTGCCATACCGCGGTCAATCATCTGATTCCACTGTCTTTTTCTGTCAAAAAAGATATGCTTGGAGTAATTAATCACACTTAGCATCTCCTCTCCGTTATAATTCGCAAAGGAAAAGCCGTCTCCCGTGTTTTCATACTCATTAAACGGCACTACCGTGTCTCTTAGACCACCGGTCTCACGGACAATGGGCACCGTTCCATATCGAAAAGAAATCAGCTGTGTCAGACCACATGGCTCAAATTGTGACGGCATTAAAAATGCATCGGCTGCCGCATACAGCTTATGCGCCAAATCATCCGAATAGCAGATGTTTGCGGATACCCGATCTCCATACTTCCATGCATAATGCCGAAACATATTCTCATATCGGGGCTCTCCTGTTCCGATGACGAAAAGCTGTGTATAGTCATCTACAATACGATCCATCGCATATTGAATCAAATCCAAACCCTTTTGGTCTGTCAGTCTGGAGATAAGACCAATCATATACTTTTTCTTATCGACGGCAAGACCAAGGTCCTCCTGCAGTCTCGTCTTATTTATCGATTTTTTCTTGCGGAAGGTCTCTGCATTATAATTTGCATAGAGCTTTGCATCTGTTTGCGGATTGTAAATCTGATAATCAATTCCGTTTACGATCCCCTGCATATCATAATGACGCGCCAGGAGTAATCCATCCAAGCCTTCTCCGTAATAGGGCGTTTGGATTTCATTTGCATACGTACTGCTTACCGTTGT
>JAQXLR010000178.1 GCA_029012225.1 Clostridiales bacterium
CATCAGCTACAAGCTGGTATTGGGTGTGCTTCTGACCTGTGTGCCATCGGCGCTGGTATTGATTACGCTGATTATCCAGGATAAGGTACCGTTTATTCGTTCCTATCAGCTTGGCCGTATTATGGCATGGCTTTACCCACAGGATTATCCCGATATTGCCTATCAGCAGCAAAATTCCATTATGGCAATCGGATCCGGTCTTTTGTGGGGGAAAGGACTGAACAATTCAAATCCTACTTCTGTAAAAAACGGTAAATTTATTTTAGAGCCACAAAACGATTTCATTTTTGCCGTTGCAGGGGAGGAGCTTGGCTTTATCGGTACGGCAGCGATTATAATTCTCTTGCTTTTCATTACAATTGAGTGTATATTTATTGCTAGAAAAGCAAAAGATTCCGGAGGGAGACTGATTTGTTGCGGTATGGGTGCACTGATTGGTTTTCAAACCATTGTTAACATCGGTGTTGCCAGCGGACTACTGCCCAATACGGGTGTGACACTGCCTTTTGTCAGCTATGGACTTACCTCGCTTTGGTCCTTGTATATTGGACTTGGTGTTGTTTTAAATGTAGGGCTACAGCCGAAAAAATATTGATAAGGGGAATTTTACAGCATGAACATTGGACTCATCGCACACGATTCTAAGAAAAAGCTGATGCAGAACTTTTGCATTGCGTATAGAGGGATTCTTTGTAAAAATGATTTGTTTGCAACAGGAACAACCGGAAGATTAATCGAGGAAGTGACGAATCTAAGCATTCATAAGCATCTTGCGGGGCACCTGGGCGGCGCACAGCAGCTAAGTGCACAGATTGAGCATAATGAGATTGATCTTGTCATTTTTTTAAGAGATCCGCTTACGCCAAAATCACACGAGCCGGACATCAATAATGTTGTCCGTATTTGTGATACGCATAACATTCCGCTGGCGACCAATCTGGCAACCGCAGAGCTTTTAATTAAATCATTGGACAGAGGAGACTTAGAGTGGCGTGAAATGTACAAATAAAATCGGTTGTTTCTTATTGGCAGGCTGTTTTCTCTTTTTTGCCGGTTGTCGTGGAGAGAGTGAGCAGCTTGCGTCGTCCTATCAGGTATATCGCACGACAGCAAGTATAGGTATATCTGCCTTTTCCGAATCAGAGGACAAGAAATACTTTTCCTCTGATTTGTGTGTGTCGGATGATATCTCCCTTGGGACAGATGTGACAAATTCACAGGTTGCACAAGGAGCAGGGACGTTTCATCTTTCCTCCAATACGGTTGTTTATGCCAAGGATATTTATAAAAAGCTGTATCCGGCAAGCACAACAAAAATTATGACAGCATATCTTGCCTTAAAATATTGCAGTGATTTGAATGTTCCGGTCACAGTCAGCGCAAATGCGGTGGATCAGGCTCCCGATTCTTCCGTCTGTGGTCTTCGAGCAGGTGATGTGCTCACAATGCGCGATTTGCTTTATGGGCTGATGCTGCAAAGCGGAAACGATGCCGCCATTGCGATTGCAGAGTATATTTCCGGAGACGTGGCATCCTTTGCTGATTTGATGAATGAGGAGGCAAGACTTCTTGGGGCAACACAGACACATTTTGTAAATCCCAACGGTTTGCCGGATCCGGAGCACTATACTTCTGTTTATGATTTGTATCTCATGTTTCGTGCGGCACTTCCGAATCAGACCTTTCTTGAAATCATCAATACGAAGTCCTATACCGCTGTTTATACCGGTGCAGATGGAAAGGCTGCAGAGGCAGTATGGGCAAATACAAATCCTTACTTGAACGGGCGGGCACGGATACCGGAAGGCTTTACCATTTATGGCGGAAAAACAGGGACGACGGGAGAAGCCGGTTACTGTCTGGTGCTTTATTCTCATAATCAGGAAGATGAGCCGATTATTTCCATTGTCTTGAAGGCAGATGGACGATATAACCTTTATCTTTTGATGAATGAAATGTTAGAGGGATTTGCGAATTAAAGGTTGTGTTTTATGTGCATTTATACTATAATTGATTTATAAGATTAATTGTTTTTATCCATATTTCCTAATTTTATGGATAGGAGCAAGGAGGCAGGAGGAAATGACCATGATAGAGATTATTGCAGGAGAAAAAGGCAAAGGAAAAACAAAGGAGCTTTTAAGCAAAGTGAATGCTTCCATCCATTCAGCGCCGGGAAGCATTGTGTATCTTGACAAGAGTCAAAAACATATGTACGAGTTAAACAATAAGGTGCGGCTGATTAATGTGACGGAGTATCCGATTCAAAACTGTGATGAATTCCTTGGTTTTATCTGTGGCATCATATCACAGGACAACGATTTGGAGGAGGTGTATCTGGACAGCTTTCTTACGATTGCCTCTATTGAGACAGAGGAAGAAATCTGCCATGCAATCGAGAAATTAGGCGACATCAGTGATAAGTATAATGTAAAATTTATTTTGAGTGTATCTCGCAACGGAGAAACTCTTCCGGAATGTGCGAAGTCAAAAATTGTCATTTCCCTATAACAGAATCGAGATTGTCAACAATTTCAATGAAAAGCCGCCCGGCAAATTCGGACAAAAATGTCAAAAGCTACCGGGTGGCTTTTTGCATCTTCTTAGATGCGGCATCCAATCATGTGCTCGTAAAGCACCGCAGCCTTTGATTAAGCCTTGTCCATAGAGCGGATTCTTCCAAAAAGGCTAATCAGATAGACCCCTCCGATTCCCACAATTGCATAGATAATGCGAGAAAGCCATGACATATCTCCAAAGATAAATGCAACAAGGTCAAAGCGGAAAAAGCCAATGAGCCCCCAGTTAATCGCACCGATAATAACGAGTGTAAGCAGTGTATAATCCAACCAATTTGTATTCATAATGTAGCCTCCTTTTTCCATAGTATCCTCCGTGAAAAAAATAATATACATATTTTTCGGAATGTTTTCACGAAAAGTTGTTTTCTATGGAATAAGATGCTAAAATAAGCGTGGCTGCAGGAGGCAAGGAGAAGGCAGCTGTAATTTTGAGCATCAGAAAAGGTGGACGGATTCTTGAGTCAAAATAAAAAGGTTGTAAAATATAAAAAGCCATTTCAGTTAAATATCGGCATTCTCATTTTTGTGATTGTTTTTATTTATTTTATCTTTAATATATACTCCTATTTAACCACTACGCATATCTCTGTCTATGAGGTTGGGCAGGGAACCATCGCAGAAAACAATATCTATCATGGTCTTATTTTAAGAGAAGAGTACGTTTATCGTTCGCCCTACGCAGGTGCCTTAAATTTTTATGTAAAGGAGGCAGGCAAGGTCAGCAAGGATAATCTTGTATATTCGGTAGATGAGAGTGGCGATGTGTCCCGCAGGATAGCGGAAGCTGGCAGAGAAAGTCTCATCTTAAATGCCGACAACCTTGAAGAAATCAGTGAGGCGATTTCGGACTTTCAGTTCGCCTACAATGCACAGAATTTTTATCAGGTCTATGCGTTTCAGGAAAACTTAAATTCTACACTGGATGAGGCATTTCAGCTAAATGCTTTAAACAGCATCTCAGAATATGCGGCGGGAGCAAGTGATACCTTTCATCGAATCACCTCAGATATTCCGGGAATTGTGGTGTACTATACAGACGGCTATGAGAACGTCACAGTCGATGAGATTGAACCGGACATGTTTTATCTGCCTGCCTATAAGAAAACCAGCAGCAAGCAGACTTCCTCGATTGCGGTCGGTGAGCCGGTATACAAGCTGATTACAAGCGAAAAGTG
>JAQXLR010000179.1 GCA_029012225.1 Clostridiales bacterium
TTAAAAAGCGTCCAAACTCCTTTGACTCAAAGACATCGATGTTCTGACAATCCGTCTGCTCTCCAAATAGCTGCTTTTCTACCTTTACCGAAACCTTCACTGCTTCTGTCTGATAATCTGAAAACCAAAGCTCCACCGGCATTCCCATCCTTTCCTGTTATTTCCACACTTGCCTTTCATCGGAAAGTACATTTAAGTACTCTACATTCGGGTCTTCTGTTCCCTGCATAGAGCACCCCTTTTCTTTTGCATAGATAATATACGCAATGATTTCTGCCGAAATCATTTCTCCCGGCGCGAGAATCGGAATCCCCGGCGGATAGCACATTACAAACTCACCGCAGATTTTTCCCTCTGCCTCTCGAATCGGTACGCTCTTTTTCTCGGAATAAAAAGCAGCCTGAGGCGATACAATCACGGTCGGGTTAATATACTCTGTATTTAACATTTTCGATGGGTCTTTTGAGTAAAGACGCTTGATATCAGAGAGCGCTCCCACCAAACGCTCAATATCTTGGATTCTATCCCCGATGGAAATATAGGCAAGGATATTGGCAATATCGCCAAGCTCAATCTGAATGTCATACTCATCACGCAAAAGATCATAGACCTCGATTCCCGCCAGTCCAATATCTCTTGTGTAGACAGAAAGCTTTGTCACATCAAAATCATAGACGCTTCCTCCGTTGATTAAATCCTTGCCGTAGGCATAGTACCCGCCAATCGAATTAATCTCCTCTCTTGCGTACTCTGCCATCTGGCTTACCTTTCGGAAAGAATCTCTTCCGCGAAGCACAAGATTTCTCCTAGAGATATCAAGACTGGACATCAATAGATAGGAAGCGCTCGTTGTCTGCATCAGGTTGATAATCTGACTCACATACTCCCAGTTGACATTTTTTCCGGTCAAAAGCAGAGAGCTTTGCGTCAGACTTCCTCCCGACTTGTGCATAGACACCGAAGCCATGTCTGCCCCGGCATCCATTGCACAGACGGGAAGATTGTCCCCGAAATATAAATGCGTTCCGTGTGCCTCATCTACGAGCACCAGCATCTCATGCGCATGGGCAAGCTTTACAATCGAACGCAAGTCGGAGCAGATTCCGTAATAAGTCGGATTGTTAATCAGAACTGCTACGGCTCCCGGATTATCCAAAATGACCCGCTCCACCTCGGACACCTTCATTCCAAGCGAAATTCCAAGCTTTGTATCGACCTCCGGATTTACATAAACCGGAACTGCACCGCAAAGCACCAGAGAATTAATCACGCTCTTATGCACATTTCTCGGCAGGATAATCTTATCTCCGGCACGGCACACCGACAGCACCATGCTCTGGACAGAGGAGGTTGTCCCCCCTACCATGAAAAAAGCATGATCTGCACGAAATGCCTCTGCCGCCAGCTCCTCTGCCTCCTTGATGACGGAAACCGGATGGCAGAGGTTGTCCAACGGCTTCATGGAGTTTACATCCAGACTGACACATTTTTCTCCCAAAAGCTCCACAAGCTCAGGATTTCCTCTTCCTCTTTTGTGCCCCGGTACGTCAAAGGGAACGACACGCCGTCTTTTTAATTTTTCCAACGCCTCATAGATTGGCGCACGCATCTGCGGATTCTTTTCCATGCTCATTTCCTTTCCGGTCTTTATCACCAGATATTGCGACACCCTGCCAACGCAAAACGTATCTAATAACGTACAATCATACACAGGACTGTGGCACTTTTGCAACGCAAAAGTGTATATAGTAACATACAATAATACACAGAACTGTGGCACTTTTGCGTTGTAAAATCGTGTAAAAAAAAGACAGGTGCATAATATCACCTGTCTTTTCTATCGTCATAGTCATACGTTTTGTATCTTCAACTGCGAGCTGCAGTTGCATATTGCAAAAACTATTCCAGAGTCTCTCGTCGGCTTTCGCCAGCAAATATTTGCTATTACTACTCTTTATTGACCGTTTCACAAGTGATCACTTATAAAATTTGAGCTTCTAACTCAATCAATAACGTGGCTCCTTCACCACAATCGGCAGCTGCCCCGCCTGTCCGTATGGGCTTAACCAATTTCTTGGTGGGCAAATATTTGCATGAAAACAGTTTTGCATTCATGTGAATTGAATATAACATAGGTACTTAAAAATTGCAATCCTTTTTTCGATTCGCTCCCAAACTATCCTTCTGTCCATTCGCGTACCAATGCAATCTCTCTCTGATACCCCGCATCATCATTCGGTGTCTCCAGAATAAACGGCTTCCCCTGCAGCAGCGGATGCGTTGCTACCCGGCGCATTCCTTCAAGTCCGATGTGCCCCTCGCCGATTCTTGCGTGCCGATCCTTATGCGCACCACAGGGATTCATGCTGTCATTAAAGTGAATCGCAGAAAGCCTCTCCAATCCAATGACCCGGTCAAACTCCTCTAAGACCTCATCCAGATGATTTACAATATCATAGCCTCCGTCCCACACATGACAGGTATCCAGACAGACCCCCATTTTCTCCTGAAGCTCTACGCGGTCTAAAATCGCTCGAAGTTCCTCAAAGCGACTTCCCACCTCGCTCCCCTTTCCTGCCATCGTCTCTAAAAGTACAGTTGTGCTCTGCTCGGGCTTTAGTACTCCATTTAACGCCTCTGCAATCAGGGCGATTCCCGTCTCCACTCCCTGTCCCACATGAGAGCCGGGATGGAAATTATAATAATTGTTTGGCGTATACTCCATACGCAGCAAATCATCGGTTATCATCTCCAGAGAAAACCTTCTGACATCCTCCTTTGCCGCACACAGGTTCATTGTGTAGGGGGCATGCGCCACCAGCCGCCCAAACTGATGCTCCTTTGTCAATTCAAGCATCTTCTCTACGTCCTTTGGAATGATTTCCTTTGCACTGCCGCCTCTTGGATTCCTCGTAAAAAAGGCAAAGGTATTCGCTCCCAGCTTTACTGCTTCCTTTCCCATGGCCGAAAAGCCCTTCGAGGTTGACAAATGGTTTCCGATATACATTCTAGCGTTTCCTTTCTTTCCTTCTTCTGCCAGTCCTTCTTTGTCAATCTATATTTATTTAATCCATATTAATTTTTTCTATCAGCTCGCCCTCACGGTACGCACAGAGCAGTGCCTCCAAATCTTTTATCGTCTCCTTTAAGGCATTTCCCACATCTGTATCCGCCACCGTCTTGCGCCTTACCACATGCTGCACCAGCACCGTATGGGAAACAATATCGCTTCCCTCCTGCACCGCCTTATCCACCGACTCAAACGGCTCATGTGCCGCAAGAAGCAGACCATAGGAATTATACACAAGCGTGTAGCCTGCAATTCCCGTTTTTGTCTGGTAGGCCTTGGAAAAGCCACCATCGATAATCAACAGCTTTCCGTTACATTTTATCGGAGACTCCCCGCGTTTTGCCTCAACCGGAATATGTCCATTGATAATATGTGCCTCCGATCCGCTAAGACCAAACTCCTCCAAAATCGCATTTACAATGTCCTCACGATCCAGCAGCCGATAATAGGGGTTCTTCGGCTCCTCATGCGTCTTTTTGTCAGCAATAAAATAACGCTCAAACGTCGTCATCTTATCCTTTCCAAACACCGGAGAATTTTGATTCTCCCAAATGAACCAAAGCGTATCCAGTCCCTTTTTCTTTTCCTCCAAATCAATGGAATAGTAGCCCTTTCTTGCATAATGCTCCAGCACATCATACAACTCCTTGCCGGCATAAGTTTTTCCGAACACCTCCACCCTGGCAAAAGTTCCATCCTCATTTAACGGAACACAGCCATGATAGAGCAGATTCCCATTGTATACCTTATATAAGCTTCCCTGCGTAAACAAAAAGCGAATCTGGCGCTGAAGCTTTTCGCAGTTGATAAACGCCATCGTCAGACGCTCCATCACATCTGCCTCCTCCGGCGAGAGGGCATAGGGATTTTCCCAGTCTATCGTTGGAAACGCGGTGTCACGCAGCGGATAGTTGACTCCCTCCACCGTGACCGTGCCCTGCTTGATATCAATCTTATCCAAAAGGAGTCTTTCGTCCATCTTGTATTCCGGATGGCTCTTAATCAGCTGTCCCTCCAGCTTAAACTGAATGATAGCGATCGCTTTGTGCATCTTCTCGTCCAGCATCGCATCCCGCACATCATATTCATCCTCCCTGTAGTCCAGCTTAAAGCATTCGCAGGGATCCTTGTCGTAATAATTCATGGCCAGTCTTGCCAGAGGAACAAGGTTGATGCCGTAGCTGTCCTCCAAAAGGTTTAGATTCCCATATTTCGCCGAAATACGAATGACGTTGCAGATACACGCCTGATTTCCTGCTGCCGCTCCCATCCACATAACATCGTGATTTCCCCACTGAATATCAACGGAATGGTATGCCATCAAGGTATCCATAACAAGATTTGGATAAGGCCCTCTGTCAAAAATATCTCCGACCACATGCAGATGATCCACGACAAGGCGGCGAATCAGGTTGCAAAATGCAATTACCAGCTCCGCAGCCCTTCCCGTTCCTATGACAGAATGTATAATCTCATTATAATATGCTTCCTGATCCGATAAGTCCGGCCTTCCGGTCAAAAGCTCCTCAATGACATAGGCAAAATCCTTCGGCAGAGCCTTTCGCACCTTTGAGCGTGTATATTTTGAGGATGCACTCTTACAGATGCGAATCAGCCGATACAAGGAAACCTTATACCAGTCTTCGATATTCTCCTCCGTTTTTAACACCTGCTCCATCTTTTGCTCGGGATAATAGATGAGCGTCGCCATTGCTTTTTTCTCTGCCACGCTGATGGCATTGCCAAATTCATCCTCTATCTTTCGCTTAATTGCACCGGAGCCGTTTTTTAACACATGCAAAAACTGGTCATACTCTCCATGAATGTCTGTAATAAAATGCTCCGTTCCCTTCGGAAGGCTTAAAATTGCCTGCAAATTAATAATCTCTGTCGCTGCGGCCGCTACCGTCGGATACTGATTCGACAGACTCTTTAAATAGCGTAAATCCTGCTTCTCCATCGCATTTCCTCCACTGTATCATAGTCGTGTATTCCATCCTGCTTCCATGTTTCACTCCATTCTTATACTGTCTCTTTCATTACGTCACTCATATCATACATTCCTGCAGGCTTTCCTGCAAGGAATTTCGCAGCCTCGATTGCTCCTTTTGCAAAAACATTTCTGGAATATGCCGTATGCTCAAACGTAATGACCTCGTCCAAGCCTGCAAAAATAACCTCATGCTCCCCTACAATACTGCCTCCTCGCACGGTTGAAATGCCAATCTCATATCGGTCTCTCTTTTTTCTCTCAAGGCTTCTGTCGTATTTATAAGTATAGACATTAGAAAGCGCTTCGTTCATCGAGTCTGCCAGCGCAAGTGCCGTACCGCTTGGCGCATCAAGCTTTTGATTGTGATGCTTTTCCACAATCTCCATATCATAGCCTGCCGGCGCAAGAATGGCCGCCGCCTTCTTTAAAAGCGAAAGCAGCAGATTGATTCCCATAGACATATTCGCAGATTTTAGCACCGCTGTCTTTTCAGCCGTCGCCTTTACCCTCTTAAGCTGCTCCTCCTCTAAGCCTGTTGTGCAGAGCACGACCGGTATTTGCTTGTCCGCACAATACACAAGCAAATCATCGACTGCCTTCGCGTTGGAAAAGTCAATCACCACATCGGCCTTTACATCGCAGACTGAAATATTGGGAAAAACAGGATAATCATTTTGGATTCCGTCATAGAAATCAATTCCTGCCACAATCTCCATCCCCGTTTCCTCTTTGCAAATTTCGGTAACCACCCGTCCCATCTTTCCATTGCATCCATGCAGCATCACTTTTATCATATCTGTTTCTTTGTCCTTTCTCTCACAAAATAGTTTAGGTAATTGCAAAATCTTGATTTCATTTTACAATTACCTATTCTTCCTCTCTCATGCCACTTTACAAAAGTCCATATTCCTTCATGGCTTTTTTCAATTTTGTCACATTCGCCTCCGTCATTTCTGTCAAGGGCGCCCGGAGCGGTCCCACCTCTTTTCCCATTATGTTTAAGGCAGCCTTTACGGGAATCGGATTGACCTCGCAAAACAACGCCTCAATCAGTGGCTGTGCCGCAAGCTGCAGCTGCAATGCTTTTTGCGTATTGCCCTGCAAAAAGCTCATGCACATCTGATGCACCGTCTTCGGCTCTATGTTTGCCCATACAGAAATCACTCCAACCGCACCAAGCGCCATAAGCGGCACAACGATGCCATCCTCACCGGAATAATAATCCAGCTTTCCGTCCGTTAAGTACAGTGTTCGAGTCGCCTGTGCGATATTCCCTGTTGCATCTTTCATAGCCACAACGTTTGGTGCTTTTTTACATATCGTTGCAACAGTTTCCGGCAAAATATTGCATCCTGTTCTTCCGGGAACATTGTACAGAATAATCGGAATTTTTACAGACTCTGCAATGTCTGTATAATACCGAACCAGCCCCTCCTGCGTTGCCTTATTGTAATACGGTGTGACAGCCAACAGTCCATCGGCTCCCGCTGCCTGTGCCTCTTGTGACAGGTGAATCGCCTCTCTGGTACAGTTTGAGCCCGTTCCTGCTACTACCGGAACACGGTGCTTCGTAAATTCCACAGCTGCCGCAATGACCTTGATGTGCTCCTCTGTCGTCAGCGTTGAGCTCTCTCCCGTCGTTCCCGTGATGACGATGCAGTCTGTTCCCTCATCGATCTGCCAGCAAATCAGCTCCTCCAGCTTCTCGTAATTTACCTCTTCGTTGTTTTTCATGGGTGTAACGATTGCTACACCGGATCCCTTAAAAATAGCCATCTTAAATCCTCCTAACCCTATGATACGCTTTCCGTCGGTTTCGGTGTCTTTGTTTTACAGCAAATTGTGTAAATTTCTTCGGAATAAAGTGAACAAGCCCACTTAAGCTCCCTCTCCTCCGCACGCCTAGAGGAATTGCAACCTTTCGCGCCGGGCGGTAACACAAAGCGTTTGCTTGCGTTCTGCAAGGTGTGCTTCCTTTGCAGCGCGTTTTGTGATACAAGAACTTCCCATATCACAAAAACCGGCTCTAAGATGAGCCGGTCAGACTATTTGAAAAGAATCCATTTTTCGCACGAATGCCTTACAATCTGATAGCTCCCCATCTTATTCCGATGACAGTCATAAGGTTCTTCACCTTATGCCCAAGCAATATACCAACAGGAGTATATCCTTTCGGCGTCCTTTCCTTTTGCTCCCCTTCTCCTGTGCCTGTCACATCCGGAAAGCTACTCTTAAAGCACGCAACCTCTACCATTTATTATGTAATTTTTTTCATTCTAGCACCAATCTTGTACGATTGTCAATCTAAAAAGTCTATTTTACTAACAGAAACTTCATATGCCACTCTTTTCTCCGTCTCCGTTTCCGATAGCTTTTTGACATATTCCCGGCTCTGAATCCTTCCCCAGACTGCCACATGACCGCCCACCTCAAAGCCTGATGCAAACCGTGCATTTCTTCCCCAACAGATGCAGGGTATATAATCCGATTTTCCATAAGACCGATTGACGGCAATCAGCAAATCGGCAATCTCCCTTCCCAGCGGAGTCTTTCGATAAATCGGCTCTTTGCAGATGTAGCCATCCAGATAGATCTGATTGCTTTTTATTTCCTCGTCAATCTCATCTAAAAACGCAAGCTCTCTTACAAATACCGACAGCACAAGTCGGTTCTTTTTTTCCTCATGACGATTGAAGGAGCGGAACTGACCTGTCACATAAATATTTTGCCCGACATAATCCTCATTCACATCAATCAGCCGTTCTGAAATCATAAGCGGTATGTAGTCCAGATAATTACTGAGGCGATTGACCGCAACATCGACCATGTAGAATCCCTCTCCGTATACCTCGTGACTGAATTTGAAGTCAGAAACAATTTCTCCTACAATTGACACCTGGTTGTTTTCAAAAATTTTATCTGCCATGAATTTTTCTCCCTTCCTCTTCGCCGCACATATGCGTCTGCCTGACACACTAGTTTTACCACCGGATACCCCCAAAATTTTCGTATAATCTGTCGATAATAACAGGAATGTATTGACGAATTTTGGCACATTACAGGGGTAAAATGCCAAAGGAGCATACGAAAAGGCAGCATTGTGCAGTTGCACAAAATATGGCAGATGCGTTTGACTCATAAAAGAAACCTGCAAAAACCCAAAAGAAGCTTTGTACTTGCACATCGCAGAAAATATGTTAGAATATAGAGTCGGCACTGACACGATGGCAATGCCGACTCTTTTGAGGGATGCGATCAAACATTTTGCAAAAACACAAGAAACACAATAAATAAGAAAGTGAGATTTTTCATATGAAAGCAAAGCGTGAGGATGTCCGCAACATAGCAATTATCGCCCATGTAGACCACGGAAAGACTACGTTAGTAGATGAGCTGTTAAAGCAAAGCGGCGTATTCCGCGAAAATCAGACCGTACAGGAGCGTGTCATGGATTCCAACGATATTGAGCGAGAGCGCGGTATTACCATTCTCTCTAAAAACACAGCCATTACCTATAAGGGCGTTAAAATCAATGTGATTGACACCCCCGGACATGCCGATTTTGGCGGAGAGGTCGAGCGTGTTTTAAAAATGGTAAACGGTGTCATCCTCGTGGTAGACGCCTTTGAGGGCGTAATGCCTCAAACAAAGTTTGTACTCATGAAGGCTTTGGAGCTTTCGCTTCCCGTTGTTGTCTGCTTAAATAAGGTAGACAGACCGGAGGCACGTCCCAACGAGGTCGTAGACGAGGTATTGGAGCTCTTTCTGGATTTGGATGCCTCCGACGAGCAGCTCGACTGTCCGTTTTTGTTTGCATCTGCAAGAGATGGCTATGCAGTGCGCGAAATCGGAGATTTAATTAACAACAAAAAAGACATGGTTCCTCTTTTTGAGACGATTCTCTCCTACATTCCTGCACCGGAGGGAGACCCGGAGGCGAACACACAGGTCTTAATCAGCACCATTGATTACAATGAATACGTCGGCCGTATCGGAATCGGAAAAGTGGACAACGGTCTTCTTAAGGTCAATCAGGAGGCAGTGGTTGTCAATTACTATGAACCCGAAAAACAAAAGCGCGTGCGTATCAGCAAATTATATGAATTTGACGGGTTGACAAAGGTGGATGTGACAGAGGCAGGCATCGGCTCTATCGTGGCAATTTCGGGCATTTCCGACATTCACATCGGAGACACCATCTGCGCTCCCGAGGAACCGGTGGCCATTCCGTTCCAAAAGATTTCCGAACCGACGCTTGCCATGAATTTTATCGTCAACGACAGTCCTCTCGCCGGTCAGGAGGGAAAATTTGTCACCTCACGCCACCTAAGAGATCGCCTGTTCCGTGAGTTAAATACCGATGTTTCGCTCCGTGTAGAGGAGACAGACAGTCCGGATTCCTATAAGGTATCGGGGCGAGGTGAGCTTCACCTGTCCGTATTGATTGAAAATATGAGAAGGGAAGGCTATGAGTTTGCCGTCAGCAAGGCTGAGGTGCTTTATCACACTGATGAAAACGGTAAGAAAACAGAGCCGATGGAGCTGGCTTATATTGATGTGCCAGATGAATTTACGGGAGCCGTCATTGAAAAGCTTAGCCAGCGAAAAGGCGAGATGACAAATATGCGTCCGATTACCGGAGGGTACACACGATTGGAGTTTCACATCCCCTCCCGTGGTCTCATCGGCTATCGCGGAGAGTTTTTAACGGATACCAGAGGGCATGGAATCATCAATACGATTTTTAACGGCTATGCCCCCTATCGGGGAGAGATTGCCTATCGCAAGCTTGGCTCTCTCATCGCCTTTGAATCGGGCGAGGCAGTGACCTATGGGCTTTTCTCCGCTCAGGATCGCGGCTCCCTTTTTATTCGTCCCGGTGAAAAGGTCTATGCCGGCATGGTCATCGGCGCCTCCTCACGCGCGGAGGATATTGAGTTGAATGTCTGCAAGAAAAAGCACTTAACCAACACCCGCTCCTCCTCTGCCGATGAAGCTCTGACGCTGGTTCCTCCCAGAATCCTAAGTCTGGAGCAGGCGCTTGACTTTATTGATGTAGATGAGCTGCTTGAGGTTACGCCGGAGAGTCTGCGCATCCGAAAGCGGATTTTGGATCCGACGCTGCGCAAGCGTGCCGCAAAAAAATAGAAAACAGGAAAGGCACTTGGCAATACGCCAGGTGTCATTTCGTTAATTTCAAAATTGTTACGTTAAGGGATAAATCTTCGGATTTGTCCCCTTGGCAACAAGTTCTCTGATTTTTTCTTCCGTGCGGTATTCTTTTTTGCCACAGCCTTCCTTTCCGTTCAAAGCAGATCTTATTATGCTTCTTCCGCAAAACGACTATTCAAATCAAAGTTGTGCTGCATAGGTCCTAATCCCTTTCCTAAGTCGAGCATTGCCCCAAGCGCGCCTGAAATATACTCTTTTGCTCTCTGAACAGACGCATCCAACTCGTAACCCTTAGCAAGATTAGCAGTAATGGCAGAAGACAACGTACATCCTGTACCGTGTGTGTTGGGATTGTCAATCCGTTTGCCTTCAAACCAACGACACTCTCCCCTTGTATACAGCAAATCATTTGCATCATTCATGCTGTGACCTCCCTTAAGAAGTACTGCACAACCATAAGTTTCACTGATTTGTTTTGCCGCCTTTATCATATTTTCTTTGTCGGAAATAGGCGTTCCGGACAGTATTTCCGCTTCGGGAATGTTCGGCGTAGCAAGAGTCGCAAGGGGCAATAGTTCCCTTGTCAATGTAGAGACCGCATCGTCCCTCATCAGCTTTGAACCACTGGTGGCTACCATAACGGGATCTACTACAATATTCCTTGCCTTATAAAACTTAAGTCTTTCGGCGATAACCTTAATCAGCTCTATTGAAGAAACCATACCAATTTTAACTGCATCGGGATATATATCCTCGAATACCGCATCAATCTGCTGTTTTAGAAAATCCGGAGCAGACTCCGAAATTGCTCGAACGCCGGTCGTGTTTTGTGCCGTCAGTGCTGTAATTGCACTCATCGCATAAACACCATTCATTGTCATTGTTTTCATATCTGCCTGAATGCCGGCGCCTCCGCAGGAATCACTGCCTGCGATTGATAATGCTGTTCTCATTTCTTTTCTCCTTATTGATAATATTTGCATTATTTTTATATAGCGACAGAGAGTGGTGCCCCCGGCCTGCCGCTTTTTTCATTTACTTATACTGTTTACAAACGCATCAACATCCGAAAAATCATCTATATAGAAGTCGGAAATTGCTCTCATCTCCTTCTGATTATCTTCATAAGCATCATATACTGCTGCCGCCACAAAACCATCCGCTTTCGCTGTTTTAAGAGCGTAACATGCATCCTCGAAAACAACCGTTTGTGTTTTGTCAGTGCCGAGATGTTCTAAGGCTGCGTGGTATATCCCCGGGTCTTCTTTGCTCTTTCCTACCTGTGCACAGGTAAAGATTTCTGAAAAGAACTTCCTCACTCCACACCGCTTAAGAGCTGCTTCTGCAAGATGTCTGTCCGTAGCCGTGGCAATGCACATCTTAACCCCATGATTGTGCAGCTTCGTCAGAAGCTCTTTTACACCGGGTTTTAACGGAACAATTTCGATGTAATAATTCTCCACCATAGCATTCACATTCTTTATAATCTCCGTCACGGAAAGCGTAACCCCGTAATGCTCCCTGTAATACTCGGCGGACTGCTCGAGAGTGAATGCTTGAAAGGTTTCCCTCAAATTCTCCTTCGGCTCCATTCCAAGCGAGCGCAGATAATCCTCACCGATGGTATCCCAAACAGACATGGAATCAAGAAGCGTTCCATCTAAGTCAAATATTGCCCCTTGAATCATACGGATACCACCTGCTCTGTTAATTTCTTCAACTCTGCTGTTGCACTACGAATATCTTTTTCCGCAAAAATAGCGCTAATCACAGCGATACCGCATATACCACTTCCTTTGAGTTCCATCACATTGTGCTTACCGATTCCTCCGATTGCAATAACGGGAATATTCACAGCATCACATATGTTTTTGAGAGTCTCATGACTTACATCATCCGCATCTGCCTTGGAGCCAGTATGAAATACAGCTCCCACACCGAGATAATCTGCTCCACGCTGCTCAGCCAGTACTGCCTGTTCCACAGTTTGTGCAGATACCCCAAGGATTTTGCCTTCTCCAAGAATAACCCGCACATCTCCTGCTTCCATGTCACTCTGCCCAACATGAACTCCGTCTGCATCCATTTCACGAGCAATTCCCACATGATCATTGATAACAAAGGGTACATGGTAGCGACGACAAAGCTCTTTTATTTCAATGGCTTCTTTTAAGAAGCTGTCGTCATCCATCTCCTTTTCGCGAAGCTGAATAAAAGTAGCGCCGCCCTGCAATGCTTCCTCCACCTGCTCGTATCGTGTTTGTTTGCCCAACCATGCACGATCTGTTACGGCATACAGCAACAAATCTTTTTTATCGCACTTCATACTTTGCTCCTTTATTCAACGTCTCGGCATCCATATTATAAATAGCATCCATAATGCGGTTGCGATATGTGGAGTTCCCTTCGCCTTGCTGCATATTCGTGTATCCGATTTCTCCTGCAAGTCCCATCAGACATACTGCGGCAGCGACTGCTTCTGTTTTGTTCTCCGGATTGGCTATCGCATAGGCAGTGGCAATTCCTGAAAGCTGACAACCGGTGCCCGTAATTTTGCTCATCTCAGGACGACCATTACGAATGATATAGCATTTTTCTGCATCAGCAACAAGGTCAATCGCACCGGTAATTGCTGCAATCGCACCGGTTTTCTCTGCAAAATCTTTTGCAAACGCAACCATAGGCTCCAGATTCTCTTCTGTCACGATATCCGCTGCGTCGGCGTCCACACCTTTGGTGGTTCCGCTTCCAAGTGCAAGCGTTTTTATTTCAGAAATATTACCACGGATTACATCAAACTTAATTTTCTCAATTAACGCAATAGCGGTATTGGTTCTAAGTGCACTGGCACCGGCTCCAACCGGATCAAGCAGAACAATGTGTCTGAGTTCATTGGCTTTTGCCCCTGCAACAAACATACTCTCGATACTTCTTTTATTCAGTGTTCCGATGTTGATGTTCAATCCGCCACAGATAGTGGTGATATCTGCCACATCTTCGGGTTCATCCGACATAATGGGACTGCCGCCACAAGCGAGCAATGCGTTTGCCACATCATTGACAGTAACATAATTCGTAATATTATGTACTAATGGTGTGGACTTTCTTACGTTTTCAAGACAGTTTCCTAACATCATTTCCCTCTTTCCGCCGAGTCTTGCCTGGCATAATAAGTTCAATTATTCAGCGGAAACCATTGGGCAAATAAAAAAGGAAGCTACTGATTCCGGTATCTTCCCAATAAATACTTTATGTTCAGGCGTCCCTACGTTGGCATTATCCAAATCAAGTTAATGGGTCGAAGGTCATACCTTCCTCTCAGCCTGTCATACAAGCTCCCCGCTGTTTAATTGTCACATACATTATAGTGTAGTTTATTTAAAAACACAAGTGCATGTTATAAAAAATTTTTAAATAACAGAAGCAACTCTTTTCCTTCTCCCTGAATATAACGATGGTCAGATTTTTATTTATTCCACCTTGCAAGCGTGAAAAATTGAGGATGAAAAAAGCCTTAATTTGACCCATTTTCAGAGCATAAAGATGGGTAAGGTGCTTGTCCCTTACCCATCGATTTTGTGTATTATTGCCTTTCGCTTTTTGGTCACGCCGATTCGCTCCGTCGGCTCCGCACCCCTCTCTGCTCTAAGCCTCTGCCACAAATACCTTATACTCCCTCTGGGGGCCTCCGCAGACAGGGCAGCGTTCTTTCTTGTTGATCTCCTCCTCCGTCATCACATATCCGCAAATCGGGCAAACATAAATCTCCTGCCTTGCAAAGCCGTCCAGATTTACCGCCTCCTTTAGCAGCTTTGTATGAACCTTTTCTGCGGTAGCAGCACCCTCATATGCCTGCTTTGTCAACGGCTTCTGCTGCTCCTTTGCATAAGCTGCCATCATTTTATAAAGCTTCTCATATTCAAACTGCTCCGTAGGGATAAAGCCTTCAATCGCCTCTTTAAAGGCCTTTGGTCTTTCCAAAACAGAATAAAAATTCCTCGCATGCCGATATTCCGAGTCTGCCAGTGCCTCAAAGAGATTCGCAATCCGGTCAAAGCCTCTCCTCTTTGCCCGATCCGCAAACATCAGATACTTCAGATGTGCCATCATCTCTCCTTTTACGGCGTCCTCCAGTCTTTCCTTTAGAATGCTGTCCTTCCCCTCTCTTGGATAACACCCCTCCTGCAAATCCTTAAACTCATACGCCAGTCTGCCGCTCTGTGTAAAAAAATGTACCATGTGGTGATTGATATCGCAAGCCCGGATGCCCTCAGAGACATCCTCAATCATGGCCCCGCCGCCTCCCGTACAGATCAGAGGTATGCCATCCACCTCATCCACAAAGCAGGAATGTACATGACCGCAAAGCAGATATTTTACCTTCTCCTTCCACGGCTCGTATGCCTTTTTCAGACGTTTATATTCGTCTCGGGAAACCGAATTTTGGATAAAATGGTTTGGCACGGGAATATGGAAGGTAACTACCGCCTGCTTTACCTCCTCAAGTGCCAATACCTCGGATAACAGCAAAAGTCCTTCCTCCTCAAAGGTTCTCATCGCATTGTCCAGCACGATTACGGCGAACTGTTCTGTCAGAATGGCATAATTGTGCCTTCCGAAATAGTCCTCATAAGCCCCTGTATCATGATTTCCCCGAAGCACATAGACATCATTTTCTGCAATCACATTCGTAATTTCTATAATTTCATTGTAGTACTTTTTTGTTCCTGCAGGCACCAAATCCCCGATTACCAACGTAATATCATCCTTCGCGCTCTCCTCCAACGCTCCCGCATACACCTTCATATTATATGTTCCCAATCCGTCGCAGCCGGGATCGCCGATGACACCAAAGGAATGCACATTTTTTAAGCGGACAATCGCATCCGATATTTTTTGTATTTTATTTTTTCTCATCTTGTCTCCTTCTTGTTCTCTTCTGTGTAAGATAAGGTATATGATACAATGTATTTTTCTTTTTTTCAATGAGATTTTGGCGAGACAGAGGATTCATGTGAGCTCTCTGCCACCGGATCCCTCATTTCAAAATCTCTTTTCCACTCCTTTGTTCCTTCTACCTTATGGACTGCAGAACGGTTTTTACACAAAAATCTCGTCAGTGCATAACAGTCTATCCAGATTTCATTGTTTCCCTCCTTTTGCGACTCATCAAAAATCAGCTGCAAGCCAAAATGCAGATGCACCGAATCAATATTGTTGACATTTTCCTTCGCACTGTATCCCGTATGTCCCATGTATCCGATTACCTCTCCCGCAATTACCGTATCTCCTATCTTTAGTTTTTCCTGATAGGGGTAGTTCTGCCGCAAATGCGCATAGTAATAGTATCGTTTTTTGTCAAAGCTTCGTATCCCGATTCGCCAGCCTCCGTACTGATTCCAGCCAAGCGCCTCCACATATCCCGACTCGGATGCGATGATCGGTGTACCAATGCGAATAAAATATAGAAGAAACGCCTGCGGGGAAATCCCGCAGGCTTATTTAATCCTATCATCCTCGCTGCTCCTACGCTGCACCGAATATGAACTTATTTCAAATAATCTCTCGAGACGAATCCTGTGTACTTGCCATACGCCACATATAGCCAAGGCGTATTCCCAACCTTGGTGTAGTAGCCGTAGCAGCGCACCTTATTCCCCTTTGGAATCGTAAGGATGATATCCTTTTTCGTTCCTGCACCCGCCCGAAGATTCAGATTTGCGGTCGTGGTGTAGGATTTATTGCACGCAGCACTCTTTGACTTTGCCGCCTCTGTTTTATTCTTGGATGCGGTTACGTTCTTCGCTTTGATGTTCTGATCTACCTTTGTTGATTCAGTCCATGTTGCCATGAACTTATCCGGTGTGCCGTACTGCTGTCTAAGCTTGCTTGCAGTACTGCCCCAATCCGGCAACTGGAAGTGAGGCTTGTCCACAGGAGATTTCCATGCACCTCCCCATTCTAAGCCGATGGACTGACCGAGTTTTCCGACTTTTTCGAACAGTCCGCTTGCATTGTTATAGATGTCATCCGTCCACTGCCCGTCTCCATCAACATCTACTTTTAAATAGAAGTCAAAGGCTACGCCCCACTGATGCATGGAGCTGTATGTACTTCCCTTACAATTCGTTACAATAGAGCCGCCTGTTGTCCTCCCCTTTGCATATAAGGCATCCTGCTCGGCTACGGTGCGAACACACTCTGAAATGCCGATTGCAATACCATTCGCGGCGCAAAGCTCCTGCAGCTGCACAATCTTTTTCTGTAATTCCGGGTGTAACTGTTTGATATCTCTCATTCGTTTTCCTCCTACTCTTTATCCTGTTAGTTTGGCTCTGTATATGTAAGTGCCCTGTCGCTGTCGGCCATTCCCTTTGTCGTAGGGTCTGCTGTCACGCCTATGATTGCAAGCACAGCAAACGCCGCATTGACAACATCCAGAAGCTTATTTCCCAGCTCCCCCATGTCAATGGTAAATCCAAATACCGCGGCTACCACCTGAACAAGCAAGAGAACCGCCGGGATAAATGCCACCCAAAATGCCTTGTTTTTGATTCTTACAGTCCAATTAATCTTTTTCATCGTTCATACATCCTTTCTTTCTAATTGGTAATTTACATACATCCTCATACATCTTTGTAATCATCCCATTGCCGCCTAATGCCCGGTACGCTTTGTACATCTCAACAAAGTTGTCATAGGCGTATGCTGGGATATAGCCCAGTTTCACATACTTATCATGATATTCGATAAGCTGCACCCGAAGTAAAAGCATCGTACCCTTGCTATTTGCTCCCCGATCCTTTTTCTGCCCCTTTAAGACCCACACAATATATCCAAGCAGAACCGGAAGTGTAATTGTATAGGTTGTCATAAAAAGCTCATTCAACTTTACCAGCCCCTTTCAATATTTTTTCTAATTCTGATATCCTCCTTTCTTGTACTTGCACCAATTTGATGATATATGGCACAAACTTGGAATAATCAATACCGATACGATTGATTTCTTCTATATCATCATCTTTACAGTTTACGTCTCCATTTACGCAGTTTGGAAAGATTTTTGCCACATCCTCCGCAATCAGTCCGGTACAGTTTTTCGGCGTATTTTCTCCTATGTAGTCATAATTCACAGGAATCAACTGCAGAATTTTTAACGCATCTTCCTCTGTAACATCACTTATATGGTCTTTTACCCTTCGTGAGGACGACTGATTAAAGGCACTGGCATAAATCGGTGCTCTTGCATCATTATTTCCATCGGATACGTATAAAGCTCCGTTTGTTGCCAAAAACAAATTGCCCGCAATGTCATCCGTTAAAATTCTACAAAAACCAGTATTTCTGCCGTGAATGGCAATCCCCGTAATTCCTGATATACCTTTTACCGAGAAACATCCTGCTGCATTGGAATCTCCAAAGTAGGCATCATCTCCCACCTGATTCCATACACCATTTGCAAAGTTAATAGCTCCGTGTAATGAACCTCCATTCAAAGGCAAGTATGCTCTTATTATTTGCTGAATCTCTTCTTCCGTATAATACCTTTCATCATGGTTATGTGCTGATGGTGGATAAGTGGGCGGCTTATTGGTAATTGCGCCCCATGCGTGGGAATGAACATTGAATATATCTCTAAATGCAGACAAACTTTTCGCAACCCAATTAAGAGCTGCAACAAGATCCGTCTTCACATCACTTGTCAAATCAGATAGATTTCCTATCCGACCGTTTGTGGAATCTATCTCATTTTGCAGATTTCCCGCCGCATCCTCTGATAACTGATTTTTCATCTCGTCAAACCAAGCCATAAAAGCCGCTTGCTCGCCCGCTCGGAAAGCTCCTAAATCTGCTTGTATCTGCCGATAAATCGTCGTTGTGTCAAATTGGCTAATGGAAGACATCACTCCGCATCTTGTAGAATCGTATCTGGTATCTGTAATCCTCTGATTGGATACCGCAGTAGAATTTTTTGTAATAAATAAATCTGCAAGCCCAAGTTCCCAAATAGATTCCGTCCTTGTCAGTTTAGGCCTTACCGGACTTACTGCCGGTGTTCCCTGTACAATGTAAAAATCGCAAATCCTCTCGCTGTCATTATCATTTAACCGCAGCACAACCGTATCAATGCGGTCATAAGCCGCACTAGAAGCCTGTACCGCAAGCGTCCGTTGTGCCTCCTCAAGCTTCATGCAGCCATTGCACATGGCAAATCCGGGAGAAATGATAATGTTCATTCCTGCACCTGCGCTTACTTGCATATTTGTTGATGGATTCGGTAATACTCCATCTGAAAACAGCTCCTTAAACAGCTTTCTCATTGGCGCAGACGAAATTGCCCGATCGTAAATCGGCGTTCCGTCCGGATCATATTCCACATGTGAATCAAGCGGATATCCTATCATAATAAAACCTCCTATTTCCCTAAAAGTATTGGTGTACCAAACTCCATTGTCATACTCCATTTCCCGGATTTCATGACCTCATAGCATCCGATTAGCCTCGCTTGTACAGAAAGGCTCATCTCCGGTATTTCTATGCTGCATAAATCTCCAAGGTCAAAGTCTTTCATATACTCATAGCTCCCTTCCATTGCATCAAACTCCACATTCATACTTTTCATATGCTGGCTTATGGCATTACGAGCCTCATTCTCCAACACGACAGAGAACTCTGCATCTGTGTAATCATTCTTGTTTAGACCAGACTGCTCATACAAAAAGGAATACTCCGTATCTGTCTCATCTAAAGAAAATACAGCTCTGGCCGTATATGTGCTTTTCTCATCATTGACTTGCTCATTTACTATAAGGCATGCATTTTTGTAATTCGTTTCGTCAAGCAGTATGTCAGGATTTTTTATGTTTCCATATTTGGTAGAGAATATAATGGGATTATTTCTATCCGCATTTCCCTCTGTGCGGTCAATCCCACTCCACACCTCAAATTGATTTGTGTTCTGAATAAAATCATAAGCTACACGATACGACATACCGGACGGCTTTAAAATATCGTATACCTTCCACCCAAGATACTCTCCGTTTCGGTAATGTATAGAATATTTCCCACGGCTTTGCGAGCTTTTGGGTGTAATTTGAAGAAATGATTCTGCCGAACTTGTCTTTATTGTCCGAAAGTCATTAAAATATGCGTATGCGACATCCTCTGCACTGCCACTCTGATAGAGCCACGAAGGAGCATTTACGATATTCGATGTACCATTTTGATAGACAATATGCCTATCCAGCGTTTTTTCTAGGAAATACCCGCTTAACTGCACACATCGGAATCTGTCTTTGTCAATATAGTTTATCTGTGTGACCTTTCCCATCTCAGGGCGATCCTTTGTGTATATGTATTTGATGTGTGGAGAGTACTGCTCCAATGGTATTTGCATGGAAAAGCTTCCTGATTCATGATATTTCCGATTCCATTGCAGATTCGTAAACCTAAGCAAGGATACAATTTGATAATTCTTATCCAAAGCTATTATATTGAAGCCCTTCATTTCGTCTTTCTCCCTTATATCGCTCCATAGAGCTTGTTGTAATAAATCGACACATCCAAAAGGTTGCTTCCCGTATCTGCATCAAAAGATACCTCTGAATCCCCAACAACGAGTGCCATATCATCAAAGGCCGATGTTCGGTCACAGTGCCCGATATAATTTGCTCCATTCTTTTGCACCGTTGGCGGATTCTTCGTAAAATCTATTATGATGACCTCTCCTTTTTGCATTGTATCGATAACCCGCACATAATTCCCATTGATTGTCAGCTTTGGATTCTCCACTTCTCCCCTTGCCATAAAGACTGCTTGGCAAAATGTATCGACATCTCCGTCATTCTCTAATACGATGACCTTCGCAAAATTAAATCTTCCCCCTGTGATTCCTTTTGGCGTTCCGTCTGTCATGCTGCAGAGGTATGGAAAGGCGCACATTCCAGTGATGGATGCAATATTCTTCCCGAAATTATCGTAGCTTTTTAAAAACGGATTCGGACAAAGGAATGTGACTGTCATTGTCATGGTCCGATTTACATTGCCGCTCGGAAGGTCAAATCGATAAATCTTGCCTTCGCACCACCGCGTAACTCCCATATAGGTAACATAGATTTTGTACCAGAATTTAGGATTGAAAAAGGACAATGCAGACCTCCGCAGAATATCATTCAGTACGGGATTTCTTGACTTTGCTACGATGGTGCGGTCTTTTGGTGCAATCCTGTCAGATGTGATGATTCCACCATCTCCAACGGCATTATCTACTGTGGCAATGTCGTTTTCATAGTTCCCGAATCCATCCAGTCCGTCTGATGGAATACGCCAATCCGTACCATCAATATGAAATTCTTTAGAATCGCTCCGCACAATGCGGATTTTAACTGTTCTGTACAACTGGTACTCCTCTCATCAATCCATATCTGCTTTCTACTCTCATTACTCTTGCCAGCTCATCCGGTGTCGATATTGGCTGGTTGACATTTACTATCTGTTGGAACCCTCCAAAGCCACTGGTACTTCCTCCTGTTCTTGCTCCGTTCATATTTGCCTGCACGGTAGACATACTCGCATTGATGTTCCGTGTCATCGTATCGGGATTCATCAAGTCCTCTGCTCCTTCTTCAAATCCAGCAACACACATCTCGGCAAGATATTTAAACTTCCTTGAAGGCGAATTGATTCCAAGTGCTTCCTTTGCAGCCTTAAACAAATTGCTTGCAAGATTTCTGACTTGTTCTACAAGATAATTCCAACCTTCCGTAATTCCATTGTAGATTCCATCAAGAATATTTTTGCCAATGTTTCCCCAGTCCTGCGATTTAAATGAATTGACGAGGCTTAGAAATAATTTTGGCACAGCAGTGAGCAAGCGAAACGTATTTGCAACCAAATATGCCGCCAATTTTGCAAGAATTTCGATGGACGCAGCCGTCAGTTTCGGTACATTGGCGATAAGAGTGGCTACAAGCCGACCCATTAGTGTGGGAGCTGCTTCAAGCACCCTTGGTATTGTATCAAGCAATCCGTCGAGCAATGCCATAAATAAATCGATTCCGGCATCTATGATATTGCCCAACGTATCCGGCTCTGTCAGCGCCATTGCTAACGATAAAACCGCCTCTACACCTGCAGAAAGCAAGTCCGGTATCATGTCCCTCAAGCCCTGCGTAAGCTGTACAAGGAGCTCACTGCCGCCGTTAAGTACAGAATCCGCATTATCCGTTATACCGGATAAAAGATTCATGACGATATCATAGGCGATTGAGCCAAGAGTTGGGAGCATCTCAACAATCCCGCCGACCAGAATCGATAATATCTCCCCTCCGGATTCCATCAGCTGTGGCAAATTCTCTTTCAGACCTTTCGCAATCGAAAGAATCATGTCTGTGCCGGACTTAACCAAATCAGGTAAAATATCGCTGATGATGGCCGGAACTCTCTCCATAATGACCGGGAGTAGCTTTTCAACCAATTCCCCTATGCCGCCTAGCGTGGTTTCAATCCTTGGCAAAAGATTGTCAGCCGCAGTCACGGCACTTTCTACAAAATTATTGACAAGAGTATCAAAGTCTTGCGTGTCGTCAGCAATTCCGACAACGAGATTCGCCGATGCTGCCTTCATGGAATTTAGGCTTCCTGTGATGGTGGTACTTGCTTCTTTTGCTGTCGTTCCGGCAATGCCCATGCTTTCTTGCATTATCGAAATGGCGTTGACAATATTCCCAAATGACAGACTTGATTCATCTACTGTTATGCCGAGTTTTTCTTGTATGTCAGTCATTTTGGCAGCGTCAGCAATCAGCCTTTGCATTTCTTCCTTGGTTCCGCCGTACCCAAGCTTTAGGTTATCGAGCATCGTATAGTTCTGTTTCGCAAAACCCTGATAAGCGTTCTGTATGGATTCCATGCTTGTTCCCATTTTGTTCGCATTATCAGCCATATCAATGATAGCTCTGTCCGCATACTCAGCGGCAAGTGCTGTATCTCCACCAAGAGATTGAATCAATGACGCAGAGAAGCCTGTGACCGTCTCCATGTACTCATTTGCAGATAATCCGGCCGTCTTATATGCTTTGTTGGCATTATCAAGCGCGAGCGACTGCGCTTCCATAAGCGCATTGTACTCATCCTGCACAGCAGATACTGATTTTCCAACTTTATCAGCGTATTCTTGCACAGAATCCCCACCAGCTCCAAAAAGCGTCTCAATACCACCAACTAGCTGCTCGTAGTCTGCATAGCTTTTTACCGCAGCTGTTCCAAGAGCCGCTACACCAGTAGCCGCTGCGCCCACTCCGGCCGCAAATATTTTGAGCCCTCCAGCAGCCACGCCTCCCAAGGTGCTACCAAGTGCCTTTACTCCACTTGTAAAGCCTTTACTATCCAGTTTTGTATCAAAAATTAAACTTCCGTCAGCCCTTTTATTTATCCTCCGAATATCTTGTTAAACTCATCCAACTCTGCACGTTCTTCCTCGCTCATCGGAGCCTCTATCTCCCATGCACGACGAAGCTCCTCATATGGGTCTTTTTTATCATTCGATTTCTCGTAGCATCGGTATCCCATAACCTCACGTAGCTTTGTGCTCTCATTCAAGCCTCCCAGAAGTGCCAAAAATTTATGCCAGTGCAATTCCTCTACTTCGCACAAATCAATTCCATATTGCCCAAGGAATGCCGCATAAATTAGGTCCGAATCAATCTCATAATCAAGCACAACCACATTTCTATGTGAAATCGGACGTGGAAGCGGAGATTCCGGTCTACTAAAGGCAAAAAGTCCTGCCAAATCGCAATAGGTAGGCATTTCATTCTTAAACAGATACGACACATCTATCGTCTCTCCATGCCTTAGCCTACTCACGGCAATCTCAAAACGCATCCACAGTCGGAAATCCGTGTATACAGAATAGGCTCTACCGCCTACCACAACGGTATTAGGTAAAGCCCTCTTTGTTAGATTCATCATCTATTCTGCGGCACTGATGCCATCTTTTCAGCCGCTTTGGTCATGGAGATGATTTTATCAATCGGAATTGCGCTAAGTGCCCGGGACGCCTTTTCCTCATTGTAATTTCTGATCGGCTCATCGTAGGCATCTGCAATTCTTTTGACTGCCAGTGTCAAATCTGATAAGTCAATCTCTGCAATGATGTCAGAGCCAAGTATCTCTTTGGCAGCATCGTCTCCGACAGTACCCTTCACAAATTCATGCAATTTCTCAAACTTCTTACGCACATTTAAGTTGGTCGAATCAACCTTTAGTACCTCGTCCAACTTCTCCATTACCGCAATCGTTTTCTTTGGCAGATCATAGCTCTGTCCATTCATGATGATTGTATATTCCATTTATTTATCCCTCCTGGTTTATTCTACGGATTGTACTGCTCCATTCTCTGTAAAAGAAGGAACATTGTCTGTCACAGTTGCCGTACCTCTTTGGATATTAATAATGCTGAATTTGAAATAGATTTTTTCCGCCACGGAATCAAAATGGTCGAGAATCAGCGTGGAAGTTGTATTCCATGCATTAAACTTCGGCGCACTTTCCGTTCCTTTGTTGCCCGCAAACACAATCAGCAGATTTTTCTTGACATCCTCTCCGGTTGGCAAGTTGTAGAACATATCATACAGATAATCAAAGGCGGGGTCGCCCTTATTACACTGCAATTCCTGTGCCAATTCCGGCTTGTACGACTTAATCTCTGTTGTTGGAATCTCGTCCTCGATAAAGTCATTGTCTTCTGTCTGTGCATTAAGCACCAGATCAAATATTGTGGATTTTCCGATTCTCGCCCAACTTTCAGAGCCGCTTTTAGCAATATTCAAAAATGGAATCGTCTTAAACTTTTTCAATCTCTCTAACGCCATTTATATCTCCTCTCTTTCTCTGATATAGGTTATAGACAGCATAATCTGATACAAGGTATCATCGTTATCTGCTTCCATTGGATACGGCGAGCCTGTGATGGATACGCCAACAACCTCACGCTTCTTATCAAGTGCAGGGAAACGGTAGTTGTACGGAAAATCATCAATCCAGTAGGCTAAATCCTCTAGCCACTCGTCAGCTTCTTTTCGTTCTGACCTTGATACTCCAGACTGCCTTGCAAGAAACTGATAATACTCGGTAATCTGATAGCTGCTATCGTTAAATTCCTTGATATCACGGCTCGGAGATTTGAACAATCCGTACTGGTCAGAGCCGTCCGACATATGATTTGTGTCAATCTCAATTCCGTCATAATGCTTCAATAGGTTTACGATATATGCAGATATTGTCATTGCTTCCCTCCTGCTATTCTCTTTGCCCCTGCAAGAATCTTCTCCTTGTGTTGCTGCTTCATGCGTTCAAACCAGTAGTTGCCTCGCCCAACCGTTCCTGTCCCACTCCCCGAGCCTTCGCTGAATTTTGCCGGCATATAATACCAACGGCGTGCGTATGGCGTGCGATATTTAACTTCTCCGCTTCCAATCTGTGTACATAAGATGCCGCTTTCAATCAGCGTATTTGCGTCTTTTGGAACCATAGGTTGACATAAGAGCAAAACTTGTGTGTCAATATATTCCTGCGCAGAATTAAAAGCCTTCGAAAGCTTGGTCCCAAATCCATCATTCCACCGAATTTCAAGCTTTACAGTGCCATCCCCCATCTTGATTTCGTGCATCTCCCCTTTTGGGGTGCTGAATATGAACTTATCAGCCACTAAGCAACCACCACCCTAATATTTTTACAAAAATCTCTGTTTGAATTGTCATTGACCGACTGAATCAACCCGCTTTTCGGGTATTTTTTCTTCAAATCAGTGATACGCTTTCCCTTGACGTCCTCAATCACGTCATCAACTACCCCAAATACGATGCAATCTTCTCCTCTGGAAGAATCGAGAACCACTCCCTCATAAGTGCCATCCGGGAATGTTATGGAAGCGTACCGCGCAATGCTGATTTTGCCATTATTATTCTGTTTTTCCGTCTTATCCGACCACTGCACTCCCTCAATAACAGTACGTTTCCATTCATTTTCGGATATTTTGTTGTAGATTGTGACTGTATCAGTAAATAATGCCATTAATATGCACCTACCAATCCTGTACCGCTCAACCATGCCCTGATTGAACGCTGCAGCTCACTTCTAAGCTGTTCCTCAGTCTGCACAACATAACTTTCTGAATATCCGTCATTGCTGACAGAGGAAACACCTTTTCCCTTGCCGGACTTGGCATCTACCGCCATCTTATCGATGACATTGCAGATGCAATCTTTCAGCTGTTCATATCCAAAAGTATTCTCCGTGATGTTCGCCCAGCGAATCCAACCGATGACGAGCTGCACTTCCTTTTCTGCCAAGGCCTCCGCACGGTTAAACTCATCTTCCTTTACGGTATCATGAAGGGAGCTGTAATACTCCCAGTTTACATGTGACATTTACGGCTCCCTCCTTCTAATTTGCTAAGATGTTGCCTTAGGCAAAATCTTAATTCCCTTAAGAACACCGGCCATCTTACTATTTTTCAGGACAGCTCCTGCCAAGAGTTCAACCTCTCCCTTTTTAACTGCTCCGGGAGAGTTAAGATTCGGAAGATAGGTTTTAAGCATCTTCTGACCATTCACAGAAATTCCGTGGAATGCATTTAAGCCAAGCTTTGCCGCATAAATTGCAGTTTCGCCGTATGCAGAAACGGAAGGTTCTGAAATTTCGATGACATCAACAGTCTTTGTTCCATTGTAGTACTCACCACAATTCATCATGGGGATTCCGTTATACTTCTCAACAGTTCTTCCAAATCCATCAGAGCTTCTCTCGTAAAATCCGGCTCTACGTGCTGCAGCTCTAACTTTTGTAAGCATCTTGTTATTCATCAGCAAAATATCGGGCTTTTCTGCCAATATAGAAATAAACGCATCCAACTCATCCAAAAATGTATTGTAGTTATCATCCAACAGGGCACTGGTGGAAATATCAGACACAGAGGTAATCTCCGTATCAGAGCCGGAAAGAATCTTCTTTAGTCCATCAAATGTGTTTGCTATATATCCGGCTCCAGATGCTGCAGAAGTTCCATTAATTACAAGATTGTGGAAGTAATTGGAACCCGCCTTGGTTTTTTCCTTAATCTGAAAGTCCATTTCATCTACTGCACCAGAAGTCTCGGCAATAACACGGTCGATTTCAAAAGAACCGCCCAAGATGACAAGATCTGCTGTTGCCTTTTCCCTTTTTGCCTCTGATGGCGTATATTCAGTGTTGATTTTTCTCACTGCTACCGTGGATGGAGATTTCAATCTCGTATATCCATAAGTAAGCGTGCTCCCTCCAGTTCCGGGGGAAACACTATCATCAAATGTCAGCATGTCCAGCAAAAGAGAGCTCCTTCTAAACTCATCAATGACCTGCTGATCCACTTTGTCGGCCATGCCGACTTTTGCTTCTGCTAATGTAAGTGCCATTCATTATTCCTCCTATTTTCCATATTTTGATGCAAGTGCATCTCTTAAACTTCCGGTATCTACCTGATTTTTCTTATCAACGATACCAATCGGATTTCCAATGCCTAAAACATCCGGCTCCGGTTCCCCAAACAACATTTTACTGTCCTCTGCCTCTGTAAGTGCTTTAAGCGCTGCGGCGATATCCTCCTTTTGATTCTTGGATGCTTTTAATGCATCAATATCCAAAAGTGCTGTAATTGCCTTTGCGTTTCGCCCATTGGCAGAAGAAATGGAATCCTTTAGAATGTCATTAAAATCACGGTCTGCGATTTTTTCATCGTATTCTCTTTGGATTGTTTCCTTTTCTTCTTCCAGATCAGTAATACGCTGCTTTAATGCCGTGACATCGACATCCTTAAAACCTTCTAATTCCTGCTTTAATCCCTCAATGGCAATATCATTCGCCTTGATGGTGTCGTTGGCCGTTTCCAGCTTCTTTGCCTGGTTGTCATAATCTGTCACAGTCTTATAATTTTCGAGTACCGCATTTTCAAATTCCTTCTGTTTGTCTTCTGGAACTTCAAGGCCATACTCTTTCATGATTTGAAAAATATTTTTCATTCTGTCCTCCTAAAATGATTTTTTGAATCGCACTTTCTGCGATATGGGAAATTGCGGACGAGGGAATCGAACCCCAACCTTCGACTTAGGACGCCGATATGCTGCCGTTACACCAATCCGCCAAGCTGCCGGTCCGCTTAAGACCGGCCATGAAAGGGAAGGAACAAAATATAGAAAAAGCCGCATACCAGTATCATATTTTTGATACTAATATGCGGCTCATCGGCTCTATTGTAATAATTTCTTCGTGTTTACAACGCTTACAAAACATCGGAAAATTCTTTAATGAGGTGTCGTTTCTCAATTTAAGCACCTTCGCCCCACAAGCGGGACATTTCTTCCAATAGAAGTTCATTTATCCACCCCACTGGATATTATAAAGCATAATAAGAAATATTTCAAGAATCTTATTGCAAATAATGTTTTTAATAGCACAAAAAGAGCCACCGCATTTCTACGGTGGCATTATATCAGTTAACTTTCTCAATAGATTGAATATCACTTTGATAAAACTCTATGAGTTTACCTTCTGACAATATGGTAATACCGTCTTCTGCTTTTTCTTCATCTGAACGTTCGCTCTCATCTGTAATCTCCTGTGCATCTCCAAAGAACTCATTACCATCTTTATCAACAATTTTCACTTTTCCACCATATTCAAATTCCCATATATTAATCATAGTTATTTCCCCTTATCGGAACGATATGAGCCCCACGCTTTGAATAATGAATAACGGCTTTCTTTGTATCAATATAATCTCCTTTGTAGTAATATTTCCCGATAACATTATCGCAAGTGATTTGCTCCTGTGGTCTTGGATTCCCATTTCTATCTACCTTTATTATACCAGTTCCAGCCTTATTATCAATGATATTTTGTGCTTCTTCTGAACTAATTGTCAGAATACTCTGTGGATTTCCACCTTTGGCCGTTCTAGCATCTAAATACTCTTTATATTTAACTGTTCCATCTACGTGTTTTTGATATTCTTGTTGTTTGAGTTTTGTTGAATATTCTCCTATCTCAATCTTTTTCGAAACGCTGCTTGCAGGAATTTGCGGTATTCTTGCCATTCCTTTATTACTTTTCAACTTATCAAACCCTTTTATTTGTTTATTGAGGTCACTGCTTCCACTGGAAGCTCTAAGCCTATTATTTTTCACTTTCACACCAGCAGCCGCACTAAATCTCTTGTAATCCGATGTCTGTTTCCGAAGTATGCCCTGCAGCTCTGCCGTATCGCCGCCGATTGCTTTCTGCGCTTCAATCTCTCTCTTGGTTGCCCGAATATCGCGCTCCATCTTGCGTTGTTGCTGTGATACTTGGTAATAGCCGTATTCCTTACCATTGATGGTAACTGGTGCAGGCTCTTTGATATCCTCCGGAATAACGCTTGCACCTTCCCAAAACGGGTAAAAATCGTGTGTACAATTCACACCTTTTAATCCTGTTGCCGTCCCATATCCCGTTTCCTTGAAGAAATTCGGGTACTTCTTATTCTTGCCGGAATAGGAGAACACCTTGTTCTGCCATGGCGCATGCTCCGGGCGGCTCCCCATATGCTGCGAAGTAATGACAAGGTCTTGTCCTGTACTTGCAAGGTTGGATTCCATGATTTTACCGGACAGCTGGCTTAACCCTGTTCTGACAGACATCCGCGCCGCCGTATCAAGCTGATATGACCGACCATTTGCATAATCAATAGACCTCAATCCGCTCTGTGCAAGCCGATGTACGCAATCATTTACTGCCTGATCGTAAGAAAACGCACCTGTAGCAACCTTAAGCAGGGCAAGGTCCATCTCACGCTGATATGCATTCAGAATACCTGTCGTTCCAAACACTGTATTCTTAAAGCCCATTGTTCTTGTGAGATTCTTGAGCTCTCCTGCGGTCTGTGCTTGAAACGCAGCAAGCAACTGTCCCATGCTGTTTGGCTTTTTCAGGTCAACGCCCTGCTCCTTCCACATGGACAAATCGTTATTCCATGCCATATTTCCGGCTTCTGCCACAAGGGCGTCCCCTACTTTCTTTGCTTCCTGCACAGTCTGATTGATGAGATTTTGTATCTCCTGCTTATACGCTGCCGTATTCTCGGCAACCGCCATCTGGTAAGCTTTATCTGCGCGGAGCATCTTCATAACCTCCGCCTGTATCTTCTCGGCAGAGTATCCTTGCTCAACCATAGATTTAGCCATGAGTTCTGCAGTTTCGGTATATCTTCCGGTCTTTTTCACACGGCGGGCAATATCGGCAATGACTTCGTCCTCAAAGTCCTGATATAGCCCCATTATGTACTTGTCAATCAGAGTTTCAATCTGCTCTCCTGATAATGCCCTTTAGACCACCGCCTTTTACACTTTTATCGCTGACTTCATGCCTAATCTTCCAAATCGTCCACAGGCTCATCTGTATTCTGTATCCACTTCTTAACTTCCTCCATTGGCACATTGTACTTTTCAGACAGATACATTTCTTTAAGGATCGGCACATCCATAAATGACAGCGCATCTGCTCGCATGGCCTCAAGCTTACTTTTCTTGTCCTCCACATACGAATCATCGAACTCAATAGATAGTGCTTCCTCTACGTTGTAGGATGTGCCGGAAAACTGATTAGAAAACCACATGGCAGCGTGAATGATATCCTCAATATAAGCTGCCGCCTGCCTCCTTTGCTTGTTGAGTTCCTGCATGGCATCCTGTTTTGTTCCGATATACTCCGTAGCAGTTGTGATTTTTCCATTCTCAAACGTATAGTGCTTTGTCCCATAGCCAAACTGCATAGAAAGAAGTGACAGCACAAGCTCAAATGCCTTTGTAATCTGCTCTACGCGAATTTCAGGATTGTATTCCTTGATAATAGAATCCTCTTTTGGAAGCTTCTCCCCGAGCAATACAAAAAGTTCTTTTTGTTGCGGCGTTAAATATGGGTTTCCTTGCTTGTCCTTCTGAATACACGCCAAAAGCTCATTGATAAATACAAGTTTCTGCCCCTTATCCAAATCTCCATACAGAATGCTATAGCAAAGGTCTAGCGCTTTAAACAATGGAATCGAATTATAAATCTTAGGTAATCCGTAACCATCCATATTATCAAGGTTGTTTACCTCTGCATTCGTCATAATGGCAAATGGCTTAACATCTCCAAGTTGGATGATGGATGATTCCGCATCCACTTTTTGACCTTTCTCATCAAATATGACTGTTTCTGCCTTATATCTGCCATCCTCAAGAGTGAAAATAACAAGTGCTGTCTTTTCCGCGCCTTTTACTGTATTTGTGGCACTAAATGCGCATTCTGTAACCAGACCATTTTCCACCGTAAGCGGTATAATACAATCCGCATCACAGTAGTTAATTCGAATACTCCCACCTTTAACCTTAATCTTCTTAGTGATCGGATTTTTTAAATATTTAGCACCTTGGAGATAGATATACGCTCCAACCATTCCGGCGGCAGATGTTTTCTCCAACTGCTCCCGGTAGCGCACATCAAAGCGGTTGGATGACAGTAGCTTATCAATAAACTCCTGCGATGCGCTCTCTTTCTCCGGAGCAACCGATACGATCTCACACAAATTCGCATCATCTGCGCAGCAACGCTTTGCAAAGTTCATGCGGTTCAATTCGATTTCTTTGTCATTCAGATTCTTTCTACAGTGAAAATCATCAATAGCGCGATTTGAATACCAGTCATCGCATAGCTTTATGATTTCAAGTGCTTTTCCGTTGATGGAATATCCTAATTTTTCTAAATATACCTTTACACAATCTTTCCTTTTCTCCACTCTCCTATCTATCTAAATTGATATACTCTATAAAATCCAAAAAGCAATAATTGAATGCATCCCACCAGTCGTTACAGTTTCCGATATTCTTATCTTCCGGAACGTTTGGCTTTTTCTCATCCCACTTAAGGCTTCCGATCGCCTTTCTTAATCTGGTGCACCGCTTATGAATCTTTAGCCTCCCGGTATTAAATAGCAAGTCAATCGTTCGTGGCCGTTCTGATATTTCATTTTTCCTGCATCCGCTTATATTTCGGCTTGGTAATCCTGCGTTTTTTGCAGCACTCCGCAGACTGTTAATCATTGTAGTACTAGCTGAATCTGGGAATATATAGCTGATATACCCATACTTCTCAATGCACATCCGATAAAACTCCACAAACTTTTCGCATATTTTGTCTGCATCAATATCCTGCGACAACTCTATTCCGTATTCCTCTGCTGTCCTAAAATCATGATACCTGTTGAAATACAGTGTGCACACAAACGTTGTCATAGAACCGTTTCCTCCAAAATCAATGCCAATCACAATTTTGGATGGTTTATGTATCAACTCTCCGTTTGCACTTCGCTCTAACAATGGGTCTGTCTCGTCATTATACAAGTACGGATCATTCTTCTCAGCAAAACGACGAAAGATTATTCCCTCTGCAACCGAACGCTCGCCCCGAATATCGCGCTTGTACCACACACTATCCTTTTGATATGTGCTTAACACGGTAGATATCTGCTCGTCTGACAGGCTCATATTGTCTACTAGAGTAAAGTGTCCGTAATTATACCCATATAGTGGATTTTCCTTTTGTTTCTTCTCATGGAATTTAAGAATCTCTGTGTAATACCAGTGTTCTTCCTCTTTTGGATTCAAGTCATGTAATATCTTTCTATCAGAGCTTGAAAGAGTACGATCAAAAACCTCTTTTAAAAATTTCTTATGACATTCGTTTGCCTCGGTCACATAAGCCATACCATAGGTATTTCCTTTGATAAGCTTTTCGTCTCCGTCCTTGCCACCGCCGGACACAAGTACAACCTTTTCCCCAGTCTTGGTCCGTACATAGACACAATCGCGGTCTTTATACTTTCCCTCTCTGCAGCGTCCCTCAAAGTAATTGAGCAGACCATAACTGTTAAAAATTCCATGAGCTGTCACAGGTTTGCTCTGACTCGCTGTCCCAATGTTACCCATCTTTCTGTCACTGTTCCCGGGGCTTTCGCCCCGGTTTTCTCACTCTATTCCACCGACCATTTCATGGTCAGCTACAAAT
>JAQXLR010000180.1 GCA_029012225.1 Clostridiales bacterium
CTGTTACCGCACCTACCATGCAGACAAACAGCATCCCTTTTTCAAGCCTTCTTGAGTCATAGACAATGTCCCTTACGTTTACGTCCATGCTCCCCTTTAGACATTCATATTTGATTTCCCGGCAAATCTTACTTAGCTTCATCGTAATCTCCTACCCTAAAATGTGTGATACATCAATCTCTGCCTCAAAGACGGTATGGGAGGGACCTGTCATAAGCAGATGTCCTGTTTGCTCCCCCCATTCGATCAGCAGATTGCCTCCGATCTGCTCTACAGTTACCTTCCTGTCACAGCGATCTGTAAGCACTCCGGCCACGACTGCCGTCGCACAGCCTGTTCCACAGCCGATCGTTTCTCCCGTGCCACGCTCCCACTCTCTGATTTTAATATAATCTCTTGACACAAATTCTGCAAATGTGACATTGGTCTTGTTTGGAAACAGCTCTACCATATGCTCGATTTCTTTTCCGTATTTCTCCACATCGAGTTCTGCAACGGAGTCCACATACATCACACAGTGCGGATTTCCCCATGAAACAGCAGTCATATAAAAGGTTTTATCAAGTACACGCACGGGCTGCTCCACAAACTGCTCCAATTCCGTACAAACGGGAATTGCCGCTGTAGAGAGCACCGGCTCTCCGATATCTGCCTGAATATTTGTAACACTTCCGTCTGTGACCGTAAGCTTTAGCTGCTGCATTCCTCCCAGCGTCTCAATGACAAGTTCCGTCTTGGCTGTCAACCTGTGATCATAGACGTATTTTCCAACGCTTCGCAGTGCGTTCCCGCACATCTCCCCTTCTGATCCGTCCGGATTAAACATTCTCATCCGAAAGTCACCTTTTTCTGACGCACAGATGAGTACCATCCCATCCGACCCGACCGCAAAATGTCTGTCGCTTACAAATCGTGCCAGCTCGGGCAAATTGCAAAGCTTTTGATGAATGGCATCAATATAGACATAATCATTTCCGTATGCCTGCATCTTTGTAAATCTCATCTTCATTCTCTTCCCCTCATCGTCTCTATCTACCCATTCAATGCTCTGTCCAAATCTACAATAATATCTTCCACATTCTCAATCCCGACAGACATGCGCAAAAAGCAATCGGTAATACCTAGGCTTTCCTTCACAGCAAGAGGCGTATCCTCATGCGTCTGTGTTGTGGGATAGGTTATCAACGTTTCCGTGCCTCCGAGGCTTTCCGCAAACATAATCAAATCTACCTTCCTTAAAATATTCTCTACCGTCTCAAAGCTGTCCACCGTAAAAGAAATCATCCCGCCAAAGCCCATCGTCTGCTTCTTTGTCACCGCATAGTCCTTGTGCTCCGGGAAGCCTACATAGTATATTTTCTTTACTTTCGGCTGTGTTTTAAGCCATGCCGCCAGCTTTTGCGCATTCTCGTTGTGGCGATCCATCCGCACGGCGAGTGTCTTAATCCCTCGCAGAATGAGCCAGCTGTCAAGCGGCGCAAGCTGACTTCCGTGTGATTTGATGTGCATATGAATTTTCTGTGAAAGCTCCTCGCTCTCCTTTACGACCACAATCCCCGAAATCGTATCATTATGACCTCCCAGATATTTGGTGGAGCTGTGTGTCACAATGTCTGCTCCCAGCTGCAGCGGCTTCTGGAAATAAGGTGTAAGAAACGTATTGTCTACAACTGTCAGTGCTCCAATCTCCTTTGCAAGGTCTGCCACCGCACGGATATCCGCTACCTTCATCATCGGATTCGTCGGAGTTTCCACAAAAAGCATCTTGGTATTTGGACGAATGGCTGCTTTTATCTCATCCAAATCCGACATGTCAACATAGGTATGTGTAATGCCATATTTTCCAAACACATCTCCGATAATGCGGAAGGTTCCCCCATATATATCATCGGACAAAATCACATGCTCACCCGGATTTAACAGGGAAAAGACCGCCATATTGGCAGCCTGTCCACTGGAAAACGCAAAGCCTCTGATTCCCCCCTCTAAAATTGCCATCGTGCGCTCCAGCTCCTGCCTCGTCGGATTCTCAAGTCGGCTGTATGCAAATCCAGTTGATTCTCCAAGTGCCGGATGCCGAAATGTCGCCGCCTGAAAAATCGGCATGCTTACTGCTCCCGTCAATGGCTCCGTTCCAAGTGCTCCATGTACTACTTTCGATTCAAAGTGCAAATCTTCCTTCCTGTCAAAATCCGTATAATTGCTAAAATTTTTCATCTTCCGCCTCCATCCATACACCTACTAATTTTTGTTTCTTTTCTTCATTATAAGAAACACTATTTAAAATATATACTCGTCCAGTGCTTTATACATTGCATATAGTGCTTAAATTATTTTCCTTTTTTCTTCTTTCTTATAGTAATTCCACAAAAAAAGTATTATATTTAACATATAGAGACACGAAAGCATTTCAAACGCCAGAAAAGAGGTTTTATGTCAGACTACACAAAACACGGTTATCTTACTTCCAGTTTTAAAATATTTCACCTAAAGGATCAGGCAAGACAGGATTTTTCCTATCATTATCACGATTTTCATAAAATCCTAATCCTATTAAGCGGAGATGTTACCTACTGTGTGGAAGGGCGCTCCTATGACCTTTTGCCCGGAGATATTGTCCTGCTAAATGCCGGAGAGGTACATCGCCCCATCATCAAATCCGATGCTCCCTACGAGCGCATTATCATTTATATTTCCACAAGCTTTCTTGCAGATTATCAGGAAGGAGAGACCGATTTGAGCCTCTGCCTCCGGCAGGCCGCAACCGAGCAGTCGCATGTGCTGCGCTTCCACACTGCTCCCTCTGTGCGCCTTACCTCTGCCATTCATGCGTTGGATCTCGCCTCTGCCGATACCGATTATGCCGCCGCGCTTTATCAAAAGGTACTGTTTCTTGAGTTTATGATTCATCTAAACCGTGCCTCTCTTAGCAATCGCCTTGATTTTATCGAGAGCTCACCCTCGGATGAAAAGGTTGCAGCAATCCTAAGCTATCTCAATGAGCACTTGACAGAGGATATCTCCATTGACAGACTCTCGTCCCGCTTTTTTCTAAGCCGCTATTACCTGATGCATTCCTTCAAGGAGCAGACCGGCTATACGGTGGGCAATTATCTTACTACAAAACGTCTTATTCTCGCCAAAAAGCTGATTGCGGAGGGCTTACCGATTACAGAAGTCTGTTATTCCTGTGGCTTTAAAAACTACTCCACCTTTTCCAGAGCTTACAAAAAAAGCTTTGGGGAATCCCCTCGAGATTACCGCCAAAGCCTTCTTTAATCCGAAGGGCGACTCGCAAAGCTGTCGTCCTTTGGTTCTTACTCGCTCTCTGTCATTGTCTTAATGAGCGTAGGAATCAGCTGCTTTTTCCTTGAAACGATTCCGTCCAGCTGGATTCCATGCTCGCCTCTCTTTTTATGGAACGCATTCTCCAACACCTCTCCTGATCGGATTCCGGCAAAAAGAACATTTGACGTCTGCTCTAAGATGTCCGTCAGCATCACATACACCTTGTGAAGCTTCTTTTCGGCAAGCACATTCTCCAAAAACGGCTCCAATTCCTCTGCCAGCTTATCCAGCTCCTCCTTGCTCATGGCGCTAATCTGCGACACACCAAAGTCACATCCGTCTGTATGGAACACTTTAAAATCCTGATAAAAAATTTCCTCGGTTGTCTTTCCTTCAAAATTGCTTCCTGCCCGAAACATATTTTTTGCATGAGCCTCAATGTCAACTTCTGCAATCAAGGCAAGCTCCTCCGCCGCTGCCTTATCTACCTTTGTACAGGTCGGCGAGCGGAACATCAGTGTATCCGATATAATTGCAGATAGCAAAAGCCCCGCAATCTGCTTCGGAATCTCCACACCCTTTTCCTGATAAATCTGATAAATAATCGTGGAGGTACAACCCAACGGCTGATTCCTGAAATAAACCGGCGACATCGTTTCTAGGGTGCCAAGGCGGTGATGGTCGATAATCTCTAAAATCTCTGCCTCATCGATTCCCTCAACTGCCTGCACCTTTTCATTGTGATCCACAAGAATAAGCTGCTTTCTTTGTATAATCATCAGATTGCGGCGAGATACCATTCCGACATATTTTCCGTTTTCTCCC
>JAQXLR010000181.1 GCA_029012225.1 Clostridiales bacterium
ATCACTCTTATAAGAAGGGGGCTGTAAAAAACTCCCCCAAAGAAAAAATCGCTGAGGTCGTGAGGCTTCAGCGATTTTTTGGTATAATTAATTATGCAGCTAACCAACAATACTAATCGTAATTATTATCTCCCATAGGCGATTAGCATTTCCAATAAATTACAACTTTAAACAGATCTCCGTCTATCTCGACATGGAATGTACCTCCCTGCGCCTCCACAAGGCTCTTGGCGATTGCCAGTCCCAGACCGGAGCCTTCGGTATTTCTGGCTCTGTCTCCCCTGACAAACCGTTCCGTAACCTCCTCTGCACCAAAGCTCATCTCCTCTGCCGATATGTTCTTTAGTGCAATCTCCACCTGCTTTTCTCTCTTTTTTATGTCGATGTAAACTCGGCTGTCGCTCATTGCATACTTTTGAATATTGACAAACAGATTCTCAAACACCCGATATGTTTTCTGATTGTCCAGCAAAAGTACAACCCTCTCATCCGGGATATTCCAGCGCAGTGTCAATCCCCTCTGCTCAAATGCATCCCGATGCTCCACGCTTACCTGCTTCATTAGGTTTGCCACATCTACCTCGATCGGCGTCAAAATAACATTGTTGCTTGTAGCCTTGCTTACCTCAAACAAATCTTCAATCAGAATCTTTAACCGCAACGCTTTGTTCTCAAGTGTCTCCACATAAGCGCGGCGTTCCTCCTCTGTAATATCCTCCTTTTTCAAAAGCGCTGCATAAGTTGTAATGGCAGTCAGCGGCGTTTTTAGGTCGTGCGAGACGTTTGTAATCAACTCTGTCTTCATACGCTGACTCTTTATTTCCTCCTCTACTGCCTTTCGAAAGCCGTCACGCACTTTTGAGAGTTCCCCCTTAAACGGCTCAAATACGCCGATATCCTCGACAATCTCTGTCTGCAAATCTCCCTCTGCAATCCGCTTTACTCCATTTAGCAAAATCTCATACTCCCATTTTAATCTTTCATAATGGGTTCGCAGAAAATAAAACAGTAGACCCGAATATCCAATCAGCAGCCAGATTCCAAATACCCAGAAGCAGGAAATGACGGCAAGCACTACAAAATTGACAATTACGATTTTTACAATTGTTTTGATTGATTTTTCGCTAAAATCAATGCCTTTTACTTCCTCCCTAAAGTGTTCCCACCGTACTTTTATCCACGGAAAAATCTGATAACAAAGGCTATACTGCCGCACATACTCTCTTATGCCGAGAGAAAAAACAGGAGAAAGGAACAAAAGCGCCAGATACCAGATTACCAAAACAAACAAAACCTGCGGAAGCTCTGCGCTGATATCCAGAAGTACCGTCGAAGCCTCCCCGCCTGTCAGCATGGCAGACATCGACTCATAGCTCCTAAGCGAATTTTCCTGCCAAAGCAACGTGACAAATAGATTGGAAACATCAAGAACAAAAAGAGCCGAAAGAACTGCGACCTCTGCCAAGTAACGAAACCGCCATTCTTTTCCCACAACTTCTGTCTTCCAGATGCGCTTGCTTGTCGTAAGCCACACAAGCAGCCCGGTAAGTGCCAGCATACTAAGGCATAAGAGTGTTCCCCCTGCCTGGGCGTAGGCAGTCCATTTTACCCCATATTGCTCACCATAGTAATTGTAGCTATTTTCTCCCGTCGGAAGCGTATTCGGAATACCAAAAGCTACGGTAAAATCTCTTGGTCTTTTCAGCGTAAATTCCCATCCCTCCGTCAGTGCAGTATTCCCAAGCTCTGTCCACATTTCATTTTTTCGATTCAGCTCCCCGATTTCCTTAATAATTGCGTCCTCATCCATCCATTTGCTGTACACAGAGTCTATGGACAAATTCCCGTTTGCGTCAAACGTTACGACAAAGCAAACCGCATAATCCTCCTCTAAGCTCTCTGCCCTCTCTCCCCCAAGGAGCAGCTGCTCCAGTGGCTGACTTGTATTTTTGTCATATTTTCCATCTTCCAGCTGAATGCAATAGTCAATCCATGAGCGGTATGCCTCAAAATTGCTTTCCATTTCCGCAAACTTCTCATTGACATAGTACTTGGGATGCATACTGCTTTCCTCATCGCCTTCCTCCGCTATTTCCAAGAAGACATCGGATGCCTTGGCCTCCTTCCAATCAGGCTCTCTTTTTATGGTTTCCAGATACAGAACATAGCAGCCATTGTAAACTGCACTTAGCAGATTCTCTTGAATCTGCCTTTTGCCCTCCTCCTCACTGATTCTTTCCAGATTTTTCTCTGCCTGCTCGGTCACTCCGGGAAAACAAAGAATTGTCGTAAGAGCAATGGCTGCCAAACCCAAAATGGCAAGTACGATTCTTTTTTTATGGTTGCTTTTCAATTTTGTATCCAACACCCCACACCACCTTCAAATATTTTGGTTCCTTCGGATTAATTTCAATCTTATCCCGAATGTTTCGAACATGCACCATAATCGTATCTGTATTGACTGCTTTTTCATTCCAGACACGCTCATAGATTTCTTCTGCCGAGTAAACTCTGCCCGGACTCTTCATCAGAAGCGTCAGTATCTTAAATTCTGTCGGTGTCATCTGCACCTGCTTTTCATCCACAAACACCTCCATTGTATCCTCATTTAGCTCAAGTCCGCCAATCACATGAATCCGTTCGTTTATCGGCGCAATGCCCTGCCCCCGAAACTTGATATAACGTCGTAATTGGGAGTTTACACGTGCCATCAGTTCCAGCGGTGTAAACGGCTTTGTCACATAATCGTCCGCTCCGATGTTTAATCCGATGACCTTATCCGTTTCCTCCGATTTTGCCGAAAGCATAATCACAGGAAACCGATATTTTTCCCGAAGCTTCATGGTCATCGTTATGCCATCCATGCGTGGCATCATAATATCCACAATGGCAAGATGAATCTCATGCTTTTCAAGCACCTCTAAGCCCTCTATCCCATCTGCCGCCTTTTGCACATGGTAATTTTGGCTCTTTAAAAAAATTTCAATGCCGTCACGGATTTCCTTATCATCCTCTACGACGAGAATATTATATTGTTCCATATCGCTTTCTCCTCTGCTTGTGATATCTATCATATCGGACAAATCCAAAATTTGACTGTAGAAAAATTATAAGATTTTCCAAAGATTTTATCTAGAAAAGAAAAAATTCCGGATACGCTTCCTATCGCGTTCCGGAATAAGGTGCATTGTTTTGCTTTGCCATCTGGATGAAAAACACAAGGATGCCTCCAAGCAGAAGAAGGCCTCCGACATACCAATACAGCCTGGTAAAGCGGTTTGTCATTCCATAGATATCTAATATGCCCTTTACAATGCTTCCAACTGTCACGGTTGCTATCCCGCAATGATACAGGCTCCCGGAAAGTGTTCCGGGATAATGCCCAAAGCGAAACAGACAAATACCCAAAAACGGAAGTGTTCCACCGGCCAGTGGGAATGCAAATGCATAAATCATAGAAAAGGAATACACTTCATGACTGAAGCTTTCATACACCGCTCCAAAAAGGGCGCAAAGCAGTGAGAGCAGGAGATAGACAAAGGCTGTTTTTGCCGCCCTTCTGAAAATATCAATATCCGATGTACACAATATCACTCACGCTCCTTTCTTGGATGCTCCTTCCGTTTGTCGTCGGGTTGTTTACCACTTTGCCATTAAAATACATCGTAGAAGATCCCCCACCATCCAGATTATAGGCAGTTGCTGCGCCGAGAGACTGCATAAAAGCAGCCAATTCATAAAGGGTCAGTCCCTTGCTTTCTTCGGTACGTCCATCCGATACAACAAACAGATAATGAAGCGCATCGATTCTGCCGATGGCTGTACGAGGGTTGCTCGCCTTTGCCCTGCCGACTTCTTCCCCTTCCGTGACCGCAATTCTGCTTTCTGCAACAAGCGCCGGGCCAAAGGCTAAAATTTGCTCTGCTCCATTTTCCAGAAGCGTTTCGGCAGATACCTCTCCCTCCGTCACAATGGAAAACGAGCCATCCCCATAGATTACAAGATCCTCCTGATTTCTCGCAGCCACATCCCGGTAAACAACTCCGTTTCGGAGAACATAGCCTGCCTCCCGTGCACCATAGTGATCCCCGTTTATTGCCAGAATTGCGCCGTTTTCTCCCGCTGTTTTTGATGTTTCGGCCGTTACGTTTTTCCCATAAATATTCCCTGCAAGGGCTGTTTTTAGATATTGTGCCGAGGAAAGCTGTATATCTGCCACATAAATGCTTGTGTCGTATTCACGATATTCGATCAGTCTGATTGTGATATTATCATCGGAATAGGTATCGTCCGAGATCGCGGGGGGCGAGAATCGTTCCTCCTCATCCGTTGGCGCTTCCGTTGACGCTTCTGCTGTATCTGCCAGCACTTCCCTCTCCTGCATAGAAGCGGCTGATTCCGGCATACTCATGCCGCTGGCCAAATCCTTCTTTCCTTCGTACGGTATCGCCGAATAGGGACGTGCGATGACAAACGTATCCAAAAGAACGTAAACCGTAAATCCAAGCAGCAGAATACCATATAAAATCGACCATCCATACTTTTTAAAAAACACCGTCTCCTATCTCCCTTCCTGTGCTGTCGTTTTCTTTCTTCGGAATATAAGACACCTCTGTATGCCCCAGCTTAATAGGAAGCATATAAGCTCACAGCATATCTTGGCCAGCATTTGATTGATTCCGCCGTAATCTATCAGCAATTCGAGGAGTACGGTATTAAAAAACAGGATTGCTGCCGCCAGCAGAACGTATTGTGATGCTGATTTCGTAATACTGCTCTTACTTTGAAACACATATTTCCGATTCAGTATATAATTTACGGTCGCACTGATGATTCGTGCTCCGATGTTTGCAATTCGAAAATTCACATTGGCAAAGATTAAGAGACTATACAGGATATAGTCCACCAAAAAACTGATAAAAGAGGAGGCAGAAAATTTTAATATCTCTTTATAAATACGTGCGGAATCTTTCCATACATCAAAATGCGATGCCACGTTATGATCGATATAAATGGTATCAATCTCCGTTTCCAGAATCGGAATCTTCTCTTTGGCAAACTCCAGCAGGACATTCATTTCATATTCATACCGCTCACCGGGAATCGAAAGAAGCTTTGGAACAAGCGAAGCCCCAAATGCCCTTAGTCCGGTTTGGGTATCATGCACCTTGATTCCTGTCGACAGGCGATAAACAAGCCGTGTAATTGTATTCCCGAACTGGCTTCTCAAAGGAACATTCCGTTCTAGCCTTCGGCTGCCTAAAATCAACGCAGTTGGATGCTGCATCGCCATATGACACAATCTAAGCGCATCCTCTGCCCGATGCTGTCCATCCGCATCGACCGTTACAATTACGCAGTCTTGCCCATAATTTTCTTGTATCTCTCTCATACCAGTCTTGAGTGCAGCACCTTTTCCCTTGTTGACCATATGGGTAATGACTTTGGCAAATACCGATGCTCTTGTGAAGATTTCGGCAAAAGCAGCTTTGCTTCCGTCATCGACTACGATGATTTCCATTCCCCGCTCCTTTAACTGCGCCAAAACCTCAAGCAAAACAGCATCCGGCTCAAAAGCGGGAATCAGTGCCACAAATTTAGACTCCACACAAAGTCCTCCCTTCTTAATGCCTCGCGCTATCGCAAAGCGATTCGCTTAATCAGCAGTGAACTCGCCGGTAGAGGAGCCGACTGTAATCGTATATACCTCTCCGCTTATGATATCGGGACTGCTGAGAATCACTACCTCGTACGGCAGCTTCGGTGTATGGGTAAGCATGGAATTTCCATTCTTATCCGACAGCAAAATCGTTGTCCCTGCAGCCTGACTTCCCGCATTGATTGCAATCACACCTTGCATTGCATCGCCAAACGTCTGTGCCATGCGAGAAGCGCCGGTTCCGATAAAGGTGCCGCCTGTGATCGCTCCGCTGATATCATAGTCCAAGGTCGCAGTGTCCCCATAATTGGGACCGCATACAGTCGTATGACCGCCGCTAATCTCCAGTGTTCCGTTTGCATCAATCCCGTCGCCGGAGGCCTCAATATAGAGCGTGCCTCCCGAAATTGTGATACTTCCATTGGAGACTGCGCCTGTGCCTCGATTGTTTGGGGCACCAAACCTATCATCTCCCCGACCTTTGGTACCGCTTGAATCCATGCCTCCTGCTGCATTTAAGCCATCGTCAATTGCGACTAGTGTAATTTCCCCACCGGTCACATAGACATGGAGCGCCTCCAAGCCCTCATAGCTTTCAGAGATATGGATGGTTCCTCCATGAACGGTCAGCGTCTCGTCTGCATGAATCGCGTCGTCTCCGGATGCAAGCGCAAAGACTCCTCCATGAATCTCCAAGGATGCATTGGAATGTATCGTATCATCTGCAGAGTTAATTGTAAAACGGCCTCCGTTGATGCTCATATCCCCGGAGGATTTGATTCCCTTTATGCTAGTACTGCTATCCTCTGTGGCTGTCTGAGTCGCTGTGTTATTTGGCAGATTCTCCATCCCTCTGCCCTGGTGTCTGCCTCCACCCATAAAGCTGCCCCAGGAGTTCGAGGTCTTAGACGAGCCGTTTGCGCTTCCACCACCCGATATAATATCAAAGCTTCCATCCTCAATTTTCAAGTATCTTGCGGCGCTGATTCCGTCTCCCTGCGAAGATATCTGAAGCGTACCACTTTGGATATAGACAAATCCTAAGGTGGCATCCTCTGCATTTTCTGCATGAATCCCGTCTTTTCCGGAGACAATCGTAAGATCAGCATTTGCAATCCGAATGTCATCTTTCCCCGCCAGTGCATGAGACGCACAGTTAATATCATAGCTGCCGCTGGTAAGTGCCAAAGAATCCTTAGAAACAATTCCATGACCTGCGGGAGAAGTAACCACAAGCGTACCCGAGCCGTTTAAGGTCACATCCTCCTTTGAAAAAATCACTGCGTCAATGTTGTTTTCATCGATTGCCACAAAGGAACCTCCATTGGAAAGCGTATTTGTGGTACCCGCTGCCGTTGTCAGAAATACCTTGTCTGATTGCAAAATATAAATGGCGGCAGAAGTCTCGCTGTTTATGGTTACGCCATTTAATACCAGCTGTGTCTTATCTGTTTTTTCCGAATCTACGACAATCATACCATTGTTTAGTGTTCCGGATAAGACATAGGTGCCTTCATCCATAATGGTAATGGTTGTGCCGGAAATTTGCACTGCATCTGAACTACTGCTCGCAGTATCTCCCTTTAAGGTAATGATTGCGCTTTCACTTTCGTCATAGCCCACTTCAAAATCTCGGTTGGAAAAATACTCGCTTGTCATCTGTGCAGAAGAATCTGAGGCATCTGATGAAAATGAAGAGGTATCATCCATTGCTTCACCGGGTGCATCCGATTCCGCAGCACTGTAATTGCTGCTTTCGGATTGTTTGCCACAGCTACTCAAGGCTAGAGTCAGTACCAAAAATATGGATAAAATCTGAATCAATCGTTTCATGTCTTATTCTGCCTCCTTTGTCACAGCTCCGCAACGGTCGTTTCCTGTCTGGATACTGTAATCTCCAGATTCCCGTTTCTGCAGCGGAGCTTATCGATCATTTCTTTTTCGTTTGCTGCATCCAGCAGTACCAGATTATAGGTCAAGCGAAACATGCTTCCCATATTGGTCGTTTTCACGCAAACCAGCTCAAAAGCTCTGGTATAGTGTTCTAAGATTTCTTCAAATACTCCGGTATAATCCAAATCTTCAGGAATCGTAATATGCAACGTTTTATAAATTTGCGCATTCTTTTTTATTCCAAAATCAAGATGATTGCAACCAATACAAAGCAAACACATGATAATGGTAAACAGCATCGCATAGCCCAGATATCCCATTCCTGCCATAAGACCTGCGCCCATTGCCAGAAACAGCATGGTAATCTCGCGTGCAGTGCCGGGAACGGAACGGAAGCGAACTAAACTAAAGGCACCAGCAACCGCGACACCGGTACCCACATTCCCATTTACCATCATAATGATAACACAGACCACAGTAGGCAGCAGCGCCAATGTCACAATGAAGCTTTTCGTATACCTGGAACGATACATATAGCCAAAGGCAAGAATCAGTCCAATCAAAAGCGAAATGCCAATACATAGTAAGAAGTCAGAAACACGAATGACGCTCGTCATATCCGTGTCAAACAATCCACGAAAAATCAAATCACGCATAATATCAGTTTCCTTTCATTTGAGGGTAAATTATCGTTTGATAGGCTGTGCCATACTTGGAGAAGGATGTCCGAAATATCCGCTCTTTGGAAAGGGCATCCGTCATCCAGAGAGGAATCCCACCTGCGCATTTCAGTTCCATAAGAACGCAATCCTCCGGCAGCAAGGGAATCCCCCAAATATCTCCTTCAAGAGAAAGCTCCTCCTGTCGGCACAGAATGCCATCATCAAACGTCACGCGAAAGTCTCCGCCGGCTCTTTCACAAAATGCCTCCCGCTCATACGAGAGAAATGCTACCGGATGCAGGGTTTTGTAATAATCCAGAAAGTAGTCGATTTCATTTGCAATTTGACTGTTCTGCTTGCAGGGTGTCTGGCCCACAACCCATTCCACTGCTTCTTTTTCCTCCAGCGACAGGCGCCGTTTGTATACGATGGAATCGTACTTTCTTTTTAGCTCTACAAAAACCATGCTATCCGGCTTTGCTTTCGCGTAACTGCGAATCCTAAGCTTTTCCTTATAGCCCGTTCTTTCAATCGAGTGCCGGATAAGCCGGTAGTTGTCCGTGTCAAAATAGATATTTCGAATCGTAGTGCGACCATACGCATCCAAGGCCATATAAGGCTCCAGAGCCTGCAATATCTTTTCCTTCTGCCTCCTCGTCAGCAGATACTTATATTCATAGCGCTGAAAGAACGCTTGATATGCCATGACTGCATCCCCCTTTTACGAAGGAAATTATAGGAGCGCAATCCTTAACTGAACTTAAAAAACACAAAAAGTTCAAATTTTTCTCATGAAAACATAGTATAATAAAATCAAATTTCAGATTTTTCTTTTCAGCTCATCCAAAAGCATCTGAATAAAACAGAAAGAGGAACCTACAGATATGCGAATTTTACTTGCAGAAGATGAAGTCTCTATGGTACGAGCACTCACAAAGATTTTGGAAAAAAACAATTATTCGGTAGAAGCTGTATATAATGGAGAAGACGCACTGGCTTATCTTGAATCCGGAAATTTTGACGCAGCCGTTTTAGATGTGATGATGCCAAAAATGGATGGCGCCACTGTTTTACAAAAGCTAAGGGAGCAAGGGAATCTTACTCCCGTGATGATGCTCACCGCCAAATCAGAAATCGATGATAAGGTGTTTTGTCTTGACAGCGGTGCCAACGATTATTTGACAAAGCCGTTTCACAGCAGAGAGCTATTAGCACGTCTCCGCGTCATTACCCGTAGGCAAACATTACCGGATTCCAGACTGCAGTTTGGCAATATCACTTTGGATCGTGCAACCTTCACACTTTCCTCTCCTACCGATGCGTTCCGACTGGCCAACAAGGAATTTCAAATGATGGAGCTGCTGATATCCAATCCAAAGCATTTGGTTTCAACCGAACGATTTATGGAAAAAATATGGGGCTATGATGCCAATGCGGAAATCAATGTCGTATGGGTGTACATCTCCTATCTGCGCAAAAAACTGACTGCACTTGATGCAGACATTCAAATCAAATCGACCAGAAATGCCGGCTACTCACTGGAGGAGATTTCATGATAACCAGAATCAAAACTCGATTTATCTTATTATCGATGGTAACGCTATTTGTGCTTCTTGCCGTGATTGTGGCAGGTATGAATGTCATGAATTATAAGACAATCGTAGCAGATGCAGACAGTACACTCGATCTGATTGCAACAAACAAAGGGGCATTTCCTGATTTCAGCAGAAACAAGCCCCCAAAGCATATGACAAAAGAAACGCCCTATGAGTCCAGATATTTTTCTGTTTTAATGGACGAGAATCATCAAATTATTCAAATTGATACCAGCCGCATTAAGGCAGTCGATACAAAAAAGGCCGTCGAATATGCAGCGGCTGTGGTGAAAGCCGGAAAAAAGCAGGGCTTTATCGGCGGGTATCGCTTTCTTTTTTCTTCGGAATGTGATTCCACCCGAATTGTTTTTCTTGATTGTGACAAAAGAATTGCTTCCTTTCAAACTTTTTTGGGAATCAGCAGTTGTATGGCGCTTGGCGGCTATCTTGCCTTCTTTTTTGTGCTCCTGTTTTTTTCTAAAATCATCATGAAGCCGGTTACGGAAAGCTATGAAAAGCAGAAACAATTCATAACAAATGCGGGTCATGAAATCAAAACCCCACTTGCCATCATTCAGGCCGATGTGGATGTCTTAGAAATGGAATTGGGGGAAAACGAATGGCTCAATGATATTCAAAAGCAGACAAATCGTCTGGCTGCGCTGACGAATGATCTAATCTGTTTATCACGTATGGAGGAGGCCGGCAATTCTATGCCTATGCTGGAATTTTCGTTTTCAGATGTAGTAAGTGAGTCGGCAGCTTCCTTTCATGCGCTTGCGCAAACGCAGGGGAAAGTATTTTGCTGTGATATCCAACCAATGATTTCTTTCGTCGGAAATGAAACGGCGATTCGTCAGCTGGTAAACATTTTGATGGACAACGCCCTAAAATATGCTCCGCAAAACGGTACGATATCCATAACCGCACAAAAGCAGGAAAGGCTGATTGCGCTCATTGTGTTTAACACGACCGAAAATCCAATTCCGAAGGATTGCCTTCCTATGGTTTTTGAGCGATTCTACAGAATGGATTCCTCACGGAGTACGCAAACAGGCGGCTATGGAATCGGGCTTTCTGTGGCGAAGGCCATTGTAACTGCACATGGCGGTAATATTTACGCATCTGCACCGGATGGAAGGTCCATGGAAATCACTGTTCAGTTTCCGATCGCACCACACTAGTCCAGCTTAAATTCAACCGGATTATTTACCATAACCAGCTTCAATAATTCTGCATAAAGTTCTGACTGTACATACCCATATTTGGCCTCCTCCTTATTCTTTTCGTATCCCATAGGCGCGTACTCGATATCCCGAATCACAACTGTGCGCATCTCTCCGGTCATTCCTGTGCCCAAATCCTCATAAATATCTCCGACGCTGCCTGTTGATAAGAAATCACCAAGAAACGGATCCTGATTCCCCAGCGCCCTTAACCCTACTCTCTCCAGAACAATCGTTTCTGTTTCTCCGTTCATCGTCACGTCATAGGTAATATTTTTCATATATCGAAAGTTTTGTTCATTCGCATTGTAATATTCCTCTGCCTTTTTTCCAATTTCCTCATCGGTTAAATTCGTCATAAGGTAAGAGACGATATCCAACTCAAGATTGGCCATCTCATATTGCAGATAAGTATGTAATTCAAACTCCTTCAAGCCATAAATCACCTCATTATTTTCCAGTTTGATTCTGCGCGTCTCATTCTCCTGCTCCAGACGCATTTTTAGCACCTCAAAAGAAAACGGTTCATGCAGCCCAAGTCTGTCTCCCAAATAAAATGTGGCATTGACCTTATTTGCATATTCTTTTATCTGTTCTTCCTTCTCTTCCTCACTTACTTCCTTTCCAAGAGCACGCTCTACCAGATAAGCATAGAGTTCATATTCCTCCTGACCTACAACACGTGTATATCCCTGCAATCCCTCAATTGCAGCGATTACTCCCAGTTCCTTTTCCTGTTCCGATTCTTGACGACTCAAAAAACATCCACACAGAAACGGTATCATCAACAGTGTCAAAAACACCGGCAGCATCCTATTTTCTTGGCTTTTTCCCAATATAGCCTTAAGGTCTGATGTAAAAAGTCTTCCTTTCATCATATCCGAAATTTGCTCCTTTATCGTTGACTTTCCATAACTGCTTTGTCCCTCATAAATTTCTTCCGGTAGCTGCTTCCCTATCCTGTTCCTTTTTCATTATAGCACAAACAACACACCTTGGATGATTCCGGTGTGTTGTTTGCCCAACAGACTGGCAGACGTTATCCTCTATGAAGCTTACCTTTTTTGTTTTTCCGAATGTGATGACCATAGAAGCAGGCTACTCCCACACAGCCCGTCCAAGCGATTGCTGTCAAAGCAAGCGGAACTTCATCTTTGATTTTCCATTCTTCCTCCACAGTGGCAGTCAGAGGAGAGGTTGTCTGCATTTTTGTCGTAATCGTTGTACTCTGCTGTGGAACGAAGGTGCTTCCGCCCCCGGACACAGCAGCTTGTCCACCGGATGCAGAAGTTCCGCCTCCGGCTACAGCTGCCGACTTCCAGCCGATCACAAACGGACTAAAGCTGCTTACCGTGATATGAATCCCATCTGCTTTTTTTACATACTCCTTCCCTTCTGTCAGCAGCTTGGCTATCACTCCTCCCTCCATATGCAGGATGACAAAGTCATCCTGCATACCGGTTCCCTCAGGGTACCCCAGAATAAAGGTTATCTGTGCAAAAGGCTGAACTTCCTGTCCGGTGTTCCTATCTCTGACATGTACATCTACATAAGCTTTTTGGTCGAAGCCCAAAAAGGCTGCTTTCACGGCTGCATTCTCAGCAATTGCTTTGTCTGCCGCATTTTTCCTATCTGCATCAACTGACTGTACGATCATCTTATAAGAATTTTTCGCCGAATCCTGTACATCTTTTTCTGTATACATGTATTGGCCGGATGCATAATTCACCTTGGGAATTTCTATGTCTCCTTGGGAAGGTGGATTCGGTGTATCCGGTATATCCGGTGGATTCGGTGTATCCGGTATATCCGGTGTGTCCGGTATATCCGGTGTATCCGGCATATCCGGTACATCCCCTTTTGTCGTTACCGATACTTGCCCCGGAGCGGATGTATTTCCTGCGGCATCTACTGCAATGACCGAAAAGGCATAGGCAGTGTTTGCTTTCAGTCCTCCTACCGTGTGGGAATAGGAGGCTTCCCCTGCTGCAAAGCTCGCCACAACTTTCCCATTCATGATCAGCTGATACTTTGTTACTCCTGTTCCTCCGACATTGTCTTCCGAAGGATTCCATGTAATCTGCACCGTGGTGTCCGTAATCGAGCCTTTACTCACTACCGGTGCATTTGGCGCTTCCTTGTCTGCATATACCACCTTTCCAATTACTCTGATCTCCGCTGCAGATGCATTTTCATTTGGAGTCGTATCTGCCGATGCCAGAGAAACAAGTCTGACATATCTTGCTCGCACCGGAGTTTGAAAGGTAACCACTGCAGGTTCCCGATTGCTATCCG
>JAQXLR010000182.1 GCA_029012225.1 Clostridiales bacterium
AAAGCCTGCGTAAAGGCCGCAGGGAACCACGGTTTCATATTCTTTTTTACAGGTGCCCGGAAATTTTATCAGCTTAATAATATAAAGTAAAAAAACAATCGTTGCCGCCCACATGGTAAGATGACGTACCAACGGATATCCCATCCCTGAATATACATTCGATAAGGTCAGCGCCCCTACAAAGGTTGGCAATACCGGTACCGGCATTCTTTCTAATCTGTTCATCTTTTCTCCTCCATTCTGATTTTAATCCTCATAATAGAATTCAAAATTTTCTTTCATGTGGAAGAAGTCTGAATAGTCCACATCAAAAATAGGTTTCTTTACTTTTGAAACATCAATTTTATTCGCAATCAGCTGCTGCAAGATTCCGCCATAGGCCAAATCGCCCTGCAAAATTGCTCCGGTAATTTTTCCGTTGCAATGAACAATCTTTTTATAGGAATCTCCATCCTCACGAATCTCCACAATATGCGCATCATCCTTCGGATTTACATCTCCCAAAGACATACAAGGAATTCCCAATATATTCATCGTAGCCTTGGTCGCAAAAAAGTCCGTAAGCTTACCGCCTTCTCCTGCCATATTGCTTGCCGCAATAATTCCTTCCTTTACAGCCGCCGGCCAAATCGGTCTCATGCCGGAAACATCTCCCGCCGCATAGACATCAGCATCACTTGTCTTCCCGCTCTCGTCAAAAAACAACCCTGATTGCGTGGTTTTTAGGCCGGAGCCTTCCAAAAATTCAATATTAGAAGCCACACCTGCCGCAACAACGACATAGTCACAGGAAATTTTTGTCCCGTCATCCAAAATGACTGCCGTAACCTCTCCTGCTTCATCCAAGACCGCTTCCGCTACCTTTACGTTGTAATATTGCTTTACTCCCTTCTTGGAAAAAGCCTCCTGATAGGTTGCCGCAGCACGCTCATCCAACTGCCTGCAAAGCAGCCAAGCTCCCATCTCTAACATCGTTACATTTACCCCAAGCTCCATCAGTCCGGTAATGCAGTCCAGTCCTACAAGTCCGCCTCCCAGGACGAGGAAATTCTTGCGAGTTTTTGCTTCTTCCTTCAGTCTTTCGACATCCTCAATATCTCGAAAGCCGATGACATTCTTTGCCTCTTTGAGATTTTTCACCGGAGGAATATAGGTATGAGAGCCGGTTGCGATCAGCAGCTTGTCATAAGCAATTTCCCTTTTGTCTTCCAGTATTACCTTTTTTTCCTTTGGATTCACACCGGTACAGGCCATTCCCTTTATCCACTCTACGCGATACAATTCCTCAAAATTATCTTCCGTAAAATTCAATTCCTTGAGATTTCTTATGCCTCCCAGATAATGGTGGAGGATGCAGCGGGAATATATGGTTTTGTCTTTGGAGATTAGGATGATTTCACTGTTCGGATCTATTCTTCTAAGTTCCCGAATCCCGCTAATCCCTGCTGCGGAAGCTCCAATCACTACATATTTCATACCTGCACCTCCTCCACTGTAATAGCTCCCATTGGACATTGTTCCACACACATAGGCCTTCCTGTGCCATCTTCACTTCTGTGTACGCACATATTGCATTTCATAATCTCCGTATGATGGATGCTGTCATATTTTAGCACTCCATAGGGACAGGACATGATACACATATAGCAGCTTGCACACTGGTTCTTATCGTATTCCACATAACCTGTTTCGGGATTTTTCTTCATCGCACCCGTCATGCAGGTGTATACACATTCCGGTCTGTCACAATGCCTGCAAAAAATCGGCGCCGGTTTCGTCTCACTGTCAATCGTTACACGATTCCTTGCATCCGTGCTCTCTGCCTCGTGCGTGACAACACAGGCTGTAACGCAGGTCAGACAGCCAATACAGCGGCTTCTGTCAATCTTAATTCGATACATATGCTTCCTCCTTCATCCGTTCCTAAACTTTTTCAAACCGTACCGGTGTCGCTTTATAAGATGGTTCTTTTGAATAGCTGTCGTACAAGGAGGGCGTCATCTTGTTGCATTCGATATAGTGAATCGGCGCAAACAGTTCCTCATACTGCACATTGTCCGTAATTTTAACCGTAAATTCAGCATCCTGCCCATTCACGGAATAAACACGTATCTTATCCAGCTCTTTAATCCGGTTTTCCTCAGCCATTTTTGTATTCATATACAAATAAGCTTTCTTTACGGAAGCATCT
>JAQXLR010000183.1 GCA_029012225.1 Clostridiales bacterium
AATCCGGATTTTCATGAATATATTGCAAGGTGGTAAGGATCTTAAAGGTAGAGCCGGGCGGATAAAGCCCTTGCGTGGCTCTGTTTAACAAAACTGTACTGTCATTGTCATCTGCAGTCAGTTGTTCCCAATCTTCCGAAATATTATTCGGGTCAAAATCAGGCTTTGAGACCATTGCTAAAATTTTTCCGGTGGATGGCTCCATCACGATAATCGCTCCGTCATACCTGCCTAACGCATCGTATGCCGTAATCTGTAAATTGGAGTCAAGTGTGGTAATCACATCATCCCCCGGACTTTTTTCTCCCTTTAGCTTATCAACCGCCTTTTCCAAAAAAAATGTATTCGAACGGAGCAAATGGAAATTTTCCTGTGCTTCAATTCCCATTCTCCCATTTGTGGAATAGCCTACCACATGAGCAAACACTTCTCCGTATGGATATCTCCTTATCTCGCTTCCGCTTCTGTCTGCGACCGTATCTGCCAACACCTTTCCGTCTGCGGAATAAATCATACCTCTTGCCACACTTCGCTCAAACAGGCTCTGCCTTGTGTTGTACGGATTGTTGATAAAATCTTCACTTTTTACAAACTCAAAATAAGAAAAATACAGCATGACACAGACAAAAATCCCAAGAAAAGAATAGGTGATAATCGCAAATTCCCGATTTTTATGCGTCTTTTCCTTTTTCTCTTTTTTTTCTTCCTTTTTTTCTCCCATTTTCTCTCCCTTATCTTGTCTAAAATTTCCGACTGTCCGAAGCATCGCAGCAATCGACTACGCTGTATTTGTCTCTCGACGAAGGTACAAGCCTTGAATCATTGCAAAGACAATCATTGTGGCCAGAATGGAGCTGCCTCCATAGCTGACAAGCGGCAAGGTAACACCGGTGGATGGAATCAATTTTATTGCCCCGCCTATGGTCAAAAAGACCTGAAAGCCATACACCGTGCCAAGCCCCAGCGCCATCAGCTTATAAAACTGCTCCTTCATCTGCATCGCAATATTTAAAAACATGAGAAAACAGCTGATGCAGACCATAAAAAGACAGAGGGCAAAGATGCCGCCAAGCTCTTCTGCGATTGCGGAGAAAACAAAGTCCTGCTCCACAACAGGAATTTTATTTGGCATTCCCTGATAAAGTCCCATGCCAAACCAACCTCCCGTTCCGATTGCAAAGAGCGACTGACTAATCTGATACCCTTCCTTATCAATGACGCTCAGCGGATCCTTCCACGCAATCACGCGCACTCTCACGTGAGAGAACAACTGATAGGCAATGACAGCGGCGATGCTTCCGCATAAAATTCCCCCGACAAAATAAACCAATTTTCTTGCTGCAACATAAAGCATGACAATATAGGTAATAAAGAAGATTAGGGCACCTCCCAAATCTCTTGAAAGCACCAAAAGAAGGACATGAAGTGCCGCTACCGCAGTGGTAATCCCAACTCTTTTTAAGCTTGTATCCTGATACAGCATTCCTGCCACAAACAGAACAAAAAATATTTTGACAAATTCGGATGGCTGTACCGATACGCCTGCTATGGCAAGCGAAAGCTTTGCTCCATAGCTTGTGCTTCCCGCCAGAAGTACAAGCAAAAGTCCGAGCACTCCTACTACAGCATAGCACCAGACCAGTTTTGGCAAAAATGTGATTTTCTTTATCAAAAACGGAAGAATCAGCGTTGCCGCTGCCGCTCCTGCGACAATGACATACTGTCTGATTGCCCGCTCATAAGAAAGTCGTGTCAGAACAAGAAAGCCGACCACCAAAAGCATGCACAGATTATTTAAAACCAGAGAGGATGCTTTTTTATAAAAAATGCGATAGCACAGCTGAATTGCCAGTATCAAAAGCGCCTGCAGGAAATAAAATACAATCATTTTCTCCTCATCGGTTACCGCATAGATGGCAAGAAAGGCAGCAAGATGAATGAAATACATCCACATAACCTGTCTTTTGAATATCCTTTTTTGCTTTTCTTCGCTATTCTTTTTTTTGAACACTGCAAAGCACTCGTAGGTATAGAGTGCAAAGAAAAATATCATCAGATATTTTGATATTTCCACAATCAGGTTCGTCATTCCTTATTCTACTCCTCTTTTATAATGCCCATTGGTATAGCTTCCCTCTTTAAAAAGCTCTGAAGCTTTCTTCTTTCCCGTCAAAAAGATATCCTCACAGCAGCTTAAAATCTCCCTCGTCTCCTTCGGACTCTCCGTGGTAAACGAAAGACGATAGCCTGCCATTTGCATTCTGCGAAAATCCTCCCGAAAGGCAAACAGCATCTGCGGTGTCATGTTATAGATGACATTATAGCACTCTGCGCAATGATTTTTTACAGGAAAATATTTTCCCTGACGATCTTTTAAAAAACAGACGGACGGCTGCTTGTCACAGCCCGTCATATTTGCACGGACACATTGGGCTGACAGCATCATGGGAGTTCTTCCGTAAATGAGAATTTCACTGTTTTTGTTGTCCCGTCCGAAAAGCTCACGTTTATTCAGCTCCAGGGGAACCGTATCCCGCAGCGGACAAAAGGACGATAGGCTCTGCTGTGCCCTTTTGTTCCAGCTGTATATGCCAAAATCCAGAATCATCGGAAGCCCCCTCATGTTTGTTCCCACAAAGGCCGCCGCATCATAATTTCTTACAACAACTCCATTTAGACCGCACGCTAAGAGGTCCGCAAGGATTGTCTCATAAAAGGCTGCCGTATCGTTGCGAAAGATGGTCGGAAAAACGTAATACGCCTTTTTGCCTGCCCGATGAATGCTCGCTACATCCTCACTGAGCGCAGCCAAGAGATGTTCTCTTGTATAGCAGCTGCTGTCCAGATAAATATCATTCGCATAACTCCAGGAAACCACTGCCGCAAGCTGACTTCTCTGTTCTATAGAAACGGCAAGGTTTTCCTCCTTGCCGGAAGATGCTCCGCTTCTTAAGGTTCCTTGACCTTCCGGCTGCGTGAGAGCGCTATCTGTGCTCTGTAAAGGCTTTTCTCTGCGCCACTCTCTTGTACGCACAGCAAAAAGCTCCTCCAGTCCCTCTCTGCGCAGCTGTTTGATGGCCTGCACCGGGAGAAACACATCCTCCTCCATTTGAAGCTCCAGATGCCCGAAAGAAAAAAATGTGTCTCCCGTCTTGCTGATACTTTCTCTGACCTTATGCTCTGACAGTGGCTGGTTTTTTGCCCCCTGAACCATCTGTCCTTCTCGTTTGATGTGAATGCTGCCACTGGACAATTCCAGCATAGCAGGAAAATCTTTCTTTAATATTAAGATTCCATTGATTTTTTCTTTTCTTTCTATGCCGATATAAGTTCGTCGAATTTCCTTTTGCAGTGCATCATTTCCCTTCGTATGATTTGGCCTGTCATACGTAATCATATCTGCTCCGTTGCGTCTGGTATAATATCCGTCCGTAAAGCCGCTTCGATTTCCCAGATCAAACAGCTTTCGGTCATCCTCTCTCGTCACCTGATAAAAAGCCTCATCTGCAAGATATCTGTCAATATATTCCCGATACACCGATACGACGCCTGCGGCATATTCTGCCTGCTTCATCCTGCCCTCAATCTTAAAGGAACGGACACCGCTTTTTGCAAGCATCGGAATGGCGTCTATCGTATTCAAATCCTTCGGACTTAATACAAAGTCTCCTTTTCCCGGAATTCGCCTTCTCTTGCTGTCATAAACCTCATAAGGTAAGCGGCATGCCTGTCCGCAGCGTCCCCTGTTTCCGCTTCTTCCTCCTAACATACTGCTAAAAAGACATTGACCGGAATAGCAATAACACAGCGCCCCATGCACAAAGCTTTCAATCTCAATGTCTACCTTCTCATGGATCTCTCTGATTTCTGCAAGCGAAAGCTCTCTTGCCGTTACAATGCGGCTTGCTCCAAGGCTTTTCATATAGCCGGCTCCGTAAGCTCCCGTTATTGTCATCTGTGTGCTTGTATGAATCTGAATATCGGGAAGCTCCTTTTTAATCAGAGCGAGCGCCCCCATATCCTGTACAATCACTGCATCCAACCCCTGTTCATAGTAGGGGAGAAGATAATCATACAGCTCTTTTTCCAATTCTTCTTCTTTTAACAGCGTATTGACCGTCAGATAGACCTTTCTGTCGTACAAATGGGCATAGTCAATCGCTTTTCGCAGCTCTGGCTCTGTAAAATTATTCGCATGTGCCCTTGCGCCAAATCGACTTCCGCCAAGATACACGGCATCGGCTCCGGCCTCAAGCACGGCAAGAAAGGTCTCATAAGAGCCTGCCGGCGCCAACAGCTCGATTTTATCTTGTTTATTTTGTTTTTCTGTCTCTCTCATCCTTTCCTCCCTCCTCTGATTTCCATTCGTGCAAAAAGGGGACGAAAGCATCTCTTACGTCCCCTTTCCCTCTTGTTCTGTTTTCCCTATCTATTCCGACTTCTTGGCAGGTACCTTTCCAAGCAGTGTGTCTTCTAAGGTGGCCTCCAGCTTTGCCTTTCCAAGCATCAGCTCCCTGTTCTTTTTCTCCAGCTCTTTTAAGGAGTCTGCATCACTTTCTGCCTTAAGCTGACTCGAAATCAAATCATGCTTTAAATCATAAATCTCTCGGTCCTTTTGCTCAATCTCCTGTTCCAGCTTTTGCGCCTGTGCCTTTGCTTTAAAATAATCGTCTGCAATATTTAGCTGAATCAGCGTCGACCGCATGTCCGACGAGAGTCTCCGAAAGGAGTCCATCGACTCAAACTCATTGATTTTATTATTGATATAGGCCGCTACCTTATGGAGATAGCCCTCCTCCTCATATCCGCTTAAGGTATACACTTTTCCACCAATGATTACCTCGGTGCTTGTCTTTTCTGACATAACCTCATCCTCCCCGGAGCGTCTCATTTCACAATATATAGTATATTATAATAGTATTTTTTCAGAAAAGCAACTATTTCTTGTGTATTCGAGATTCCAGTCCGAAATGGCCGTATGCAAAATCTGTTACGACACGTCCTTTTGGTGTTCGATTCAAAAATCCGTTTTTTACAAGATAAGGCTCATAGACATCCTC
>JAQXLR010000184.1 GCA_029012225.1 Clostridiales bacterium
GCCATATCGGAATAGCCCGAAAAATCAAAATAAATTTGCAGCGTATATGCAATCCCGCCAATCCATGCAGATGCCACAGACAGCTCTCCCTGCTTTGAGAGATAAAATAAGTTATCTGCAATCGTTCCCATATAGTTGGAAAAAATAACCTTTTTCCCGAGTCCATAGACAAATCGTATCATACCTGCACTAAAATCTTCCAGATTTTCTCTGCGGTGATCGATTTCCCACGCAATCTGCTCATAGCGCACAATCGGTCCTGCCACAAGCTGCGGAAACATCGTTACATAGAGTGCAAATTTATATAGCTTTTTTTGAACTTCCGTCGTCCCATAATATACATCAAACACATAGCTTAAAATCTGGAAGGTAAAAAATGAAATTCCGAGTGGCAGCGGAATAGACAGATTCTTCGCAAAATCAGTCCCCAAAAGCAGATCCAAATTCGCGAGTACGAATGTAAGATACTTCAAAACAAACATAATCGCCAGATTCCAGAATACAGAAAGCGCAAGCCATCGCTTTTTTTTCTCACTTCGGGCGACGGCAAGTCCAATCATCCAATTCACCACAATCGACATTGCCATTAGAAGAACAAAGACCGGCTCACCCCACGCATAAAAAAAGAGGCTTGCAAAAAGAAGAAGAACATTGCGATATGTCCTGCTTCGAATAAACGGAAGATAATAGAAAACAAATACAATTGGCAAAAATAAAAACAAAAATACAGATGATGAAAAAAGCATCTCTCTCTCCTATATCATTTCTTCGTCCATCCCATAGCCGATTTGCTCCAGACAGTCCGCTACCAAGACAGCCACGCTCTCACTTGAGGATTCCCCCTTACGAATATCCTCCGCAAAACGGGAAAGTGCTCTGCTTAAATTATTCCCTTCATCGAAGCAGTACTCGCACAGCACCTTCTCCTCGTATCCTTCCTCTGTTTTTCTGTGACAAATGGCAAGCATTGTCTTCTCTCCCAGCATATCAAAGACAACAAGCCCTCTCTCACAGTAGAGTTCGACTCGTCGCTGTTTCTCATGCGCGAGCAGACTGCAGGAAATCTCTCCCGAGAGCTTAGGCATCGAGAACCGAGCCCATCCTGCCTCTGCCAGACCATTTTCGTTTCTTCGCAGTGCTTTCGTCTCCAAAATCCGAACCTCTCCGCAGCTTACATCAAACACATGCCCAAGCACCGAGAGCATATGCACTCCCAAAACAGCAAACACATCATCGGTCTTATAAAACCGACCAAACTGTGCAATCTCCATCCTAACATACAAGGGAGCTCCCAGCTCCTCCCTATCGCGTACCGCATCACGCATTGCGCACACAGATGGAGATACCGTATAAATGTAATCCGCAAACAACGTCACTCCATGCTCCCGCGCACGTGCATACAGCTCCTTTGTCTGCGAAAGCTGCTTGCAGAGCGGCTTTTCACAAAATACATGAATCCCATTCTCCAAAAGGTAGGATACGATTTCAAAATGGGTATCCGTCGGTGTACATACGATAGCAGCAGCGATTCCTCCATCCTCAACAAGCTCTCGCAGTGTAGGTGCACCGGAGAGCCGCGGAGAGCATATACCCACCAGTGTAAAGTCTGCGGACTCTCTTACGTACCTCTCTATGATCTTTCCCCAATAGCCGTAGCCCACAATTACACAACGCATCCGCCCTTCCTCTTTTCTACTTTGTCAGCTTTTCAATGTTCTCGAAGCTGTAGTTCTTTCTCTTGAATACAAGATTGACCAGAATTTGCAAGTACTTGATTACAATAGACAACAATGCAAACATCCCCAGAAATCCAAAGGACAAAAACAGAATCGTCGTCGTCCAGCCCTCGACCGGATCGCTCGTAAGGTAAATGACCAGAGAATAGATGACAACCAAAACAACAATCAGCATCATACAGATTGTCATTGTAATCGAAAACTTGTATCCTACGTCCGTAAAAAGCATGAGCGTATCTACGGCGAGTCCTGCGCGATAACTGCTTTCTTCCTTGTCTGCTTTTCCGGCAACTCCTTTTATCGGTTCATACCGGATATTTTTTGTATTCAGTCCGCAATTTGCATACAAGGCTTTCCGATACTGCACGGAGTGATTCATACTCTCAATCCGATTGATCACACGGCGGCTTAATATGCGAAATCGTTCCGTGCACATTTTATACGGAATCCTCGTAAACTTATCAAAAATAAAATAAAATAAGCTGGAAGTAAATTTCTGCCTGCCTTCCGGAGATGCACTGACAATATCATATCCGGTTAAGGCTTCATAATACACCTCCATGATTTTGGACTCCTCGTAATCCGTGAGCACAGAATCAAACTCCAGCACAAAATCGCCGATTGCGAGCTTTACTCCGGCACTCATTGCACTCTCCAGTCCATGAAAATGGCTTAAATTGATGACAGAGACTGTGGTTACCTTCGCAAATTCGCTGGCTTCCTTTATTTGCTTTGCACTATCGTCATCGGAGAAATCATTGACACACACAATCTCTGATACCTCAAAATTTGCCTCCATTACACGAATCAGCATCCGTACAAAATCGGCAGCCCGGCATCCGTCATTGTGTACGTACACCACTGCTGAGACAAAATTCTTTTCCTTATTCTGCATTGCTTAGTACCTCATCCAAATCATATACCGTATTAATCTTTCCCGACAGAACTCCTACGCAAGTAGGATTTGTCGCATAGGTACGAATTACCGTTGGTCTGGAATCGTCAATCTCCGAGCTCATCAGAATCGGCTTCATGGAAAACAACGAGCCCTTGTATGAGAATGCAAACTCCTCCCGCAGATATTTCCTCGCCAAATTTGACATATAAGGATATGCGCTTTTGGGCTTCGCCGGACAGGTATTGCAGTTTCCCAAATGGGTTGGCGAGCAATCGCCTCCGCTCTCCGATTGACATGCAAACCTCGGCAATTCCTCATAGCTTGTGGCGTGGGGTGTAAACGTGACGGATGTCAGCGAATGATCTCCGGTAATTCCAAAGGGCATAATAGAAAAGAAAGGCCCGTCCATTACCGTAAGTCCGTAAGGCTTTAATGCATCGTTGACATCGCACAAGATAATCTCACACAGCTCATATTTAATCTTAAACTTATCATAACCCAGCATAGCGGAAATCTGATTGGTAGACGCATAGGCTGCGTTCAAAAGAAACCCTGTCTGAAACGTGGCGGAATCCTCCAGAGTAATCTCATACACATCCTGCAGCTTTTCCATCCTCTCAATGCGAGCATGATAACGAATCTCTACGTTAGCAAGCTTCGCAAGCTGATCTACAAAATAGTCCCGCAGCACCATTGCATCATAGGTATATTCCCTCGTCAAAAATGCTCCGTCGCACATTCCCTTTTTAAAAAACTTTTCGGGATTTAACTCCTCGCATGGAATGTCCGCTGCGCGACAAAACTTCTTAAACTGCTCCCCGCTGGACCATGAATACTCCGCAGAGGTTGCATAGACCTTCTCAAATTCGCTGTTAATGCAAAATCCGTAATCCTTGTGAAACCGCTCAAAATATTTTGCCGATTTCATCGCCGTAGACAGAGAACGAGGATAATGGTAACCTTGATGCACTCTCGCCTGATTGATATAGGTTGCCCTTCCAAAGGGAGCAGGATCGCATTCTAAGACTAAAATATGCTGTCCTTTCCTTCCGCAATACAGAGCCGAATACATTCCATATATCCCTGCCCCTATAATGATTTTATCATATTTCATGTTATCTGAAATCTCCTTAGCTGTGGGTCTTCTCACACCTATTTTTTCATTTTAAATCAAATCCCATGCGTTGTAAATGATTTTTCATAGAGAAGGGCATATCTGAACGGCACTTTCGTTTTATTATATGGGGAATCAATCGATTCTGCAACAAATATTTCATCCCGCATCCCCTATTCCCTCTGCATTTTTGTCTGCTTCCATCGTAAAATAATATATTATACATGGATTTCTACAAAAATACCATGCGATATGACGTAATTTTTTTCTTACGTCATATCGCATGGTATTTGTTCTTTTTTCATTCTAAAATAACCCAAAAGCAAGGAGGTTACGAAAATGAAAAGAAAACTTATACTATCTGTGTTATGCTGTCTTGTATTGGCCGCATCCACTTTTACAACCACAGCATCCATCACAAATATGATGACTGGTTTTTCCTGCTTCATTTTTCCCGATTTAAGAGAAGGGTATTAAAGTTTAATCTCATAATGCTTCTTGCACCAGTCGGTTGCCATTTTTGCTCTATTATACTGTTTCATTGCCTCAAAAACGGTAACTGACTGTGCAAAAAATTTTTTTGCTTCCTCAAATCTTCTTAACTCTGCAAGGCTGCACGCCTTATTAAACATAAGCAGCGGCAAAGTCAGCAGATGCCCATATCGAATACAAAAATCAATTCCGACATCTGCCATTCTCAATGCATCTTTAAAGCGTTCTGTTTCTCCAAGCCAATTACTCAGATTATATAGGATTACCGGATACTTTGCCGTCTTCATCTTTCCGTCCACAACCTTTTCTTCCATATAATCCTTCAACCAAAAGCCTAATCTTAAAGCGTCCTCTATCCGATTTCGCTCCGCATACTGCGTAGCGATGCTGTTAATGATAATGATTTCATCAAAGGTCAATAGATTGTTCTTAAGAGGCGTTCTTCCGTCAAAATCCGGGAGTGTTACATGAATTGCACGCATCAACAAGTCCATAACCACTTCCTCATCTCCACCTCTTTGCCGCAGCAGCTCGCCCTGTGCAAAAAACAGATATTGTCTCTCAAGTTCCTTTTTCCCGACAACCAGCCGTTCCATTTTTTTAATCTGCTGCTCCAGCTCGCTCACATTTCCATCCGCAATATTTCTGGCTATCATTTGCACAATTTCATAAAGCTCCATTTCCTCCCGGCTGACGAAGGTACTAAACACATTATTCTCCGTCCCCAAGCGTTCTAACAGCTTGTCCAATACATATCTCCCCGGTGTTTGCATTCCATTCTCTATTCTGGATAACGAAGCCGGTGTACAGATGCCAAAGCTTACCTCCTCTTGTGTATATCCTTTCCGCAGTCTTATTTCCCGGATAAAGTCTCCTACCATATATACTGCCATATCCCAATCGCCCACCTATCTCTCGTATTCCTATGTGTGATTCGTTTTCTTCTCTCTGCACAATTTTTATAGTGCATCTGTTATTACAAAACAGTCTGCTCCATAAGAGTGTCCTATAGGATAAAATAAGGCCTCCCAGTTTGGGAAGCCTCTCCTATTATTCCTCTTCTTTAAAGATAATCTCATTGCCATAAGCAAGACCCAATTTGCTCTTTGCCACATCCTCCACATACTGGTTCGTCCGCGTATAGACCTCATACTGCTCCAGCTCCTGCTGTCTTATTGTCTCCTGTAAGAGCTCTTCCTCCAGTTTCGCCTCTCTCTCAATGTATTCTTGATCCTTTTGGTATACTTTCACAATCTGTGCGAACATGGCGATCATAAACACCGTCGCAATGGCTCCGATATATAATCTCCCTGCTCTCCCATTTTTTCTTCTTCTCTTTGCTATCATTCTTTCTTCCCTACGCAAATCACTGAATTATCGTTTATATAAGCCTATTTTAACTGCTCGTGCCAACTTTTTCAATCGTTTTCTGAAAAATCCCCGCATTTTTTTCAAAACAAAGAAAATAGGATAAAACAGGGTATGTAATATTTTTCCGACAAGCCCCGTAACCGTCCGAATCACAAGCACGTTTACCTTTATGACAAAACGGCTGAGCAGACCATAATACAGCAGCATCCCGATTGCCGCCCCTCCCAGCACAAATCCGCGCGCCATTCCATCGTTCTCCCGGTACAGCAGCACAAAGACTGCTCCCGTGTAAAACAACCAGTACAACAGGTCTTCGACTCCGATCCAGATTGCCCCATGCGGAATAATTCTTCGAAAGATGCGCAGAATATCATACAAAAAAAACAGCCCCGAACCAAGCAGAACGGACGCGCCCAAAAGATAGGCCTCGCCCCCAATTGTCTCGCTTACCGTCATTATTTAAACAGCCTTCCGAGAAAGGACTCCGCTTGCTTCCCTGCACTTTTCACATCGGAATAGGCAAGAGAATCAATCCGCCCTTCGATGTCAATCTCTCCCTTTTCCAGACTTAGTCTGTTTACATGCAGGTCATGTCCTTTTATCAAAAGCATTCCAAGCTCTGTTTCCAGCAAAATCTCCCCCACATCAAACGAAAGTACGTCTACCACACCGCTGAAGGCACCGCTTTTTCGATTTGCAAGCAAAACCTTATGCGATTTTGCTGTATTCCCATTTCTTTCTTCCATAAGAAAACCTCCCGCCACTTTACCTTGTCATGTAAAGTATATTGGGAGGTGTCCTTATTTATGATACATATTCAAACAAATCTTTTGCCTCGTTCTTTTTTGTTGTATCCTGGATATCCAAGATGCGAACCTTTACGGACTTTGTGCCAAATCCAATTTCAATAATATCGCCCACTTTCACATTTGAGGAAGCTTTTGCCAATTTATCATTGATTGTCACTCGCCCCGCATCGCAGGCCTCATTTGCTACAGTACGCCTCTTAATCAAACGAGACACTTTTAAAAACTTATCCAGTCTCATCTGCAGATATTATGCATTCAGCATATCCTTTAAGGCCTTGCCCGCCTTAAACTTCGGAGCCTTGGAAGCCGGAATCGGCATCTCCTTACCAGTCTGCGGATTTCTTCCTGTTCTTGCCCCTCTCTCAGATACTTCAAAGGTTCCAAAGCCAACCAACTGAATCTTCTCACCCTTTTTTAACTCTTCCGCAACAATATCCGTGAATGCCTTCAATGCTGCCTCTGCATCCTTCTTACTTAATTCCGCTTTTTCAGCCATTGCTCCAACTAATTCTGCTTTGTTCATGCTAAAAATTCCTCCTCTGAATTTTCATACTAATGTTTCAAGTATTTTCTTAAATACCTATCCATATTTATACTTGGTTTTTTCCCCTTTGTCAAGGAAATTTCCCATATTTATGGCATTTTGCGATATTTTCTTGATTATGAGACGATAATTGTCTCTGTTTTTCCTCCCGGCTTCTTTCCGCTCTTAAACAATCCGATCCATCATTGCCAAAACAGCCTTCGACAAAGCCTCTGATTTTTCTTTTGCATCTGTAAAAGAGCTGCCCTTTACCCCAAGATAAAACTTTACTTTAGGCTCAGTTCCTGACGGTCGTACACAGACCCATGCATCCTCCGGCAGCTCATAATACAAAACATCGGATGACGGCAGTCCTGTCGGCCTTACCTCCCCCGTCTTCCTATCCGTAATCGTCGCGTTCTTATAGTCGCGCACTGCAGTTACCCTGCTTCCGCCAATCTCCTTAGGCGGATTCTCTCTTAACGTATCCATAATCCTGCGTATTTTTGCAAGTCCCTCAATGCCTTTTAAGGTAATAGAAGTCACATCATCCCTAAAATAGCCGTATTTTTCATACATTGCAAGCATCGCATCCCACAATGTCATGTTTTTGGTCTTATAGTAGGCTGCCGCCTCACAGAGCGTCATCGTTGCTGCCACAGCATCCTTATCCCTTGCATAGGTACCGATCAGACAGCCGTAACTCTCCTCCATTCCAAAAAGATAGGTTCCCTTTCCGGCATGCTCAAACTCCAGCATTTTACGCCCGATAAATTTAAATCCGGTCAGCACCTCTATGAGCTCAATCCCATAATGCCTTGCAATTGCATCGCCCATTGTCGTAGACACAATAGAGCGTATCCACGCTCCGTCCTTTGGCAGGCCGTAAAGCTCCTTTCTCTGTCCAATGATGTAATCTCCGATTAAACAGCCCGACATATTTCCTGTAAGGCTATGATATTCTCCTGTTTTGGAGTCCTTTACATAAACACCAAGACGGTCTGCATCCGGGTCTGTCGCGAGAATTAAATCCGCATCCACTTTTTTTGCCAGCGCCAGTCCCAGTTCAAACGCTTCCGCATCCTCCGGATTCGGATAGCTTACAGTCGGGAAGTTGCCATCCGGCTGCTCCTGCTCCGGTACGACATAAACATTCGCAAAGCCAAGCTCTTTTAACACGCGGCGTACCGGAATATTTCCCGTCCCATGGAGAGGCGTATAAACAATCTTCAAATCTCCGCCGACCGCATCAATACAATCCTGCCGCAGCACCAGCTTTTTGAGTTCTTCCATATAGGGCGTGTCAATGTCTGCTCCGATTACCCGATAAAGCCCTGCTGCCTTTGCATCTGCAAGAGGCATTGTCTTTACGGCAGAATACTCTGTTACCTTTTTTACCTCATCCATGATTCCCACATCGTGAGGCGGTGTAATCTGGGCTCCGTCCTCCCAATACACCTTATATCCGTTGTATTCCGGTGGGTTATGACTGGCCGTAATGTTAATTCCGGCTGTGCATCCCAGTCTGCGAACTGCATAGGAAAGCTCCGGTGTCGGCCTTAGCGCATCAAAAACATAGGCACAAATTCCGTTTGCCGCAAGACACAGTGCCGCTTCGTCTGCAAACTCCGGCGACATCCTTCTGGAGTCATAGGCTATCGCAACTCCTTTGTCCTCTGCTCCAACATGCAAAATATAATTTGCAAGCCCCTGTGTCGCTTTTCGAACGGTGTAGATGTTCATCCTGTTGGTTCCGGCACCGATGATGCCTCTAAGCCCGGCTGTCCCAAATTCCAGCTCCGTATAAAAGCGTTCCTCTATCTCCTTTTCATCCCCGGAAAGCTCCTCAAGCTCCTTTCTCGTCGCCTCGTCAAAATACGGATTGCTCCTCCATGCCTCATACTTCTCCCTATAGCTCATTTGTTCTCCTCCTGTTTTCTAATAACATCCTATGCAAAATTACTCCGCCTTCTTACATGCTTTTCGTCTAATTTTTCTCTCCCGTAATGGAGGAAAGAAGCTCTGTCAATGTAGTCAGGTAGTTCGATGTCTCCGAATTCTCTTCCTTGTTCAAAATCCCATCAATGATTGCATTTAGCTCAGCCTCATCGATTCCACCTGTATTTGCAGATGCGCTTCCCGTGCCCGCACCTGCTGTGCGATTTCCGCTCTGACTGCCCGCAAGGCTTCCTGCCATTCCCGCTGCCTCAGAGGCGGTTTGTCCCCCATCCTGCAAACCTGTACCTGCATTTGCATTTGTGCCTGTATTGCTGCCTGAGGCAGCCGTATTCTCCCCTGTTAGGGAAATCACAATCGTCGCTTCCTTTGAATTGACATAGAGGCGCTTGCTATATGGCTGATAAGCATCTGCC
>JAQXLR010000185.1 GCA_029012225.1 Clostridiales bacterium
AAGCGCTTAATAGAGCAGAGTCCCTGGTTTTTGCAGCTACGTCAGCCATTCCACTGTAGAGATATACAGCGCGAACTGCATGGCCGGTGGCTTGAGTGAGATCACGAAGCGGCATATTATTCTGGGCATATTCTTTGTCAAAGGGATCCATACCCCACACTTTAAAGGGTTTTGTTTTGCACTCCTTATCAAAATAATCAGGATCTACACCTCGTACATCAATAAAATGTTTTGCTAATTCAAAGTAGCGCTCATCATGTGTTACTTCATATAGACGGACTAAAGCAAGCTCAATTTCAGGATGTCCGGGATATCCCGGTGCTTTCTCGATGATAAAGTGGTTATAAATATGGTCAGCCATTTTGCACATAATGTCTAATAGAGAGCGCTTCCCGGTACACTCGTAATAGGCTACGGCTGCTTCTATCATATGACCGGCACAGTACAGCTCGTGTGCTTCCATTAGATTGGTCCATTCTCTTCCAGGTTCCTTTACCGTGAAATAAGTATTCAGATAACCATCCTCACGCTGTGCCTGTCCGATCAGATCAATCAGCTCATCCATTCTTTTTTCCAACGCGGGATCTGGCTTTAGAAGCAGGGAATAGGATGCGGCCTCCAACCATTTTGCCACATCACTGTCCTGAAAAACCATGCCGTAGAATTCTCCATTGCAGGAGCCGGATTTCAGCACCTGGGCAGCCTGCCGGAAGTTTTCTACCGCATGACTCTTTTCTGCGTCGGGTATTCTGTCTAACAGTGCATTTTCCTGATAGGGTATGACGGAATCTGTGATCAGTTTTTCATAACGTCCCCAGAAAGTATCGTTGATTTTCACTCGTTTCAAGTTGTTCATAGGACACCTCCGTAATTGTATCTTTTTGCATAACATAGCAGAGTTTTATGACATATGAAAGGTAAAAATGGGTAGAAAAAAATGCAAAAAGTTATTATAATAGATAAAAAATTACTTTTTGAAGGTTATTATGACTATGAAAACATATGAGATACTATCCGACAGACCTGTGAGCTTTGCCAGAACAGGTAAATTTGAAGCCTTAAATGAAGCATGGAAGCATGAGGATTATCCGTTAGAGGACTATGAGCTGATAGTCGTGATACGGGATGTACTGTATTTGCAATATGATCAGAAAAGGTATGTTGTGAATGAGGGGGAGATGCTGCTTCTTCCACCGACAGTGGTATTAAGTAATCGTAGGATTGGATATAAGGCAAGTAAATGTTCTTTTTATTGGATGCATTTCTCACCAAAGGGTGAAACAGGTATTGATAAGACGGAGAAGCTGATTCTGCCTGAGAGCATGAAGCTATTACAGCCGGAGAGGGTGGCCATTTTGTTAAGGCAGCTACAGGATGGGCTGCGAAATGGTTATGATGCCAATTGCATGGACTATTTTGCAATGAGTGTACTTTGTGAGGTTGCAGAGCAGCTACACAGGCAGCAGAATGGAGAGAAGACAAAGAAGACACAGAAGCAGATCTATCATGATATTGAGGATTATGTGCGATCACATGCAACCACCTATGTTACAGTGGAAGAAATCGCAGAGCATTTCGGATATAACACAAAATATTTGTCACATATGTTCCGGGAGATTTCGGGAATTCCATTAAAACAGTATCTTTTGCGATGTAAAGTAGATGAGGCAAACTATCTGCTTAGTGAGACCAATCTGCCGGTCAATTTGCTTGCAGAGGCAGTAGGATTTCGAGACAGCAACAATTTCATGAAGTGCTATAAGAAGATGACAGGGCTCACTCCAACCCAGTATCGGAACGCTTTTTGCCATAGAAATGTCAATCATTCTTAAAGAGACAGAAAAAAGATTGCAAAAGGTATTGACGGATTTCCTTATTATGCTATAATATCTTGTGTGCAAAAAAGCATAATAAACCCAATCAGTCGATTTCAGGCAGGGACTGAAGGGAGGTCAGGTGAAGCATGTCAAACGTAATCGTAAAAGAGAACGAGACTTTAGATAGCGCTTTACGTCGTTTCAAAAGAAGCTGCGCTAAAGCTGGTATTCAGCAGGAAATTCGTAAACGTGAGCATTACGAGAAGCCTAGCGTAAGACGTAAGAAAAAATCTGAAGCTGCTAGAAAAAGAAAATAGAATTAAGATGTTTTCAGGTGAGAGATTGTGTTGCAAGGGGCGATGCACTCTCTTTTTTTGAAACATTTAGAGGATAAAGATGACAAGGAACCTCATGATAACTCTACTTTGTGCAGGCTTGTTTGCAGGTCTGACCGGCTGCGCAGAGACAGAAAAAGCATCAGCTCCCACTGCATCAGATGGCATCTGGACACCAATGGATATCGAGGAGGATAGCGAGAAAATCGATCTTTCTGAGCATG
>JAQXLR010000186.1 GCA_029012225.1 Clostridiales bacterium
TTGACCACATCGGAGCAGGAGAGCATAGCACCTTTGCAGAGTACCTTTCCTGTAAGCGCAGGCTGTTTTCGCAGTGTGAGCTGGGTATTGTAAATTGTGATGACCCCAATCTGGAGCGCATTCTCTATGGGCACAGCTGCAGGCTTGAGACATTTTCTATGCGGTATCCGGCCGGAGTGACGGCACGAGAGGAACATTTTTCAATGAGGAAGGGAAGTTTGTTTGCCTCTTTTTTGATTCAGGTAAAAAGTATGCAGGGAATTTGTGCGGCAGAGAAATTTCAGGTTGGGATTCCATTCCCCGGACGCTTTAATATCTCAAACGCCCTGGCTGCAGCTGCGGCTGCACTGCATTTGGGCATCAGACCGAAGCAAATTGCGCAGGGCCTGAGAAACGCAAGGGTGCCGGGACGCTGTGAGAATGTCAGTCCGTTCCCTCAATATGTCGTTCTGGTGGATTACGCACACAATGAGATGAGCCTGAAAAATCTGCTGATGACTTTGCGCGAATTTCATCCCAAGCGGTTGATTGTACTGTTTGGATGCGGAGGCAACCGTTCCAAATACAGAAGATATCGAATGGGGGAGACGGCGGGACGACTTGCGGATGTAACCGTTTTAACCTCGGATAATCCAAGATGGGAGGATCCGGAAAAAATCATAGATGATATTGAGGCCGGCATTGCTCCTACAGGCGGGGAGTATGTACGGATTTGCGATAGGAGAGAAGCTGTTTTTTTTGCACTTCGCATGGCAAGGGAGGGAGATTTGATTGTACTGGCAGGAAAGGGACATGAGTCCTATCAGGAAATACGTGGAAGACAGTATGAAATGGGTGAAAAGGATTTGGTAAAAAATGCCTTGAAACGCATCAAAAAAGAGCAAATCATGACATAAATTTATGAATAAAAAACAAACTTACGAACAATAGATAAATTTACTAATATCGGAGGTGTGAAAAACAGAATGGCGGAATACGCAAATATCATTGTGGATATTTCACAGGAAAAATTGGATAAGACCTTTCAATATCGTATTCCGAAGCGGTTGGAGAAAAGCATTGTGGTGGGAATGCAGGTGCAAGTACCATTTGGCAATCGACGTATCACGGGATATGTGGTTGAATTGACCGATAAGCCGGAATACGATGAGGAAAAAATAAAAGAGATTCTCCAGATTGTTAGAAGCAGCATTCCCATCGAATCCCACTTGATTGCACTGGCGGGCTGGATGCGGCGCAACTACGGCGGCACCATGAATCATGCCTTAAAAACGGTCATTCCGATTAAGGAGAAAAAGAGAGCAGTGGAGCATAAGAAGGTATGCCTTTGCGTGCATCCCATGGAAGCGAAGAATGAGCTGGCAGAATGTGTGCGAAAGCATAGCACAGCCCGAGCAAAGCTTCTTGAGGCGCTTCTAAGGGAGGGAGAGCTGGAGTGGGAACTGATTACAGGAAAGCTCGGGGTATCCTCCGCTGTCATTCGTGCGCTTGAGGAAAAGGGTGTGGTGCGTATCCTTAGGGAAACGGAATATCGCAATCCGGTAGGGCACCTCTCAAAGGGAGAATATCGGCAAAAGCTAAATGAGGAGCAAACGCTCGTTGCCCAAACGGTCAAAGCGGAGTATGATGCCGGAATCCGACAGACATACCTGCTTTGGGGCGTGACCGGGAGCGGGAAGACAGAGGTCTATATGGAGCTTATTGCCCATGTGACAGAACAGGGAAAACAGGCAATTGTCTTGATTCCCGAAATTGCACTGACCTATCAGACCGTGATGCGGTTTTATAACCGCTTTGGCAATCGAGTATCCATCCTAAATTCGAGAATGACGGCAGGAGAACGGTACGATCAGTTTCTTAGGGCAAAAAAAGGGGAGATTGATATTATGATAGGACCGCGCTCTGCCCTATTTACTCCATTTTTAAATCTTGGATTAATTATCATAGATGAGGAGCATGAAACCTCATATAAAAGTGAAAATGTGCCGCGGTATCATGCAAGAGAGACTGCAATTGAGCGAGCGAGGATGATGGGAGCAAGCGTCATCTTGGGCTCGGCAACGCCTTCCGTTGCAAGCTTTTATAAGGCAAAGAGCGGAGCATACCGCTTGCTTGAGCTCACACAGCGGGTAAAGGAAAAGCCGCTTCCGACCTGTGAGATTGTGGATTTAAGAGAGGAGCTAAGGCATGGGAATCGGTCGATTTTAAGTGCCCGGTTAGCGGAACTGATTGAGGACAGGCTAAAAAAGAGACAGCAAATTATGCTTTTTTTGAATCGCAGGGGTCTCTCCGGCTTTGTCTCTTGCAGAGCCTGCGGACATGTGTTAAAATGTCCGCATTGCGATGTTTCTTTAAGTCAGCATACCGGTGGCAGAATGGTCTGCCACTACTGTGGATACGAGCAGCCTGAGCCAAAGACCTGTCCCTCCTGCGGCTCGAGATATATCAGCGGCTTTAAGGCAGGGACGCAGAAAATTGAGCAGGTGGTAAAGCAGCGGTTTCCGCAAGCAAGAGTGCTGCGCATGGATTTGGATACAACACGAAGCAGAGAAGGGCATGAACACATCTTATCTGCCTTTGCCAATCAAGAGGCAGATATTTTAATCGGAACACAGATGATTGTAAAGGGGCATGATTTCCCGCAGGTAACACTGGTAGGGGTACTGGCGGCGGATTTGTCGCTGCATGTGGGGGATTATCAAGCGCCGGAGCGCACCTTTCAGCTCCTGACGCAGGCGGCGGGAAGAGCGGGACGAGGCGAGCTTCCCGGACAGGTGGTCATACAGACCTATGACCCGACCCACTACAGCATTGTAGATGCTTCCAGACAGGATTACGATGGATTTTACAAAAAGGAGCTGGAATATCGTAAGCTGATGCTCTATCCCCCGATATGGAATTTATTGCTTATCTTATGCGCTTCCGAAAAAGAGGAGGCTGCAATGCAGGGAGCAGAGAAGCTGGCAGAAAAGCTGGATTCCTTTGCAGACGGGGCTGCGGCAGAGAGGATTTTTCGAATCGGGCCGGCAGATGCTACCGTGGCAAAGGTCAACGATATTTATAAAAAAGTAATTTACCTAAAAGCAGAGCATTATCAGACGTTGGTTCTCATAAAAGATAAGGCAGAGCAGTTTATTCGGGAGAATAAGGATTATAAAAATGTGACAGTCTGGTTTGATTTTAACCCGATAAACGGGGCTTAGAATGGAGGAAAAGATGGCAATCAGAACGATTCGGATACAGGGTGACTCTGTACTTGAAAAAAGGTGCAGGGAGGTTGTGGAGCTAACGCCAAAGACGCGTGAGCTCATCGAGGATATGATTGAGACGATGTATGAAGCAAACGGTGTAGGGCTTGCTGCTCCGCAGGTAGGTGTTTTAAAACGCATTGTAGTCATTGATGTGGGCGAAGGACCGATTGTAATGATAAATCCGGTTATTTTAGAGTCCTCCGGTGAGCAGACCGGAGATGAGGGCTGCCTTAGCCTGCCGGGCAAGGCAGGAACGGTAACTCGTCCGAACTATGTGAAGGCACGGGCATATGATGAAAGTATGCAGGAGTTTGAGATTGAGGGCACAGAGCTTTTGGCGCGGGCAATCTGCCACGAGCTGGATCATTTAGAGGGACATATGTATACGGAAAAGGTCGAGGGAGGGCTTCGTGATGTGACCTACGAGGATGCCGGGGATAAGCAAGAGACGTAAGGAGGCTTGAGAAAATGCGTGTTATTTTTATGGGAACACCGGATTTTGCAGTGGGAACCTTAGAGGAAATCATAAAAGCAGGTCATGAGGTAGTGCTTGTCGTCTCGCAGCCCGATAAGGCGGTAGGACGGAGCAAGGCTTTGAAATATACTCCGGTAAAGGCATATGCCATAGAGCATGGAGTAGAGGTGTATCAGCCTGTGCGTGTGCGCCAGCCGGAATGCATTGCCCATCTAAGAGGCTACAATCCGGACATTATTATTGTAGTTGCATTTGGACAGCTGATTCCTAAGGAGATTTTGGAAATACCGCGCTACGGCTGTGTCAATGTACACGCATCTTTACTTCCGAAATATCGTGGTGCCGCCCCGGTTCAATGGGCAGTAATGAACGGAGATGCGGTCTCCGGCGTTACCACAATGAGGATGGATGAGGGGCTGGATACCGGAGATATGATTTTCAAGGAGGAGGTCATACTGCGGGAGGACGAGACGGGAGGAAGCCTGTTTGAGCGCTTGTCTAAGGTAGGAGCAAAGCTTTGTGTCAAAACGATGCAGGCGATTGAGGACGGAACGGCGGTCTATACACCGCAGGATAGCAAAGGCGCAACGCATACGGCAAAGATTAGCAAAGAGATGGGAAGGATTGACTGGTCGATGGAGGCAAAAAAGATTGAATGTCTCATTCGCGGTCTTTCTCCCTGGCCAAGTGCATATACCCGTCTGGGAGACAAGGTCTTAAAAATCTGGAGCGCCAAAGTCGTTTCCGGTGAGGTGTGTGCAGAGCCGGGACATATTGTGAAGGTAGAAAGGGATCGGATTCTTGTGCAGGCAAAGGACGGTATTCTTGCGTTGCTTGAGGTGCAGCTGGAGGGAAAAAAGAGAATGTCGGTGGAATCCTTTTTAAACGGATATCCGATTGAACAGGGAGATTATTTTAAACGTGGATAGTGAATAGGAGGAAAATATATGCCATATTATTATTACTATTTTGATCCAACCTATGTTTTAGTTTTATTGGGCGCAGTCCTATGTCTTCTTGCATCGGCAAGAGTAAAAACAACATTTAATAAATATTCGCAGCACCGAAGCATGTCGGGTATGACCGGTGCAGAGGCTGCACAGAGACTTTTGCATGCGGCGGGAATCTTTGACGTGACGATTCACCATGTGTCGGGAAGTATGACCGATCACTATAATCCGGCAAAGAGAACGCTTGCGCTCTCGGATACGGTTTACGGCTCCACCTCTGTTGCCGCAATCGGTGTAGCGGCGCATGAGTGTGGACATGCCATTCAGCACAACAACGGCTATGCACCATTGTCATTTCGGACGGTGTTGGTTCCCATCGCAAACATCGGCTCTACGCTTGCGTGGCCGATGATTTTGGTTGGACTGCTGTTTACAAGAAATACAGGGACTGTTTTTATCAACCTTGGAATTCTCTTATTTTCCGTGGCAGTTCTGTTCCAGCTCGTAACGCTTCCGGTGGAGTTCAATGCCTCCTCGCGTGCGCTAAAGATGTTAGAGACACAGGGAATCTTAAGTGAAAGCGAGCTGCCCTACACAAAAAAGGTCTTAAAAGCCGCGGCGATGACGTATTTGGCAAGTGCGGCAGCCGGAATTTTGCAGCTGCTTAGGCTGATTCTTCTGTTTGGAGGAAGAGGTCGCAGAAATGACTGATTCGGGAAATACAAGAGAGCTTATTCTTGGAATTTTGATGGAGGTTACAAAGGAGGGACGCTATAGTCACCTTGTACTCCGTGCCGTTCTTGACAAGCATCGCTATCTTGACAAGAGGGAGAGGGCGTTTATCACAAGGGTAGCCGAGGGAACCATTCAACGACTGCTCGAGCTAGATTATATCATTGACCTGTTTGCAAAGACCAAAGGCAACAAGAGGAAGCCGATGATTCAAAATATTCTTCGGATGAGCGTCTATCAGATGAAGTATATGGATTCCGTACCGAATGCGGCAGCCTGCAATGAGGCAGTCAAGTTGGCAAGAAGACATGGCTTTTCCTCGCTTGCAGGATTTGTCAACGGAGTGCTGCGCAACATTGCACGGAGCCTTTCCGATATAGAATACCCGAATGAAAAGGAGCATCCGATCGAGGCGCTTTCTGTTCGATACTCTATGCCTGCATGGATTGTGCGGCAGTGGATGACAGATTACGGAACGGAGCAGACAAAGGAGATGCTGGAAGCTTCTCTGACAGAAGCGCCTATTACCATACGGACAAATTTGAATAAAATTACACCGGAAAAGCTAAAAGAGCGGCTGCAAACAGAAGGAGTTTGCGTAGAGACGATAGACAAGGGAACCGCTCCAAAGCTTTCGTATGCCTTTGCAATCTCCGGCTTTGATGCGCTGGATGCGCTTGCATCCTTTCGAGAGGGACTGTTTTATGTGCAGGATATCAGCTCCATGCTGGTAGCAGAGTATGCAGCGCCAAAGAAGGGAGACTACTGCATTGACGTGTGTGCAGCGCCCGGCGGCAAAGCCGTCCATCTGGCAGAAAAGCTGATGGGAACAGGGATGGTAGAAGCAAGAGATTTGACCGAATATAAAATCGGGCTGATTGAGCAAAACATCGCCCGCCACCGGCTTGAGAATCTTCGTGCCGTGCAGATGGATGCGACGATACCGGATGCGGCATCGAACGAAAAAGCAGATCTTGTGCTTGCAGATCTTCCGTGCTCAGGACTTGGAGTTTTAAGAAAAAAGACAGATATTAAATATAAAGTTACAAAAGAGAGCCAAAAAGAGCTCGTAAAATTGCAGCGTACGATACTGGATACGGTCTGCAGCTACGTGAAGGAGGGGGGAACCTTGCTTTACTCCACCTGCACGATAAGCAGATGCGAAAATGAGGAAAATGCAGCTTGGTTTTTGGAGACGCATCCCGAATTTGCGATGGTGGCAAGTCGACAGCTTTTTCCGCAAGCCGCTTTCTGGGATGGCTTTTATATTGCGAAATTTGTACGTGGCAGGAAGGAAGAAGCATGCAGCCAAAAACAGATATCAAATCCTTAAATTTGGAAGAAATGAAAGCGTTTATGGAAAAGCTTGGAGAAAAGCCGTTTCGTGCAAAGCAGCTCTATCAATGGATGCACGAAAAACAGGCGACTGATTTTTCGGAAATGACAAATCTTTCCAAGGCGCTTTTGGAAAAGCTTCGGGCTTCCTGCGAGCTGACCGTCTTAAAGCAGGAGGCGGTTCAGATTTCAAGGCAGGACGGTACGAGAAAATACCTGTTTGCACTCTCAGACGGCAATGTGATTGAAAGTGTGCTGATGAGATACAAGCATGGAAATTCTGTCTGCATCTCCTCGCAGGTCGGCTGTCGGATGGGCTGCCGGTTTTGCGCCTCGACCTTAGACGGTCTGGTGCGTGGACTGACACCGTCTGAGATGTTAGAGCAGGTTTACCGAATCGGAGCAGATCTTGGCGAGAGAATCTCAAATGTTGTTGTCATGGGAAGCGGAGAACCGCTTGATAATTATGATAATCTGTTAAAGTTTATTGCGCTTTTAACAAATGAGGACGGCCTTCATATCAGTCAGCGAAATGTTACGGTCTCTACCTGTGGAATCGTTCCTCGTATACGCTCACTCGCAGAGGAAAGGCTTTCGATTACACTGGCACTTTCCCTGCATGCATCCGGTCAGGAAAAGAGAAAAGAACTGATGCCGGTGGCAAACAAATACAGTCTGTCAGAGGTTATGGATGCGTGTAGGTACTATTTTGCGTGTACAGGGCGGCGTGTGAGCTTTGAGTACAGTCTGGTAGCGGGGGTAAATGACACGCCGGAGGATGCCAAAGAGCTCTCAGCGTTGCTTCACGGAATGAATTGCCATGTGAATCTCATTCCCGTCAACCCAATCAAAGAGCGCAGATATCGACAGCCCGAGCAAAAGGCGGTGCTGGATTTTAAGCAGAGGCTGGAAAAAAACGGAATCAATGCGACGATTCGCAGGGAGATGGGAAGAGACATCGAAGGTGCCTGCGGACAATTGCGCAAATCTTATATCGAAGCAAAGTAGCTTTGCGCAGTACACGGCGTGGAAGGGAATCCGAACCAGACTTGGCGGAAGCCTTACGAACCGGATCAAAGCGAATCGTAAGCAGGTGTTGCAAAAAAGAACAGACTGACAAGGTCTGTTCTTTTTTGCGTACATCCGGTGACACGCGTTTAAATGGGACGAATGACTTGTTCTTTTCGTAATCTTGTGATAAAATATCCAAAGTGCGAAAGTATGCCATAAAAGGAATCACGCAAAAGATACACGACAAGTCGTTCGGATAGGAGGAAAAAGATGAAGACGTTTTCCATAACAGATATTGGAAGACAACGTGACACCAATCAAGATGATGTGTTTACGTCGGAGATACCTGTCGGAAATCTGCCAAACCTTTTTCTGGTGGCAGACGGAATGGGAGGTCATGCAGCCGGCGACTATGCTTCAGGCTTGGCAGTGGAGAAAATTACAGAGTATGTTGGAAGGTCAGAGGAAAGAGAGCCTGTAGCAGTCTTAAAGAAGGCGATTGAGGAAGCAAACAGGATGCTGTTTGAGGAGGCAAACGCAGACCCTGCGAAGGAAGGAATGGGAACTACAATTGTTGCGGCAGTGATCCAGGGAGACTGCCTTTACACTGCAAATATCGGAGACAGTCGCTTGTACGTCATCAATCAGGAGGGAATTACCCAGATTACAAGGGATCATTCGCTGGTTGAGGAGATGGTTCGGATGGGAGAGATGGATAAATCCGAGGCAAAGAGTCATCCCGATAAGAATATCATCACAAGGGCAGTAGGAATACTTCCGGAGATTTCTGCCGACTTCTTTGAGACAAGGCTTTGCGAGGGCGATATCATTTTATTGTGCACGGACGGGCTGACCAACATGGTAGAGGACGAACAGATTCGCCGGATTGTACTTGGGAAAAGAGACCTTGTGGAACAGGCAGAGAAGCTGGTGGAAGCTGCAAATGAGAATGGTGGGAGAGATAATATTACGGTTGTATTGATAGGACCATATGGAGGTTAAAATGTTAATAGAGGGAATGTTTATCGCAGACCGATATGAAGTGATTGGAAAAATTGGCGCAGGCGGTATGTCAGATGTATATAAGGCAAAGGACTTGATGCTGGGACGATTTGTCGCAATCAAGGTCTTAAAGCAGGAGTTTTCGGAGGAGCTGAATTTTGTTACAAAATTCCGGACGGAAGCGCAGGCTGCGGCAGGCTTGGAGCATCCCAATATCGTAAATATCTATGATGTTGGAAGTGAGAGAGGGCTTCATTACATCGTGATGGAGTATGTCGAAGGCGTCACGCTGAAAACTTATATTGAGAAAAAGGGACAGCTCTCCTACAAAGAGGCGGCAAGCATTGCGATTCAGGTGGGGAGAGGCATAGAGGCGGCTCACGCCAAAGGCATTATTCACAGAGACATCAAGCCACAGAACATTATGATTTCCACGGAGGGAAAGGTCAAGGTTACAGATTTTGGAATTGCGAGGGCGGCAACCTCCAATACCATCAATTCCGACGTGATGGGCTCAGTGCATTATTCTTCGCCGGAGCAGGCAAGAAATGGCTTTGTTGATGGCAAGAGCGACATCTACTCCATGGGTGTTGTTTTATATGAGATGGTGACGGGGCGTGTTCCGTTTGATGGAGATACGACAGTTGCAGTTGCAATTCAGCATCTGCAGGAGGAAATGATAGCGCCAAGTGTCTATGCGCCGGGACTTCCGATTAGCATGGAAAAAATTATTTTGAAATGTACACAGAAGAATCCGGACAGACGCTATGAGACGATGACGGCTCTGTTGGCGGATTTAAGAAAGGTGCTGATTAGCCCCAATGAAGATTTTGTGGTTATGACACCGTTTACAAATCAGGACAAAACACGCATCATAGGAGAAGACGATTTAGACCAGATTAAAAGAGAGACGGGGAGAGTTCACGTCAGACCCGAGCCCATGCCGGTGCAGAGAAAAGCGGAGAAAAGCTACAGGGAGGACGATGAGATAGAGGATGAGGAGGATGGCGAGCTGAATCCTAAAATGGAGAAAGCCATTACGATTATGGGAATCGTGGCAGCAGTCGTCATTGTCATCATTATTATTTGCCTTCTCGTCAGCCTGTTTGGGGGCTTTGGATCCGGTAAGAAGAACAATACAACGACACCAAAGCAGACAGAGTCACAGACAGCGCAGACGACGCAGACAGAGAATACCCAGCAAAAGCAGGAAGGAACGATTGAAGTTCCAAACGTAAAGGGAAACACCTATGATGAGGCGAAAGCAAAATTAAATGCAGCCGGACTTGGGATTCAGCAGATTGGAACGGCAGCCTCGGATGAATACAGCCAAGGACAGATTATCGGACAAAATATTGAGGCAGGCAGCATGGTGGCACCAAATACCACAATCGAGGTTACGGTAAGCAGCGGAAAGGGAGAGATAGAGATTCCGTCCGTAAAGGCAAAGAAAGAGGCCGATGCCATCCGAGAGCTTGAAAATGCAGGCTTTATCTTTGAGAAGAAATATTCCTACAGTGACACGGTAGAAGAAGGCTACGTCATTTCGCAGACGCCGGAAGGAAAAGGAAAAGAGGGCGATAAGATTACGATTGAAATCAGTCAGGGAAAGGCAATGATTACTATACCAAGCCTAATTGCGCCAAACTATACGGACGAAGCGACTGCAAAGAAAAAGCTGGAAGGCTTAAACGTCATTGTCAAGACTGCCTACAGTGAGGATATCTATCCGGGACTTGTAATGGAGCAGAGCATTGCACCGGGCAATAAGGTAACGGCAGGCTCAGACATTACGCTCACAGTCAGCTTGGGACCGGCACCCGCTCAGAATGTAACGGCGGCGACTTATGCCTTTAACCAAAAGATTAATGTCAACATCGATGCGACAAAGGTATCCGGCGCAAATGTTGCGTTGTATGATGCCAACGGCAATCAGGTAAAGAGCTGGCCGAATCAGCCGCTTAGTGCGCTAAACGGAACCACA
>JAQXLR010000187.1 GCA_029012225.1 Clostridiales bacterium
CTGTCCGGCAAATGGGTTGCACTGGCGGCAGCATCTCATGTTTCTCCTGCGCCAAGGTATTTGTATACGGTACAGGCAGTCGGAGGGGAGGATGGAAGGGTATGGCTGCATACCCATGGGCTCAATCGCTGTAATGTGACGGAATTGGAGATTTTAAACTCCGATCAGGAAAATTATCAGGAGCATTTTCATGTGATAGAGGGAATGGCAAGTCGTCTGTTGGAGCTGGACGAGCCGCTTTCCGAAAAGGAACCGTTGTTTTTGGCGCAGCTTGGAGAGATTCCTTTGATGGCAGCTCTTTTGTCATGGGAAAAAGCGATTCGCTTCTACAATGAAGATTTGCTGGGTGGAAGCGCTGACCGTGAGGATGGGCACAATCACGACACAAGCTGTATTTTTACATATCTTTCAGAGGAAGACTATGAGAAAGGAATCCTTTCACCGATGTCCGTTTATAATGATATTCTGGGTCAGAATCCGGTCTATATGCTGAGTATTCGCGAGACAGAGCGGATGAAAGCACTGGCAATGGAGCGGATTTCCTATGTGAAACATTTTGTGGGGCAAGACGGCGTAACGATTCATGTTAAGTTGGGACTGCCCATTGATGAAGCGTATAAGTCAGACGGAAATGAAAAGGAACATATCTGGTTTGAGCTGCTTGCGATTTCCGACTTGATGCTGCGAGCGAAAATGGCGCATGAGCCTTATTATATCAGCAGTCTTCATGAAGGAGATATCAGAGAGTATCCGATTTGCATGCTTACGGATTGGGTTATTTTTCTTCCGGAATATCGTGTCACACCGGATGACGTCTATCTTCTGGAATTGGAAAAAGGAGGACATCAAAGCAAGGAATGCTGAGTGGAATTATAAATGTGTATAAGGAGAAAGGCTACACCTCCTTTGATGTGGTAGCCAAATTGCGAGGAATTTTGAAAATGAAAAAAATCGGACACACAGGGACGCTTGACCCGGATGCGGAGGGAGTGTTGCCTGTGTGTCTTGGCAAGGCAACAAAAGTCTGTGAGCTGCTGACCGATAAGAATAAGGAGTATGAAACGGTGATGCTCCTTGGCACGGTTACAGATACACAGGATATTTCAGGGGAGGTATTGTCGGAAAAAAAGGTGTCTGTCACCGAGCAGGAGGTGCTAGCCTCCGTAGAAAGCTTTGTCGGTAACTATATGCAGACTCCTCCGATGTATTCAGCGCTGAAAATCGATGGAAAAAAAATGTGTGATTTGGCACGGGCAGGGATTACGGTGGAGCGGAAGGCAAGACCGGTTCGGATATTTTCCATTACTGTGCTTAAGATAGAACTTCCGCGTGTATGGATGCGCGTGGAGTGCTCCAAGGGAACCTATATCAGGACACTTTGTCAGGATATCGGAGAGCGTTTGGGCTGTGGTGGCTGTATGGAAGCATTGACCCGCACAAAGGTGGCAGACTTTTGCAAAGAGGAAGCATTGCGTCTTGCGCAGATAGAAGCGCTTGTAAAGGAGCAGGCAGGAGGTTTGTCACCGGAAAATTGGAAGGCTGAAATGTTTTCTTTTGTGCAGCCGGTTGATTCCGTATTTTTACAATATGAAAAAGCGGTTGTAAAAGAGAGATTTTTAAAGGCGCTTTTCAATGGAAACCGCATTGGGGAGGACATGCTTTTGCACGCACCGGCTCGACACGATAACAGCCGGATTCGGATTTATGATGGGAAGGGAAATTTTGCCGGAATTTATGAATGGTCAAAGGACAGCTACAAGCCGGTAAAGTTGTTTTTAGAATGATGAAATATATTACAAACACAACAGATTTTCATATAGAAGAGGATACCGTAATTTCCTTGGGAAAGTTTGACGGAATCCACAGAGGACATGAGCTTTTGCTGGAACATTTTTCGGATGCGACAAAAAAAAATCTGGCAAAGGTGATTTTTACCTTCGATGTACCGCCAAGGCAAAATGTATCGCAGCTTGAGGCGAAGGTATTGACCACAAATGAGGAAAAGATGCATGTTTTTGAAAAAAACGGCATAGATTATTTAGTAGAATGTCCGTTTACTCCACAGATTATGTGTATGGAGCCGGAGGACTTCATTGAAAAAATCGTGCGCCAGCTCCATGTAAAGTGCATGGTGGTTGGAGAAGACTTCCGCTTTGGGCACAAGCGAAGGGGAGATTATCGGATGCTTCAGGCTTATCAAAATCAATATGGGTATGAGGTAATCGTAATCGAAAAAAGAAAGGAGGACGGCAGGGATATCAGCAGCACCTTTGTACGGGAGGAGATTGCGGCAGGTCACATAGAAAAAGCGAACAGGCTTCTTGGATATCAGTACTTTGTGACCGGCATGGTAAAGCACGGAAATCAGATTGGCAGAACGTTGGGGATTCCAACCATCAATCAGATTCCGCCAAAAGAAAAGCTGCTGCCGCCCAATGGGGTGTATGTTACGGAGACTGTGATTGAAGGAAAGCGTTATAAAGGAATTACAAATGTGGGATGTAAGCCCACGATTGCGGGAGAACATCCGATCGGAGTCGAAACACATCTTCTTGATTTTTGGGAGGATGTCTATGAGAAGGCAGTAGTTGTTGAGTTTTTAAGCCGTGTGCGCGACGAACTGCAATTTTCTTCCATTGATGCACTAAAGGAGCAGATGAAAAGAGATATTGCATACGTAAGAGAATGGTTTGCGGCGCATACCACCGCTTCCAAGCATGACTGACTCGTGAAATGTTACGCAAATATTACAAAAATATGTTGACACTGTAAAATATGACTGCTATACTGAAAAACATAAGAACATAAATCGTAAAGATTCGTGCGAAGCATCGCTTCGGAATGGAGAGTTTTATGAAGTCAAGAATGATGAGAGTTGCAGCTATCCTGTTCGCAGGTACGCTGATGTTTACGGCAGCATATACAAATTTGACAGAGACAGATGCGGGAGGGACAAATGAGACGTCGGTAGCCGAGGCGGGAACACGCGCAGGAAGCTCTGCAGTGGCTTGGGAGAACCTTTCGGCAGCAGAGTCGTGTAAAAACAGAAGTGCGGGTGCAGGGG
>JAQXLR010000188.1 GCA_029012225.1 Clostridiales bacterium
CTTTGTGGAAGCCCATTTGATAGATCGTATCGGTGACGCAGGAAAGAAGCTGCATACCGGAAGGAGCAGAAATGACCAGGTGGCACTTGATATGCGTCTTTATACAAGAGAAGAGATTCGCACGCTGGATGCGCTGCTTAAGGAGCTTCTGGAGACGATTCTTCATATTATGGAGGAACATACAGAAACCATTATGCCGGGCTTTACCCATCTGCAAAAGGCACAGCCGATTACGCTCGCGCATCATATGGGTGCTTATTTTGAGATGTTTAAGCGAGACCGGCTGCGTCTTTCCGATTTATATGATAGGATGAATTATTGTCCGCTTGGGTCGGGAGCGCTTGCGGGGACAACCTATCCGCTGGATCGGGATTATACGGCCAAGCTGCTTGGATTTTATGGGCCAATGCAAAATAGCATGGATGGTGTCTCCGATCGAGATTATTTAATCGAGTTTCTCTCGGCATGCGCTACGATTATGATGCATCTGTCCCGCTTTTCGGAGGAAATCATTATTTGGAATTCAAATGAATATCAGTTTGTGGAAATTGATGATGCATATAGTACCGGGAGCAGCATTATGCCGCAGAAGAAAAATCCGGATATCGCAGAGCTGGTGCGCGGAAAGACGGGACGTGTTTATGGGGCTCTTTTGTCCTTGCTTACCACAATGAAAGGGCTTCCGCTCGCCTACAATAAGGATATGCAGGAGGATAAGGAGCTGGCCTTTGATGCGATGGATACGGTGAAGGGCTGTACGTTATTGTTTCGCGATATGCTTGCAACCATGCGATTTCAGAAAGAGAAAATGCGCGCCTCTGCCAATCATGGGTTTACAAATGCCACAGATGCGGCAGACTATCTTGTGAATCGAGGGGTACCATTCCGTGATGCGCATGGAATCGTGGGACAGGTTGTTTTATTTTGCATCGAGCGGGGAATTGCCATTGATGATATGAGCCTTACAGAGCTAAAGTCTATTAGCCCCGTTTTTGAGGAGGATGTCTATGAGGCAATTTCAATGGAAACCTGTGTCAATAAGCGTCTGACAGTGGGAGCGCCGGGAAAAGCAGCGATGGAGCAGGCGATTGCTGCAGGCAGGGAATATTTAAAGAAAAGCTGAAAAACTTGTAGAATATGCATAGAATTTCTAAAAAATATATAGCATTTTCGACAAAAATAACATTGCTTTTTTCTTCAAAATCACATAATATAGTTACTATGAGCGACAACTGTTCGCAACAGACGGACAAAAAGGAGAAGAAAGCAGATGAGTGAAAAGTTAAAGGTAGGAATTCTTGGCGGTACCGGTATGGTCGGGCAGAGATTTATCTCTCTGTTGGAGAATCATCCATGGTTTGAGGTGACAACGATTGCGGCGAGCCCGCGCAGTGCCGGAAAAACATATGAGGAGGCAGTAGGAGCGCGTTGGAAGCTGGATGCTCCGATGCCGGAGGCGGTAAAGAAAATTGTTGTAATGAATGTCAACGAGGTGGAAAAGGTTGCCGCAGAGGTTGATTTTGTCTTTTCTGCCGTAGATATGACAAAAGAAGAAATCAAAAAGATTGAAGAAGATTATGCGAAGACGGAAACACCGGTTGTCTCAAATAACAGTGCGCACCGCTGGACGCCGGATGTGCCGATGGTCGTGCCGGAGATTAATCCGAAGCATATGGATGTAATCCGTTATCAGAGGGAGCGCCTTGGAACAAAGCGAGGCTTTGTTGCGGTAAAGCCGAACTGTTCGATTCAGTCTTATGCGCCTGCCCTGACCGCATGGAAAGAGTTTGAGCCGTATGAGGTGGTGGCAACGACTTATCAGGCGATATCCGGAGCGGGAAAGACATTTGCGGACTGGCCGGAGATGGTGGGAAATATCATTCCCTATATCGGTGGAGAGGAAGAAAAATCAGAAAAAGAGCCGCTTCGTATCTGGGGTGAGCTTGACGATGTGAAAAAGGAAATTGTTCCTGCACAATCCCCCGTTATTACCTGTCAGTGTATTCGTGTACCTGTATTAAACGGACATACGGCGGCAGTATTTGTAAAGTTCCGGAAGAAGCCGACAAAGGAGCAGTTGATTGCAGCATTGGAGAATTTTAGGGGTGTTCCGCAGGAGCTTTCGCTTCCCAGTGCTCCAAAACAGTTTATCCGCTATCTGGAGGAGGAGAATCGTCCGCAGGTGGGACTGGATGTCGGATATGAAAAGGGGATGGGGATTTCCGTTGGTCGTTTAAGAGAGGATACGGTATATGACTGGAAATTTATTGGATTGTCTCATAATACAGTCCGGGGGGCTGCAGGCGGTGCAGTGCTCTGTGCAGAGCTTTTAAAGGCGCAGGGATATATCGCCAAGAAGTCTTAAAATAACATCATAGTTTTCCGGCTTATGGGGGAAAAGACATTCACTGCAATCTTTGATGTCTTTTCCCTCTTGCTTTAGGAAACGACTATGTCCGGGACAGTGGGAAAGCAAATAAAAGGGGCAGTAGCAAAAGAGACAATTCAGCTCCTTAGCTCCTTTGTGACAGGGATAATATTCACAGTCCTTGTTTTCAAAAAAACGATACGAGTTTTTCATCTGCGCTCCATTTCTAAACTGCTTATCGATAATTTCTGCTGAGAAAGGGGATTTCTTCTATATCTTCAAGCTTATTAAAAAGCAGTGCCAAAAAGAAGAAATACCC
>JAQXLR010000189.1 GCA_029012225.1 Clostridiales bacterium
CTACGGATATCAACGAGAAGAAGCGGGAGAGAATTTTGCTGGAGGGAGACATTCCAAGTCCGATAAATCCGCCGGAGGGCTGCAAATTTCATACCAGATGCTATTGCTGTCAGGAGAAATGCAGGCAAGAGGTTCCTGCTTTGCAGGATAGAGGAAACGGACATCTTGTCGCATGTCATTATCCGTTGTCTGAGTAGAGAAAGGAAGCGGGATGCTGTTTGATAAAAAGCTAAAGCGTATTCTGGATGTGGAAAAGGCAGAGGAGGAGTTTGAAAAGAGCATGGAGGATGTGGAGCTGGAGAAGAATGACAGGCCGGCAATGGTTCTTGCAGCCTTGCTTGTCTTTGTTCCTGCCTTGCTCTTTGTAATTGGTGTATTTTGCCTTGTCATCTGGTTCTTTTTTCTAAGGCACCTATCATAGAGGATGGAAAGGTACGGTTATTTTCATGAGTTTTGGGGAGAGGGCAAAAGCCCGCAGAAGAAGGAAGGAGCAAAAGCGTGCGCTCAAGAGTATCAAGGGGATGTTGCTGGCTGCAGGCTGTACCAGAAAACAGGTACGGGAGGATGTAAGAGAACTGAAAGAAATGTTGCAGTTAGGGAATGCGCTTTGGATGGATTACGAGGAAGCAAGGGCGCATCTTTGGAATGCCATCGCGACCATTACAAGGCTTTTGGAGCATATGGGGGCAAGCCCGGCACAAGAGGTTCGGGCAAGCCTCGATACGCTCGTTGCAGAGCTGGAAAAGATTTATCATGAATGCTCCATCAGAGCGGATGATGCGGATTTTCAGTGTACGATGCAGAGCTTGAAAAAGATGGTGGGACAATATACGCAGAATGTAAAAGATGCAAAGACGGAGGCGGGAAGCGCTCTGGCTTTGATTATGCTGCGCAGTGAGCTTGAGAATATAAAGGCCGTGCTGGATGATGCAGGGGAGTGGGAGCAGCCTGATTTTTTGGCATTGGCTTATTTCTTTTTGCATGGAGAGAAAGAGGAACTAAAGGACATGGAGAATATGCAGAGGAATGCATATGTAATGTCCTTTTTTGCGGAAGGCTTTTTGCAAGCTTTTATGGGGAGATGTGAAGAAGCCGGAATTGCAGAAGCAATGCAGACGTTGGTGCAGAATTGTATATACGATAAGCCGTAGGCAAAGCTTATTGCTGCATTCTATGACAGGACAGAATGAGTAATATAAATATAGGTTATAAAAAGTGACAATTTGCATAATTTTAAATTAAAAAAGGAAAGAAATTAGGTATATTTTGAATATTGAGAAGATAAGAGATTCTTGCTATAATTTCGACAAGTTTTATGATTTGAGACAAAGAACCATGACTTTTGTCATGAGAGGAATGTGCAGATAAAGCTGTCAGCAAAGCTGACGCGCATTCCGGAATATTTACGAGAGGGGAATGAAATCATTATGAAAAAGGCATTGAGTGTATTCATGACAGCTGTTTTGGCAGCAGGCTGCCTTGCAGGCTGTGGCGCTTCGGGAGGCTCGGCAGAGGCTGATACATTTCGTATCGGAGGAATTGGACCGACAACCGGAGGTGCGGCAATCTACGGAACAAGTGTTATGAACGGAGCGCAGATTGCGGTAGACGAAATTAACGAGGCGGGAGGAATCAACGGATATCAGATTTCCTACAAATTTGAGGACGATCAGCATGATGCAGAGAAGTCTGTAAATGCCTATAACTCCTTAAAGGATTGGGGAATGCAGATTTTGATGGGAACTACGACAACGACGCCTTGTGTGGCAGTGGTGCAAAAGACGATGGAAGACGGTATGTTCCAGGTCACACCATCGGCGTCCTCTACAGAGGTAATTGACAACGAAAACGTATTCCAGGTTTGCTTTAGCGACCCGAATCAGGGAACGGCATCTGCACAATACATATCGGAGCAGGGGCTGGCGTCAAAGGTTGCGGTAATTTATGATAGCTCGGATGTGTATTCTTCCGGTATCTATACTAATTTTGAGGCGAAGGCAAAGGAGCTGGGACTTGAGGTTGTGGCAGCCGAGGCATTTACCCAGGATTCGAAGACAGACTTTTCAACGCAGCTTCAGAAGGCACAAAGCGAGGGAGCGGAATTGATTTTTCTGCCGATTTACTATCAGGAGGCTTCCGTTATTTTGACACAGGCAGACAGCATGGGCTATGATGTCAAATTCTTTGGCTGCGACGGCTTGGATGGTTTGCTTGGGGTAAAGAATTTTAACACGGATCTTGCAGAGGGTGTGATGCTTCTGACACCGTTTTCTGCAGATGCGGATGACGCTGCGACCGTAGCCTTTGTAGAAAAATATGAGAAGGCATACGGCTCTACGCCGAATCAGTTTGCGGCAGATGGATATGATGCAATCTATACCATTAAGGCAGCAATCGAGGAAGCCGGCGTAACACCGGATATGAGTGTGTCTGAGCTTGGCAGTGCATTAAGCGGTGCGATGCCTTCTATCCAGATACAGGGTCTGACCGGCGGAAGCGAAGGTTTAACATGGGAAGCGAGCGGCGAGGTAAACAAGGCGCCGAAGGCTGTAGTGATTCAGGGTGGCGCATACGTAGGAATGTAAAAAATGCCAACAAAGGGGTTGGCGCGCTGATGAAAAATAGCATCGGTGCGTCAAGCCCTTTTTTATTTTACAAAGGCGGCATTCTCCTTGTTTTCAGTTGTATACAAAGATGTTACATGCTATAATAGGAAAAGTTATTGACGTTAAAAGGAAAGGAATGGCTATTTTATGGATATTTTGACCTACCTGATAAACGGAATCAGTCTGGGAAGTGTATATGCCATTATTGCGCTTGGCTATACCATGGTATACGGAATTGCAAAAATGTTAAATTTTGCACATGGTGACGTAATCATGATTGGATGCTATGTGGTATTTTTAACAATGAGCGAGCAGGGACTTCCTGCACTCCTGGCAGTGCTTCTCTCTGTCATTGTCTGTACGATTCTTGGAATTAGCATTGAGAAAATTGCCTATAAACCGCTGAGACGCGCAACGCCTCTGGCGGTGCTTATCACGGCAATCGGTGTCAGCTACTTTTTGCAGAATGCAACACTTCTGCTATTTGGAGCAGACACAAAGGCCTTTACCTCCGTGATTAGTCTGCCGCCGTTAAAGCTGGCGGGGGGACAGCTGTCTGTTTCGGGGACAACCATCGTCACGGTGTCAGCCTGTGTCTTGATTATGATTGCGTTAATGCTTTTTATCAAGAAGACAAAGGCAGGACAGGCGATGCTTGCAGTTTCGGAGGATAAGGATGCTGCACAGCTGATGGGGGTAAATGTCAATGCAACGATCTCGCTGACCTTTGCCATTGGCTCCGGTCTTGCGGCAATCGCGGGGGTGCTGTTTTGTTCGGCATATCCGACGCTGACGCCTTATACGGGCTCTATGCCGGGAATCAAAGCGTTTACGGCAGCGGTATTCGGAGGAATCGGTTCCATTCCGGGAGCTTTTATCGGTGGGATTTTGCTGGGCATAATCGAGATTTTGGGACGTGCTTACATTTCCTCGCAGCTTTCGGATGCCATTGTATTTGCAGTCTTGATTATTGTGCTCCTAGTAAAGCCGACAGGTATCCTTGGGAAGAAGCTGCATGAGAAAGTTTAACAGCAGAATGGAGTTTTAAGATGTCAAAAATGAAAATAAGGTCATGGAATAAAAATACAAAAAATCAGCTTATTACCTTTGGAATGGTAATTGTCGCTTATCTCGTCGCACAGCTGCTTGCGGCAACCGGAATGATGTCGTCGCTGATGCAGGGGTTGTTGGTGCCGATGTGCACGTATTCTATCGTTGCGATTGGCTTGAATCTTTGTGTGGGCTATCTGGGAGAGCTTAGCATCGGGCATGCGGGCTTTATGTGTGTTGGTGCCTTTTTTGGAGCTTTTTCCACAAAGCTTTTGGAGGACGTGATTCCCAATCCAACGCTTCTTTTTGTGATTGCACTTTTGGTGGGAGTTCTTGCAGCTGCTTTGTTTGGCTTTGTCATTGGAATACCGGTACTGCGCCTTAGAGGAGACTATCTGGCAATCGTTACCCTTGCCTTTGGCGAGATTATAAAAAATATTGTGAATGTCCTCTATATCGCAAAGGACAGCAGTGGCTTTCATTTTGCACTTTCGGACGGAAATGCCATTGCGCTTTCGGAGGATGGAATGTGGTTGATTAACGGAGCAAAAGGGATTACAAAGATTCCTCACCTTTCCAGCTTTACGGCAGGAATCATCATTATTCTGATTTCTCTGGCGCTTGTCTACAATCTTGTAAATTCCAGAAGCGGACGTGCGATTATGGCAATCCGTGATAACCGTATTGCCGCAGAATCGGTTGGAATCAATATTACAAAATACAAGCTGTTGGCGTTTACGATTTCTGCAGCGATTGCGGGAGCGGGCGGGGTGCTTTATGCACACAACCTTTCCACAGTCACGGCAACACCCGCCAATTTTGGCTATAACATGTCGATTATGATTCTGGTTTTTGTTGTACTTGGCGGAATGGGAAGCTTTCGGGGCTCTATTGTGGCGGCAGTCCTGCTTACGCTCCTGCCGGAAGTGCTTCGCGGTTTAAAGGATTACCGCATGCTGATCTATTCGATTGTATTAATCGGGATGATGCTCTTTCACTGGGCGCCCAAGTGTATCGAGTGGAGACAGAAAATAGCCGGCAGAGTGCAGAAAAATACGAAAAAGGAGGCGGCATAGATGGCGTTACTGGAAGTAAAGAGCTTGGGAATTTCATTTGGCGGTCTTCGAGCAGTAGATGATTTTCATATTACGATTGAAAAGGGTGAGCTGTATGGTCTGATTGGACCAAACGGTGCGGGAAAGACAACCACCTTTAATCTGCTCACGGGAGTCTATGCACCGGATGAAGGGTCAATCAAGCTGGACGGAGCGGATATTACCGGAAAAAAGACGGTCGAGATTAACAAAGCGGGAATTGCCCGTACCTTTCAAAACATCCGTTTGTTTAAGGAGCAGTCTGTTTTGGATAATGTAAAAATCGGGCTGCACCATCAAATGACATATTCTACACTGGAGGGAATTTTACGCCTTCCCAAATACCGAAAAGTAGAAAAAGAGATGAATGAGAAGGCGATGGAGCTTCTAAAGGTGTTTGACTTGGCAGAGGAGGCAGATTTTCTGTCGTCCAATCTCCCCTACGGAAAGCAGAGAAAGCTTGAGATTGCGAGAGCTCTGGCGACAAATCCGAAGCTTTTGCTGTTAGATGAGCCTGCGGCGGGAATGAATCCGAATGAGACAAAGGAGCTGATGGACACGATACATTTTGTGCGCGATGCGTTTGATATGACCATCCTTTTGATTGAGCATGATATGAAGCTGGTTTCAGGAATCTGTGAGAGGCTTACAGTGCTGAATTTCGGGCAGGTGCTCAAGGAGGGATCAACAAGCGATGTGCTCAATGACCCGCAGGTGATTAAGGCTTACCTTGGCGAGTAATGTAGGGAGGATAAAGTATGGCAATGCTTGAAATAAAAAATCTGGAGGTGCACTACGGTGTCATTCAGGCGTTAAAGGGGATTTCCTTTGAGGTAAATCAGGGAGAGGTAATCGCTCTGATTGGAGCAAACGGTGCGGGAAAAACAACGACCCTGCAGACAATTACAGGTATGATAAAGCCTTCGTCGGGAGCAGTTTTTTTTGAAGGACAGGACATTACGAGGATTCCGGGGCATAAGATTGTTACGATGGGAATGGCACATGTGCCGGAGGGGCGCCGTGTCTTTGCGCAGCTTTCCGTATATGAGAATCTAAAGCTGGGAGCCTATACCAGAAAGGATAAGGATGAGATTGCAGCGACCATGGAGCTTGTCTACCGAAGCTTTCCAAGGCTGGAGGAGAGAAAAAAACAGCTTGCAGGGACGCTAAGCGGCGGAGAGCAGCAGATGCTTGCAATGGGGCGGGCACTGATGTCCAAGCCAAAAATCATCCTGATGGATGAGCCTTCGATGGGATTATCGCCTATTTTCGTAGAAGAAATCTTTCGAATTGTGCGTGAGATTTCTGCGAATGGAACAACCGTGCTTTTGGTAGAGCAGAATGCGAAGAAGGCATTGGAGATTGCAAACCGGGCTTATGTGCTGGAAACCGGGGCAATCGTGCTTTCGGGGGACGCAAAGGAAATGATGCACAATGATTCCATCAAGAAAGCATATTTAGGAGAATAGAGCCATGAAAAAAACAGTGATAACGGTTACAAGAAGCTATGGAAGCGGTGGAAGAACTTTGGGTAAGCTGCTCTCTGAAAGGATGGGAATCAATTATTACGACAGAGAGATTTTAAGAATGGCATCGGATGAGAGCGGAATCAGTGAGGCCTTGTTTGGGCAGGCAGACGAAAAGCGCAAGAAGTCTCATCTTATGAGTATTTTAAAGAAAAACCCCTATCAGGGAGGAGTGATTCCGCCGGAGAGTGCGGATTTTGTTTCGGATGATAACCTGTTTAATTATCAGGCAAAGGTAATCCGTGAATTGGCAGAGAAGGAGTCCTGTATTATTATCGGGCGCTGTGCGGATTATGTATTAAAGGACAATCCCGATGTAATCAAACTCTATTTTTGTGCACCGCTTCAGGATTGCATCACAAGAGTCATGAATCAGAATGGCTTGTCGGAAAAGGAAGCGATGAAAAAAATCGAGAAGATTGACAAATACCGTGCAGATTATTATCGCTACTACACAGGCAGAGACTGGAATGATGCAAGAAGCTATAACCTGTGCCTGAATACGACGTCCATGAGTTATGAAAAGCTGGCAGAGGTTGTGGAGAATTTTATAAAAATCTATCAGAGTTAGTGCATTTATGATGTGACAGCACCTGCCGGTAAAAAATATTTTGCAGTATGACAACAAAAATGAGTATGTCAGTACATTCGGGGAGGGAAAAGCTATGGGGCCTTTTGGGGGATTGCGATTGCTTGTAAAAATAGTAATGATTGCTTTGAGAGGCGACACGAATCCGGAAATGCAGGGGGTAAAGCCGCAGCCGGGGCCGCAGCCAAGGCAGCAGTCTGCTTATCATGAAAGGTGGAAAAACAGGCAGACTTCTATGGAGGCTGCAATAGCAGAAAGGCAGCAGGAACTAAAAGAACGCATGAAAAGAGGCAGCCAAGGCAGCAACAACAGACGGCAGAACGCAAAGCAGCCGGGAGATATTTTGAGTCGTGCGGCAGCCAATGTGATGCAAAATGAAAGAGATGCCTTAAAGCAGGAGCTTGCGGGAGTGCAGCCTATGGCGTCAGAGAAATGGATGGGAGACTTGCTTTCCATAGACGCCGGAGATACGATGCGAGAGTTGCAGAATCTGATGGTTATGGGCTATCATCCAAGGCTAAGCAATGAGCGAGACTTTGTGGCAGAGAGCCTTGCGTTGCTGCAGCGTTACGAGATTTTAGACGGCATCTGAGAAAGGGAACAAAAAAGGAATGGAAAGAACACCAAGAAGCGGAGAGATTTACCGACACTTTAAGAATAAGCTGTATCAGATTGTGGCAGTTGCCACGCACTCTGAAACAGGAGAGAGGCTTGTGATTTATCAGGCTATGTATGGGACTTATCAGATTTATGCAAGACCGTATGCAATGTTTGTAGGAGAGGTAGATCATAAGAAATATCCGAGGGCAATGCAAAAATACCGCTTCGAGAAGGTGGAGCGAGAGGAGCTTGCAAAGAAAGAGACAAAAAACAGAAAAGAAACGGCAGCAGAGGTACACAGGGAGGCGCAGGCAGACGGTGCAGCTTGGGGTCATGCACAGAATGCAGATGAGATGCAGGAGAAGATGATGGCCTTTTTTGATGCAAGAGATTTGGAAGAGAAATACAATATTTTAGTTTCCATGAGAAATCATGTAACCGATCATATGATTAATAATATGGCAGTCGTGCTGGATGTCGTAATACCGGAGGGAGAGATTGATGACCGATATGAATCGTTAAAAGCCTGTATCCAGACAAAGCAGCGCTATGAGAGGGAACGCCAGCGATGAAAAACGGAAAAGAGGCATTACAGGAGAGCGTAGGCCGGGTGGCACAGGCTGCGCCCGGCAAAATTATTATCAGCAAGCCGGTACAGAAGTCTGCACCATATCATAAGATCGTGGTGGAGAGGAAAAAGAGCGGTTATCAGGCTGCAGCTTATACAAAAACGCAGGTATTTCACCAAAACATTAGGGCAGAGGACTTGGAGCAGTATTTGTTTGTGACGGTTGCGGACGCTTATTTACAGGTCAATGCGTGGGAGGAAGAAAAGGAGCATATCCTTCTGATTTCAAAAAAAGGAACCGTGACCCATCGCACCAAAAACACGACACAGAGAGCAGAAAGGGCGGAAGTCTCTCACAACCGAAAAAAGAAGTATCTGATTCCGGAGGGCGTTGCAATTGCGCCTCTTTTTGATATGGGGATTTTTACGGTGGAGGGAAAGGTGGTAAGCTCCATGTACGATAAATTCCGCCAGATTAATCGATTTTTGGAAATGATTGACGATGCAGTGCGTAACGATTCCGGAGAGGAAATCAATATCATAGATTTTGGCTGTGGAAAATCATACTTGACATTCGTGGTTTACTATTATTTTACGGAAATCCGAAATAGGAGAGTTCGCATTGTGGGACTGGATTTGAAGGAGGAGGTCATCAAAAGCTGCAATGCGGCAGCAAAAAAGTATGGGTATGACGGGCTTCATTTTGAGGTGGGAGACATCAACGGATATCACGCGGATTTTCCGGTGGACATGGTAATCACCCTGCATGCGTGCGATACGGCGACAGATTATGCGCTCTACAACGCCGTTTCATGGAA
>JAQXLR010000190.1 GCA_029012225.1 Clostridiales bacterium
AAAGAATGTGAAAGCAATCGTTAACACGGTATATATAGTATGAACCCCCTTGGAAGTAATCGTTAATAGGGTTCTACCGGGAGACTACTCCGGCTGCGAATTAAAAATCGTCCTTCTATATTATATGGATCGATTCCCTCGTACGGTGCATGTGGAGACGGTATGTCTTCTGTCACGAGTAAAGTAATAAGGGGCTGAAAAAGCCAGAAATATAGGGATTTCGAGAGTTTGCCGTATCTGGCAGTCTCGCGGAAGCCCTTTTCTTTTTGCTTTGACGATAGTCCTGTAGTCTGGGTTTTGATAGGGGTGAGACAAGAAACTACTTTTTGGGCTACTGAGACGATAGGACTATTGTCAGTATGAGCTGTGGAAATAGTCCTACATCACGCAAAAAGTAGAGCATAACTTTGGTGATATTACATACTCGAACTGACTGGCTGTCGTTATGCGTATACGATAGTTGTGGTCCCATCCAGACTGGATTGAGAAAGCCCAAGATCAAGTTGAGAAGTACTGCAAGAAATCGGTATTAAGTGATGATGAAAACATGAAGAAAGATAATATTTTTAGCTATGTAAAGCCGGATTACTTGTTCGTAAAAAATGAAACAAAATATCACAGGGTTGCTCTAATGTGCAAGTATCGTTATGATGAAGAACACGGACTTGCTGTTGTATTTGACAGCGAGGGTAAAGTAACAGTTGGAGATCAAGATATCATTTTATGATAATCAAAAATACACTTTCCAGAATAAGGAGAATATATACTATGAATAGAGACAGGAGTAAGAAAGCAGAATTAATGGAACGTAATTCGGCATTAATCGGAAAAAAATTCCGTAAAACATATCTGCCTGCAAGCTTCTGCTCCTTGTCAAGAATTGCTGTTATTGCAATCGATTCAATTGTGGCGGGAAGTTCTATAGGGGCTACCGCACTGGCAGCGGTTGCATTGTTTTCACCAATCAGTAGCATGGATGAAGTGATTTTTGATTTGTGCGGCAGCGGTATGACGAATAACATTGCAAAGCTGCGTGGTGAACATGAACAGGACAAAGCAAATCAGTTCTTTACATTTACACTGTTAAGGATGATATGTATATATTTGGTATTCTGCACTTTACTTATAGTGTTTGCACGTCCTGTATTTTCATTCTTTTCAAAAGAAGAGAGTCTGGTGGACATGGCACTGGATTATTTCTATCCTATGGTTGCCGCAATGCCGCTTATGTCTGTTATGACAGGTGTGAGGATGGTTTTCAGAATTGATGGAAGACCGAAATTTTTCTCATTTATCAGCCTTTTGCAGAGTATTGGAAATGTCCTGCTGGATATATTGTTTGTCAATTACTTTTCGATGGGAATTAAAGGACTTGCGTATGCGACAATAATTAGCGCATGCATCAGTTATATTGTAATGCTGACGCATGTTTTTATGGGGAAATGTTCTCTTAAATTTGATTTTCGTATATTGAAGGATATTAAGACATGTATACAGTATCGTAACAGAGTGGTAAAGACAGGTCAGACCTATGCTGTCGGTGACATACTTCATGTTTTTACCGGTATGATGATGAACAAGCTGATTGGCGAAGTTGGAGGAAGTGCAGGACTTGCTGTTTACGGAATCTTTAATGCCTGTAATAATATCTGCGGCTGCTTTACGCTGGCTATGTCCAGCAGCACAGCTCTCCTGGGAGGTATACTCTTTGGAGAAGGAGATTTTGAGGGGCTTAGGATTGTGCTTAGGCGTGCCTGTGCTACGGTAGCAAAGATTACTTTAGGTATTACCATATTTATAGAGTTATTTACAGGTTTTATTCTGTCACTTTACGGTATAGATAACCAGTCGGTTATGCTGGCGTATTGGGCACTGCGTATCGGATGCCTGTCATTTCCTATTTATGGGCTGAACCGTGTGTATGTGCAATATTTGGTAGCCGTTGATAATCATAAATATGCTACGTTGATTTCATTTATTGAGACAGGAATGAAATTCCCGGTAGCATGGCTGATAACACGTGTTCTGGGGATTCATGGAGTCTGGATAGGAATTGTGCTTACAGAAGTTATTGCATTTATTCCTATATTAATTAATAAACTGAGAAAAAACTGGTATTTTCTGCCGGATACAGATGATTCACAGCTGAGAGCTTTTTCATTTATATTATCTGAGGAAAATATAGTCAAAGCTTCACAATTTGCCGACCGGGCTATCAGGGATGTGAAATTTCAGGATGTTCTTGCAAATCGTGTGGCACTTCTGATAGAAGAAAGCGGAATGTATATACTGCATGAAAATGCCGGCAACCATCAACCGATAAACTGTGAAATAAGAATCAGGTTTGCAGATGATAAATTATATGTGGCAATATGTGATGACGGAAAGCTGTTTAACCCGATATGTGAAGTGAGAAATAATGGATTTATGGGAACAAAGAATCTGGAGAAGCTTATGCTCAACGCATTTTCAAGCAAAGTCACTTATGACAGGATTGTAGAATTAAATTTTCTTGTTTTGTGTTGCAAAGAAGTTTTGTAATATCAAATATATATTAAAAAAGAAAGGAAATACAATTTATGAAAAAATTTAAAAAGGTGCTTGCGGTTTTTCTGAGTACAGTTATGGCATTTAGTATGAGTGCCTGCAACAACTCTGAAAAATCAGCAGTAAAAGATAATTCCGTATACAGGAAGCTGTATTCTAAAGAGGTAACCTCAATGAATTATCTTACTGAATCCGGTGTATCCAGCAATAAGATATGTGCCAATGTGGTGGACTGCCTGGTAGAATATGATCAATATGGCAACATTATGCCATCTCTTGCAGAAAGCTGGGAGCACAATGATGATATGACAGAGTGGACTTTCCATATACGTAAAGGAGTTAAGTGGGTAGATAAAAACGGCAGCGCAGTTGCGGATGTAACAGCCAATGACTGGGTATCGGCAGCAGTGTACGTCAATGATGCCCGCAATGATTCTGACATACAGTACATGTATAATACCGGAGCGATTGTACGTAATGCACAGCAATATTATGACTATACAGCGTATCTTCTTAAGGCTGAAAAGCTTGGGGTAAGTGAAGGTAAAGATGCAGTTGATGCAGACGGCAAAATTGTTAAAGCGGTAGCTCCGGTAAAGACTGAAGATATAGGTGTCAAGGCGGTTGATGATTATACTTTGGTATATACGCTTGAACAGCCATGTCCATTTTTCCTAAGTGTGCTTTCATATACCTCTTACATGCCGGTATATGGCCCGTTCCTTAAGGAAAAGGGCAGCAGCTTTGGAATTGATAACGACAGTATTCTGTATAACGGAGCCTATATTTTATCAAGCTTTGAACCGCAGCATGAGCATGTGCTTACAAAGAACCAGTCATACTGGGATAAAGGTAATGTGCTTATTGAAAAGATTCATGAGATATATAATGTTGAGGGAGGAAATATAGCTGTCCGGATGTATCAGAATGGGGAGATTGACTGTGCAGAGATTTCTTCAGACCTTATAGACTCAATGATGAAGGACGAGGCTACAAAAAATATTATTCACCGTGCCCGTCTGGACAGTTCTTTCAGCTACTTTTTCTGCTTTAATTTTGACCCTCAGTTTGATGGTATATACGAACCGGATAACTGGAAACTTGCAGTAAATAATGAGAATTTCAGAAAGTCTATAATGTATGGGCTGGACCGCGTAAGGGCATTAAGAGTATCAGATTCTTATAATCCTGAGAACATGTTAAATAACACGATTACACCATCTAATTTTGCAGCGGCAGCAGGAAAGGACTATACGCAGTATGATGCTCTGAAAGCTTATACCAATGGAGACAGTTTTGATAAGGATAAGGCTCTTGCAGCGCGTGATGCCGCTAAAAAAGAGCTTTCTGATGCAGGCGCTTCTTTTCCTGTCAAAATTCTGATGCCGTACAATCCGTCAATGACCAACTGGGGCAAAGAATGTCAGGTGATAGAACAACAGCTTGAAGGTCTTCTTGGCAATGATTATATTGATATTATTGTAGAAGCAGGACCGGAAACAGGATTTTTATCCAATGTCCGTATGAGTGGAAAATATGCCTTGTTAAAATGTAACTGGGGTGCTGACTACTCAGATCCGCAGACATGGTCTGAACCTTTTAGCAAGGGAAGAAAGTATGGCTTCTGGGAAAAGAGTACGGATGATAACACGGCAGCTTTGTATAATAAATATACAGAGATGGTTTTGAGTGCTGCCTCAATCTATAATGATGATGAGAAACGCTATACTGCCTTTGCAGAAGCAGAAGCAATGCTCATTGACCATGCAATTGCTGTTCCGTACAGCATTTCGGGAAGCGACGATTATATGATTTGCAGGCTGAACCCTATGGAAGGAGAATATGCGCCATATGGTGTTGCATTATGGCGTTATAAATACAAAAAGCTTTATGACACTTCAATGAGCATGGAGGAATTTCAGGCTGCATACAAGAACTGGATGAAAGAGCGTGATGCTGTTCTGGCTAATAAAAAATAGGCGTAACATATGCAATGAAGTAACAACCGTTTGAAGGATAGAAAGGGAGAAATGCACATGGCAAAATACATATGCAAACGTATATTAAATTCAGTTTTTACTTTGTGCATAGTGATTTTTATTGTATTTGTGCTGCTTCGTCAGATGCCGGTGGAAGGTTACTTCAGTAATTTCGATAAAATGAGTGATACGGCTATTGAGGTATCTTTGCAGAATATGGGACTTACAGAACCTGTCGTGATTCAGTTTGTGCATTATATCGGACAGGTTCTAAAAGGTGACATGGGTGTGTCAAACAGATATCGCCGGGGATATTCCATAGAAGCAATTATTGCAAAGAAAGCACCTGTTTCTATCAGGATCGGGCTTATCAGCCTGGTTATATCACTGACAGCAGGCGTAATACTTGGGATACTGATGGCACGCTCATCCAAGACGAGATGGAAGCTGCTTGATAAGTGCGGTACTGTATTTATTGTCATTGCACAGGCAGTTCCGGCAGCAGTATATTGCCTGCTGATTCAGTTATACGGAACAAAAATCCTTGGGGTATCCATGCTTTTTAATGAGAGCAGGCCAAGCACATGGATATTGCCTGTACTTTCTTTATCGATAGGTAATATTGCATATTATGCGATGTGGCTGCGCCGTTACATGGTGGATGAGTCAAATAAGGATTATGTGCGTTTTGCACGGGCAAAGGGAGTTAATGAGAGCAAAATTGTTTACAGACATATTTTAAGAAATGCAATTGTACCTCTCGCACAGTATATCCCTCAGTCTATTCTTTTGACGATTGCAGGCTCCATATATGTGGAAAACCTGTATTCTGTTCCCGGCATGGGAGGGCTTCTTATACAGGTAATAAAAATGCAGGATAATACAATGGTGCAGGCACTTGTGCTTATATATGCTTCGGTTTCGATACTTGGACTTTTAGTTGGAGATTTGGTTATGGCTCTGCTGGATCCGCGAATTATGTTTACGAAGAAAGAAGGTGCGCGCCAATGATGAGTATTCGTAATGCCAAAGCGGCACCTTTGGAAAAATCCCTTAGTCAACAGCTTAAGTCCGTGACGGATTTGGCAGCCGATTATGAAAATATTCCGGAAAATGAATTGTTTGAGCAGACAGATTTTGACAAATGTGCCGCCGAAAGTGTCAGCGATGCCGGATATTCGTACTGGAAGTCTACAATGCGGTCATTCAGAAAAAATAAGGCCGCGGTATTGTTTCTGGGCATTATAGTTATACTGCTGGTATTTACATTTGTGCAGCCTTTTCTTCCGGGACAAAGAAATCCTAAAACAATTAATGATGATCCTGTTACGGGAGTACAGATAATCAATCGGGCCCCGGATAGAGAATACTGGTTTGGAACTAATTCCATCGGTCAGGATCTTTGGGCGCGTACGTGGTCAGGTGCACGCACAAGCCTTTTTATCGGATGCTTTGTTGCAGTGTTTGAAGCGGTTTTTGGCACGATAGTCGGTATTTTATGGGGCTACTGCCGGAAACTGGACTGGTTTTTTACTGAAATGTACAATATTTTTGATAATATTCCCCAGACACTGGTGCTGATTTTGTTTTCATATATTATGCGTCCCGGCGTCGGAACTATCATATTTGCATTGTGTCTGACAGGATGGCTTGAGACTGCACGTTTTATCCGTAATCAGATTATTATTATACGTGACAGGGAATATAATCTTGCATCCAGATGCATGGGTGTTTCTGCATACCGTATAATTACAAAAAATATTTTGCCTTATCTGGTATCGGTTATTGCACTTAGAATGGCATTGGCAATTCCTTCGGCCATTGGAAGTGAAGTCTTTGTTACATACATTGGAATAGGTCTTCCTACGGATATTCCGTCTCTGGGAAACTTAGTTTCTGACGGCTTTGCACTGATGAGCCAGCCGGATATGCGGTACCAGCTTTTGTTTCCGACAGCGCTGCTGTCAATAATTACAATTTCATTTTATGTTATTGGCAACGCATTTGCAGATGCTGCTGATCCGAAGAATCACGTGTAAGGAGGCGAATAATGAAAGTGTCAGATCTCCTTATTTCCATACAGGACCTTAATTTCCGGTTTGTCCTGAGAAATCAGGTGATTCATGCACTTCGAGGGGTATCCTTAGATATATATAAAGGAGAATGCCTTGCTATTGTAGGTGAATCCGGCTCGGGAAAAAGTGCGCTGGTTAAATGCCTGATGGGACTTAATGACAAGAATGGCCATATTGAGAGCGGAAAAATACTATATAACGGGCTTGATTTAGCAGGGGTGGAATCGGATAAAGAATGGAGTAATTTAAGAGGCGGAAAAATTGCGATGGTTCTGCAGAATCCGGTGTCTGCCTTAAATCCGCTCAAAACTATCGGATGGCAGATTGAGGAAGCAGTAAAAATGCATCAGGGACTCAGAGGAAAAGATGCCGAAAAAAAAGTACTGAAGCTTCTGGAGGAGGTTGGAATTTCAGAACCGGAAAAACGCTATCATCAATATCCTCATGAGTTTTCCGGCGGCATGTGCCAGCGTGTGGTAATTGCAGCAGCACTTGCCTGTGAGCCGGAAGTGCTTATATGTGATGAACCTACAACTGCTTTAGATGTGACAATTCAGGCGCAGATTCTTGATCTTATTAAGGCGATGGGGAAAAAATATGGACTGACAACAATATACATTACTCATGACTTTGGCGTTGCTGCCAATATAGCTGACAGAATAGCTGTCATGTATGCAGGAGATATTGTTGAGACGGGATTGTGCAATGAAATATTTTATGATTCACGCCATCCGTATACATGGGCATTGCTGTCAAGTCTGCCACAGCTTGGGGATAAGGAACAGGCGCTTTATACAATCGAAGGTACGCCTCCAAGTCTTGTTAATGATATCAGGGGAGATGCATTTGCACCAAGGAATCCGTATGCGTTAAAAATTGATTTTGTTTCACGTCCGCCTGTATTTTCAATTACACCTACTCATTGGGCCAGAACATGGCTTTTGGATTCAAGGGCACCTGAGATTAAACCGCCGGAGCATATTGCGGCTTTATGGAAAAAAGGCAGAGAACTTGGGCTGCTAAACAGTTAAAATAGGAAGAGCAGGATGGCTGAACGAGAAAAATTATTGGAAGTTGACCATATCAAGGTGGAATTTGGCAAAAAAAACAGACCATTTGTGGCAGTAGAAGATGTTTCTTTTGATATTTATAAGGGAGAAATATTTGGTCTGGTGGGCGAGTCAGGTTCAGGAAAAACGACCGTAGGAAGGTCCATTGTCCGCGCCAATTCTCTTGCCTCGGGAGAAATCAGACTTAATGGCAGAAAGATTTCGGGAAAACTTTCCAAGGCTGATGATATGCAGGTCACAAGAGACGTTCAGATGATATTTCAAAATCCGGCAAATTCGCTTAATGAGAGGGCAAATGTAGGCTATATTGTTGCTGAAGGATTGTATGCCACGGGGCGCAGCTATACAAAAAAGCAGCGGCAGGAGATGGTTGAGAAAGCTTTGACGGATGTCGGACTGATGCCTGAATTTGCTGAACGATTTCCGCATGAATTTTCAGGTGGACAACAGCAGCGTATAGGGATTGCCAGGGCGTTAATATTAAACCCGAGTCTTATTATAGCAGATGAGCCTATTTCTGCTCTGGATGTGTCTGTGCGTGCGCAGGTGCTTAATTTGCTTGCCCGGCTGCAAAAAGAGAGGGAACTCACATATTTATTTATTGCTCATGATTTATCATCAGTAAGATTTATCTGTGACAGAATTGCCGTTATAAGAAAAGGGAGAATTCTGGAACTTGCCGGAAGTGAGCAGCTGTTTGCAAATCCGGTACATCCTTATACAAAGGCGCTTCTGTCGGCTGTTCCGATTCCTGATCCGGTGGATGAACGAAACAGAAATCTGCTGGTTTATAATCCGTCTGAATATAATTATGATGGAGACAGTCCTGTGTGGACCGAGGTTGAACCGGGTCATTTTGTCTATGCAAACAGAGCTGAGTTACAGGCCTGTTAGACAATTGCACTGTCTGCCGGACAAGAATATGGCTTAAAATAATCTTGACCCCGTTTATCAGATTGATATCTGATAAGCGGGATTTTTTTGTATAGGCTTTAGCCTGTTGAGGGCATTGGAGTTTTTTGTGATCCGAAAAATGGAAATGCCCGAAACCAAAACCCACCTGCTTTGCGGGTGGAGTCAAATCGTTATACAAAAAATCACCTTTCCGTTACAATAGTAGTATGCGTAATTTCGCCCCTTGTTCATAAAAATGAGGGCAGTAGAATAAACTGTCCTCATGAATGAGAGATGTAATCGGTCAAACGGCGAATCAATTGTTGCGGCCCCTAAGAACATAAGGCTCTGTCCTTCCTTCAAGGGGTTTGGCCTCAGCGATCTTCTTTCTGAGTTCAACAACATCATCGAGTTTGCACTTGCCCGGCAGCATGGCTCTCCAGGCTTCCCTGTCGCCGTTCTTGATCCTGTTGCAGTTGATGAACAAGTGGGCGAGGTAGTCGGTGGGGTTGATGCCGAAGTTCCTGCAGGATGCAATCAGAGAGAAGAAGAATGCAGAGACGTCGGCACCGGTCTCGGTGATGCAGAAAAGGAAGTTGTTGTTGTCGATGATCCACTTGCGGATGAATTGCTCCGCCCTGTTGTTGTTGCTGTTGGCACAGTAATGATCCAGGAACCTGGTAAGTTCATCGTATCTGTCGAGGAAGTAGCTGATGGCCACGGATGTCCTGCGTTCATTCTCGGCCCCCGACTCCTCCGCCTGCCTGACGACTTCCTCAAGCCAAGACTTCATGTCTTCGAAGAGAGGAAGCAGCGCGGCCTTTCTTCCTTTGACGAAGTCTTCCTTGCCGAGAGTTCCCCTGCGGTCCTCCCATTCTCCCTCCACATGAAAGATCCTTGCATATCGCTTCTTCATTTCGACGGCGACACCTTTGGTCCTTCCTTCAGAGGCTTCTATACATTTTCGTCTGGCATGCACTAAGCACCCAATATGTGTAAAAGAACAATTCT
>JAQXLR010000191.1 GCA_029012225.1 Clostridiales bacterium
TCGACTTTGTCCGGCATAGCCTCACTCTGCTCTACCTGGCTCTGCCTGACTCCACAGCCTGCTGCAAAAACAATCCCAAGCATCATACAAAATACCGGATACCATCGCTTCCTCATATGCCCTCCTGCCTGTCATTTATTCTATTTTGATTGCTCCGATGCCGCCATCTATTTTAAGATAACTCTCACCTGTCCCATACACCGTATCTGTCGCCACCGCTTCTCCGTTTACGGTGATGGCTCCAATTCCCTGATCCGCCTCAATCCGATAATTTTCCAGTTCATCCGTCAAATCAATATGGATATTGCCGATTCCCGCATCAACCTTGCTTTTTCCGGTCAGCTTTGCATCTAGTACAATCTCTCCGACTCCCATATTCAGGTCAAGATTGTTAATTTGCGCTTCCGTAATTTTTGTCCTGCCGACGCCGCCATCCAGTTTCAATTTCTCAGACACAACAAGGCGGTTCATTTCCGCATTGCCCGCTCCCAGCTCCAGACTCATCTCCTCTGCCGCAAGCTCCTCAAGGTAAATCTCTCCTGCTCCTGTTTCTATGATTACCTCACGAAACGGAGGCATTTTCTCCGGAACAGAGACTACAACCCAGCCCCGATTCTTCGCAAAAATACCAACCCCATCTTCTGCAATCACAAGCTGCCCGTTTTTCTCCCGCAGGGAAATATCGGAGCAATTTGTTTCCACTTTAAACGTCTCCCCTGCCTTTATTTCTAAATTGGCAAAATCAACTGTAATCTTTAAATCCGAAATCCGATCCGGGGAAATATGCTCCGATATTTCTCTCATGCCATCTATGTTCGTCTCTTTTGTCGTCGCCCGCTCAAATATGCTTCCTACCGTATAAATCGCAAACAGAATGCCCGCAAAAATATGGAAAATGAGAAAGCACGCAAACGCAAGCGCAAGATATTTTATGATTTTCTGTGCGGTTGTCATTTAATCTCCACACCTCCAAAGACACAGGTCGCATTGATGTAGATGATCTTTGCAGTCTCATCCGTACTATGCTTCTTCTTGTCTGTAACACCGCCAAAGATTGAGGTGGATTTTATTTTTACCTTCACGTCATCCGGCACGTAAATGTCAATTCCTCCGAAAATCGAGGTGCCGTTAATGACCTGATTTTCCTCAATATGGGCATTGCGCAGGTCACATTTTACTCCGCCAAATACCGCTGATAATGTTGTCCCTCTAAATATCTCTCCCGAGAAATCCACGACTTGATTGGAAAAGGTTGCACAGTATTCATCCCCTGATGTCCGATCCTTGTTTAAGCGATCAATTTCTTCGCCTACCCTTCTCCCAAAAACATTTTTAAAAATCATAGACAAACCGATGAGAATCAATGCCACCGGAAGTGCCAATTTCCAGATAAGCTCAAAATCCAAAATGCCCTGACACATCAAAAGCAATGCAACGCCAATACAAAGGCCAATGAGGCTGCCTGTTTTTTCTCTTTCCTGCAGCAATCCCATGACACTTGGCACAATAATAAACAATGTCCACCAGCCATCAAAAAACAACTCGATATCTGTGATTCCAAGTGCATTCCCTGCCAAAATGAATCCAACCGCTACGAATAGAATCCCCCAAATAACGGCTCCTGTTTTCTTCATCGCATCTATCCCCCTTTTCTCAAAAACAATCTATATCCATCATTCTCTCTAAACTTTCTTTCTTTGTCAACCCAATCAAAAGTTTTGCAAAAGCAGTTCTTTCACAGCAGAATCGTTTGGCTAACCGAAAAAAACTCTGTCTCAGTGGGATCATGTGTAACCAAAAGAACCGTAAAGCCGCGGCAGCTTTCCATCGTATACCTCATAACCTGCTCCTTTGTCGCCGCATCCAGTCCCTGAAACGGCTCATCTAAAAACAAAATATCATATTTGCTTAGGAGTGCTCTTAAAATTGCAACCCGGCGCTTCATCCCTCCCGAAAGCTCTCTAAGCGGCTGCGTTTCACATCCGGCAAGTCCTACCGCACGCATCGCCTCTCGCGCCTCCTCCACCGTAAGATGTCCGGCCGTCAAGCGTATGTTTGCGATAGGATTTAGGCTTTCGCAGAGTCGGTCTTCTTGAAAAACTGCGCTGCGGCGTAATCCGGACAGTCCTGTAATCTCCCCACTGTCTGCCGTCTCCAGTCCCATCAATATTCTTAATAGCGTCGTTTTCCCTCGACCGGAGGGTGCCATAATGCAAGAAATTTTACCTGCGGGGAACACAGCAGAGAAGTTATGCAGAACCGTCTTTCCTGCATACCTCTTGCTAATCTTATTTATTCGAATATCTGTCATGCCTTACATCCTCTCCAGCATCCGACTTCCTCTTTGTAAAAGAAAGAGAAAAAGCTTTTCAAATGTAACACTAATCAAAACAATAACCAAGGTCCATGCAAACAAATCCGGTGTATCAAGATACACCTTTGCCTGCTGGAGCATTGCTCCGATTGAGCCGCTCGGCATCCCGATTACCTCTGCCGCAATCCCTGATTTCCAGCAGAGCCCAAGCGCAATTTCGCAGCCTGAACGAAAGTATGGCATGACCTGCGGAACATATAAATAACGCATTCTGCGTCCCGGTGGAATGGCAAAAACCTCTGCCATTTCCACGATTTCTTCCGGTATATCCTCAATTCCGTTTAATGTATTGGTGTACACAACCGGAAGCACCATGAGGAAAGAAATAAACACCGCCAAATTTCGGGAGGATATCCATATCAAGGCAAGTATAATAAAGGATGCAACCGGAATTGTCTTAATCGCAAGCATAGCCGGTGCAAGCAGCTCTTTTACCGCCTGAAAGCGCGAGGACAATATCGCAAGCAGCACACCGAAAAAAACGGCAGAGAAAAATCCTGCTCCGATACGAAGTGAAGAAAAGAGGATGGAATGCCAAAACGCAGGCTCACATACAAGCTGTCCCAGCCGCACAAGCACGCGCACGGGAGAGACCAAAAGAATCTCCTGACCCAATGCCATACTTCCGATTTGCCATATCAGCACCCAAAATAAGGCTGCCCATATTCGTATTTTTTTCATCTTTTATCTGCGACTATAGTAAAAGTCGTCCCCCGGAACAGCTCCGCCTATAGACTTTTCATTCTGCTGAAACAATACATTCAGATATCCGGAGAGCTTATTCTTCATCTCATCCCCCTCTATAAATGTAATGTTACAATACGGAATTGCCTTCTTTGCAACCTCAGCCGGTACAATATCATAAGTCCCTACCAGCTCTGCTGCCGCATCTACATTTTGATTGACATACTGTACCGACTGCTCATAATGCGTTAAAAATGCAGAAACCGCATCCGGATTTTCCTCTGCAAAAGCTTTACGCACCACGACAACTCCTGTAATAAGCGCAGAGGGCTCCTCGCTTTCCTCCTGCAGCTTATTCCACTCCTCTGTCATATCCAATGCAAGTCGAATCTTTTCGCTCTTTGCCTGTGCCGTTGTTACAAATGGCTGAGGCAGCATGGCAATCCCATTTTCCTGGCTCATGAGAGCGGTAAGGCATTCTGTGTGCTCGCTTTTCCACTCAATCGACACATCCTGACTAGGGTCAATCCCATTTTCTTCCAATATGTAGTTTAAGGCATACTCCGGTGTAGAGCCCTTGCCGCTGGCATAGATCGTCTTGCCGCGCAAGTCCTCCACCGAGGAAATGAGATTGCCGCTCTCTACGATATAGAGAACACCGAGCGTATTGACGGCCACCACCTGAATCTCGCCGCCTGTGTTGTTGTAAAGAACCGACGCCAAATTGGCGGGCACTGCAGCAATATCCAGCTTACCCTGCACAAGTAAGGGTGTTACCTCATCCGGAGCTGCCACAATCGAAAACTGATAATTCGAATCGCCAAGCGTTCCCGCATCGGCCTCTGACATCAACTGCACCATTCCCATTGCAGTAGGTCCCTTCAAGGCCGCAATTCGAACTTTACCAGACGTCTCTGTCTCCGGGGTCTGCGTATCTGCTGCTGCAGCATCGATACGCTCTATATCGGCATTTTGATTGCTTTGCGTAGGATTGGTTCCGCAGCCTGTCAGCAATGACAAACAAACTGCAAGTATCAGTATAAAAGAAATCCACTTTTTCATCTTTTTTCCCTTCTATGTAAACAAATTGGTTAGAAAAGACCAATCACCCTCGGGGATGATTGGTCCGATTTTTACTCGCACACGTATGGCATCAATGCTACATGACGTGCTCTCTTAATCGCTGCTGTAAGTGCTCTCTGATGCTTCGCACAGTTTCCTGTAATGCGACGAGGAAGAATCTTTCCTCTCTCAGAGATGTATCTCTTTAATTTGTTTGTATCTTTGTAATCGATTACGTTATCTTTTCCACAGAAAACACAAACTTTTTTTCTTCTATGCATTCCGCCACGTCTCTTCATTGGACCGTCAGCTCTATCTGCTTTATTGAAAGCCATGTTGTTACCTCCTAATAAACTAACGACGATTTCTCGTCTGC
>JAQXLR010000192.1 GCA_029012225.1 Clostridiales bacterium
TTGCGGTTATATCGGAACGCAGTTCTGGAATCAGGGGAGAACGCAGGAGATCAGAGAACGGGTTCTTCACTTGTAGGATATTTTGGGAAAATGCCATCACATGACCGGGTGATGGTATTTTCTTGTTCCGCGGAAAGTCACCGCTGTGGGAAAGCGAAAAAAGCAGGAATCCTTCCCATGGAAGAATTTCCCGAAGAAAAGAAGGAAGTGCTTCTCTGTGGGTGCATAAAAAACCATCAATTGCATGAAAATACAAAAGTGGCTTAGAGAAGGAGGAGAAACGTGAATTATTCCGAAATCAAATACTGCGATATTGCAAATGGAAAAGGAGTAAGGACAGTCCTTTTTGTGTCCGGCTGCAGAAACCGCTGCGAGGGGTGCTTTCAGCCGGAGACATGGGATTTTGCCAACGGAAAGCCTTTTACAAAGGAGGTAGAGGACAAGCTTCTTGCCTCCTTGGCGCCTTCCTATATTCAGGGACTGACTCTTTTGGGAGGGGATCCGTTTGAGCCGGAAAATCAAAACGCAATTCTGCCTTTTCTGCGAAGGGTAAAGGCAGCCTATCCCCACAAGGATATCTGGGCATACACCGGCTACGTATTGGAGAAGGATTTGGTTCCCGGGGGAAAGTGCGCAACAGAAGAGACACAGGAGTTGCTGAAGCGATTGGATGTTTTGGTGGACGGTCCCTTTGTATTGGCGCAAAAAAACATTGCCCTGCCATTTAAGGGCTCTGCAAATCAGCGGATTATTGACTGCAAACATTATGTCAAGACAGGTGAGATTTTAGAAATCATGTAAATCATGTGAAGAATAAAATTTGCAATTACAATGGAGAAAGGTGCGGTTATTCGTATGAAAATTACATGGAGATTCATCGTTTCCCTCGCTTTTTATATCCTCGGAATCATCGGCTGGCTCTATGTGGGAGTCTGGATGACAATCACAAGACCCATGAAAGGGCTGATCGTTGCAGCATTGGCAGGCGAGCTCTCGCTCTGGAAATTGCTCCTTGCTTTTGCGCAGAGCTTTCTTTATCTGTCCCTGGCAGGTGCCGTCTGGTGTATCGGCTACATGCTAAGCGGCCGGTTTCGAGATGACGGAGGAGCCTGAGATTGCGGCTGCACATACATCAGCAGGAGCTATGCGGCATTGGTGCTGTACGGTCTGCAGTCGAAGGTTTTCGGATGCAGCGGGAAGAAATGAGACAACAGACTTGGCGATTCCGCCTCTGACCGATGAGTCCTCCGTTTTTTTGCATTGAAAATATGTGAAAAAGCGGTATGACAGACAAAGGCATCCCATACAATAAAAGCAAAGGAGGAGAAACGTGAAAGTAATTTTATTAAACGGAAGCCCAAGACAAAAGGGGTGCACTTATACTGCGCTTTGTGAGGTAGGAAAGGCACTGAAAAAAAACGGAATAGAAACGGAGTTGTTTCAGGTGGGGACAAAGCCTGTGTCAGGCTGTATTGGCTGCAATGCCTGCATCGAAACGGGCAAATGCTTTCTGGATGATGGGGTCAATCCATTTGTCGAGCTGGCAAAGCAGGCAGATGGCTTTGTCTTTGGCTCTCCGGTGCATTATGCCTCTGCCTCCGGTGCAATTACCTCCTTTTTGGATCGTGCCTTTTATGGAAAGGCCTCCATCTTTGCGGGAAAGCCGGGAGCAGCAGTGGTAAGCTGCAGACGAGGGGGCGCCTCCGCGGCCTTTGACCAGCTCAATAAATATTTTACCATCAGCAGTATGCCGATCGTATCGTCACAATATTGGAATCAGATACATGGGAATACCCCACAGGAGGTGCAACGGGATGAGGAAGGAATGCAGACGATGCGGACGCTGGGAAATAATATGGCATGGCTGCTAAAATGCATTGCGGCAGGGAAAGCAAACGGAATCTCCTTTCCGGAAAGAGAACAGCCAATCAAGACCAATTTTATCCGTGAATAGAGAAAAATCAGGCCTTTAGGAAGTCAATCGTATCTTGAAGGTAACGACGCCCTTCTTTTTCCAAGTCAAATTCCCCATTATAAAGGCACCAGTCATAGATGACACCATGCACGGAGTGAAGCAGCGTTTCCAGAATTTCCGTCTCTGAGCGTGCAGAGCAAAACAGCCCGTTTGTATGTCCCTCGTGAACGAATTGCGTCATAATGAGATAAAACGGACGATTGGTATTGTTTAAAAATTTGCTGCGAAGCTCGATGGAAATCTGATGTGTATACAGAGTCTTCATAATATTTAGACCACACACATCTTGGCAGTAATGGAACATCTGACATAAAAAATATAACAGCTGCTGATCTAACGGCTCCTTAGGTAGGTTAGCAGCCGCTTTCTTATAATGAGTATCCATGTCGGCAAATTGCTTGGCAAGAATTTCCTCTTTTGTCTTGAAATAAAGGTAAAAAGTGCCTTTTGCAACACCGGCTGCATTGGTGATATCATTGATTGTTACCTGTGTATAATCTCTTTCACGGAATAATGCGATTGCAGCTTTAAAAATCATTGCCTTTGTATGAAGAGCCTGAAGCTCGCGTGAACTTTGGGATATTACTTTCTTTTCCATTCTCATTACCATGCCTTTCTTGCTGCCTGCAAACTTTATACCACAGGCACAAAATTACGTGTGAAAAATCTTTCTTTTATGGATTATACCATTCTTGTGCTTTTCCCTAAAGTATAAGTTTGACGTTTTCATTCTAATCTAAGATTCCTATAAAATCAATGGGGTAAGTTCTGTTCTGCTAAGCTGGTGTTAAAAAAGCAAGAATAGTTATTAGAAAAAAATGTCGATTTATGGAAAATACTTGAAAAAAATGGCGATATCGTTTATCTATAATAATGACTTTCGGTCAGTGAACAAAGGTCATTTATCACTATTTTATCACATCAGAGAGGAGAAAAAATCATGGCAAAGTATGCAACTCTAGAAGAAGCTGCAAAATTAATCAAGGATGACATGACTGTTATGATTGGTGGCTTCATGGGATGCGGAAACGCACACAGCTTGTTGGATGTTATTTCCAAATCAGGCGTGAAAAACCTGACTGTCATCAGCAATGATGCGTCAATGCCAAACGGACCGGACGGAGAGGACTATTACGGGATTGCAAAACTGGTTCACAATCGTCAGATTAAGAAATTGATTGTGACACACGTAGGTCTCAATCCGGAGGTGGCAGCACAGATGAACGAGGGAACGCTTGAGGTTTCATTGGTGCCTCAGGGCTCTTTGGCGGAGATGGTTCGTGCAGGCGGTGCAGGTTTGGGCGGTATCCTGACTCCGACCGGACTTGGTACAATGGTTGAGGAATCCGAATTTGCTTGCGGACGCGTAGAGATTGACGGAAAGGAATTCCTGATGATGAAGGCGTTAAAGGCAGACATTGCGATTATCAACGGATACCAGATTGATAAAGCAGGAAATGTAATTTACAAGGGGACAACACGCAATTTCAATCAGGTAATGGCAACCGCTGCCGACCTTGTCATTGCAGAGGCAGACAATTTGGTAGAAATCGGCACAATTGAGCCCGAGAATGTTATGACGCCGGGTATTCTGGTCGATTACATTGTGGAACGGAGGAAAGCATAATGGATAAGACGATGATAAAACCGTTTATTGCAGCTCGTGTGGCACAGGAGCTCAAGGACGGAGATGTAGTAAATCTGGGAATCGGTCTTCCCACATTTGTTCCAAACTATCTGCCTGAGGGAGTACATATTACACTTCATGCGGAGAACGGAATTGTTGGGTGTGGTCCAAAGCCCTCTGCCGAAGAGGCACAGCCTATGTATGTGACAGATGCAGGTGGAGCGACAGCTTCCGTTGCAAAAGGAGGATGCTTCATTGACTCATCCACATCCTTTGCGCTGGTACGCGGCGGTCATGTAGACTGTACAGTGCTCGGAGCGCTTGAAGTAGACCAGGAGGGAAATCTTGCAAACTGGATTATTCCGGGGAAGAAAGTTCCGGGTATGGGCGGAGCGATGGACTTGGTTGTCGGAGCAAAGAAGGTAATCATAGCCATGGAGCATACAGCAAAAGGCAATCCGAAAATTTTAAAGAAATGCACGCTTCCTTTGACGGCTGTAAAATGCATCAGCAAAATCATCACAGAGATGTGCGTGTTTGAGGTAACACCGGATGGTCTTGTTTTAAGAGAATACAATCCGGAGTTTAGTATTGATGACATTAAGAATGCGACAGAAGCGGACTTTATCGTTGCCGATGATGCAAAGGAGATAAAGGTGGCACTTCCGGGTGCATAACTCTATGGACAGACAGAAAGTCGACCGAGAATTGACAGAAAAATAGGTGAAAAATGGACTGGGAACTGATTGAAAAATGAACTGAAAAATGGACTGGGAATCGATTGGGAAATTGACTGGAAATGAACTGAGAATTGAGTAAAAAGAAAATGGGGAGAATGATTCAATGAGAAAAGGATTAAGAAAGCTGTCCAGTGCTTTAAATGTCGGTATGGACAAAGTCATGCCGGATGCGATTGTGTTTGCATTTGTGCTCACGTTCATTGCATTTATTGGCGGATTATTGTTGACAGACTCTAGTGTAGTCGACATGCTTGGCTACTGGGGCAGCGGTTTTTGGGGTTTTCTTGCATTTAGTATGCAGATGCTGATGATTATCGCTACGGGACATATCTTAGCGAGTGCACCTTTGGCAAACAAGTTTCTTGTGAAGCTGTGCGCTATTCCAAAGAATGGCATTCAGGGCGTTGTATTCATTGCGATTAGCAGTGCGATTCTCGGATGGATTAGCTGGGGATTGGGTCTTGTTGCCGGTGCAATTATTGCACGTACCGTAGCAGTAAACCTTCGCAAGGTAGATTTTAAGCTTTATGTGGCAGTTGCATACAGTGGCGCGATTTCTGCAGGCTTGTTCGGTATCTCCGGCTCGGAATTTCTTCTGGTAAACACACCGGGATATTTCATGGAAGATATACTGGGCTTAATTCCGCTTAGCCAGACGGTATTTGAACCTTCCTTACTGCTTGCACAGGTTATAGGACTGCTTATTGTAGTACCGATACTTGCAGCGATGATCCACACGGATCCGGCAGAAACACCGGAGCTTGATGCAGAAATGCTAAAGCGCTTTGAGGAAGCCAGCGGCGAGGAGGATTTAAGCAGAGAAGAAGTAAAGGCAAGGAAGGCAAGCATGACTGTGGCAGAGCGCATTGATAACAGCCCGGTTACCACAACCATCATTGCGATTGGCGGGATTGCCTGGTTGGTATTTTACTTTGCAAACAATGGTTTCAATTTGACGCTTGACGTTATGAACTTCATGCTTTTAATGGTTGGTATTTTACTTCACGGAACGCCGAGAAATCTTTTGACAGCAGCAGAAGAGGGAGTAAAAAGTGCGTTTGGTGTAGCAATCCAGTTTCCGTTTTATGCGGGCATCCAGGGTATGCTTGGATCCTCAGGAATGGTTGAATTGATTGCAAACGCTTTTGCGAGCATTTCCACACCGGCCACCTTCCATTACTTAAACTATTTGGTAATGGCTATCATCAACTTCTTTATTCCGTCCTCAGGTGGAATCTTTATGGTGGCAGGACCTGCTCTTGGTCAGGCAGCATTGGACTTGGGAATTGATGGAAATAAGTTTTTGATCAGCTTTACGGCGGGAGAGACAATCTCAAATATCATTCAGCCGTTCTGGGCGATTCCGCTGTTAGGTATCGCAGGGCTGAAGATGAAGGATATCATGGGTTACTGTATTATCTTTTTCATTGTTCTGACATTGATTTTCTTCGGAACATGGGCTATAATGTGGTAATCGCCAAAGAACAGAGGCAGTGTTCCCTTAGGGACACTGCCAAATATAATGAAAAAAGGAGAATACAGAAAAATGGATTTGTGGTACAATCTGAAAGAACAGGAAGTCCTAAGTAAGCTTGGTACGGATGAGCAAAAGGGTCTGTCCTCGCAGGAGGCAAAAGATCGTATTAAGACGTACGGAGCAAATGAACTGGAGGCACAGGAATCAGAGAGTCTGTTAAAGCGCTTCCTGGAGCAGATGAAGGATCCGATGATTATTGTCCTGCTGGTTGCAGCAGTGCTTTCTTATGTTTCAAGTGGTTTTCATGATTGGGTTGATTCGGTAATTATTCTTGTCATCGTAATCTTGAATGCAGTAATTTCGATTTCACAGGAAGACAGTGCCAATAAGGCATTGGAGGCATTGCGCAAAATGTCAGCGCCGTTGGCAAAGGTAGTACGCGACGGAGAAGTGGTAAAGGTAGAAACAAACTTGATTGTGCCGGGTGATATTATTATTTTGGAGGCTGGTGATTTGGTACCGGCAGATGCACGTATTTTATCCAGCTCGAACTTAAAGGCGGATGAGGCTGCCATGACAGGTGAGTCTGTTCCGGTTACAAAGCAGGCGATTGAGACACTTCCGGAGGAGACCGTTCTTGGAGATCGCAAGAACATGGTTATTTCCTCCACTGTGATTACAAACGGTCGTGCAACCTGTGTTGTTACCAGCACGGGTATGAATACCGAGGTTGGACGGATCGCAAACATGCTGATGAATGAAGATGACAGCCAGACTCCGCTTCAGAAGAAGATGGCAGAAATCTCAAAGACCTTGTCCATTATCTGTTTGCTGGTATGTGCTATTATGTTTGTGGTCGGTCTGTTGTATGGTCGTCCGGTGCTTGAGATTTTTATGTCAGCGGTATCCCTTGCTGTTGCCGCAATTCCGGAGGGATTGGCAGCAGTTGTTACCATCGTGCTTGCCCTTGGTGTACAGCGCATGGTTAAGAGAAATGCCATCATCAAAAAGCTTCCGGCTGTAGAGACACTTGGTTGTGCTTCTGTAATCTGCTCGGATAAGACCGGTACATTGACACAGAATAAGATGACTGTTGTAGACGTATGGACCGTGCAAGCAGAGGAGAGAGCGCTTGCGCTCACGATTGGTGCAATGTGTAATGATACCATTCTTGCATGGGAGAATGGAGAGGCGAAGACGGCCGGAGATCCGACAGAGACAGCTTTTGTAGACATTGCCGTAAAAGAAGGATTGGATAAAAACAAACTCGAGAAGGAGTCTCCGCGTATTGCCGAGCTTCCCTTTGATTCAGAAAGAAAGCTGATGAGCACCGTACACAACATCAACGGTCGTGTGCGTGTTATGGTAAAGGGTGCTCCCGATGTATTGCTTCGCCGCTGTAACATCAGCAGTGATGCGGCTGCGGCAACAGCAAAGCAAAATGAGCAGATGGCGTCTAAGGCGCTTCGTGTACTTGGTGTCGCTTATAAGGATATGGATGCGGTTCCCGGTGAGCTGACAACCGATACGCTTGAGCGAGATTTGACTTTTGTAGGTTTGGTTGGTATGATTGATCCGCCGCGTATGGAAGTAAAGCAGGCAGTGGCAGAGTGCTATGCAGCAGGAATCCGTCCGGTTATGATCACCGGTGACCATAAGCTGACAGCCGTTGCGATTGCAAAAGAGCTCGATATCTATAAGGATGGCGACCTTGCAATGACCGGAGAGGATTTGGATGCAATGAGCCAGGAGCAGTTAGAGGCAAGCGTAGAGAAATACGCAGTCTATGCCCGGGTATCACCGGAGCACAAGATGCGTATTGTACAGGCATGGCAGTCTCATGACAGAGTCGTTGCGATGACCGGCGATGGTGTAAACGATGCACCTGCATTGAAGGTAGCAGACATTGGCTGTGCGATGGGTATTACCGGTACAGATGTTGCAAAGGGTGCAGCTGATATGATTCTTACAGACGATAACTTTGCAACCATTGTGCATGCGGTAGAGCAGGGCCGCGGTATTTATTCCAATATCAAAAAATCGATTCAGTTCCTTCTCTCCTGTAACATCGGTGAGATTATTACGATTTTCCTTGCAACGGCATTGAATTTCCATCAGATGCCGCTTGTACCGATTCAGCTGTTGTGGCTGAACCTTGTAACAGACTCCCTACCGGCACTTGCGCTTGGTATGGAGCCGGTGGAAGAAGGAATCATGGAGCAAAAGCCGAGAAATCCAAAAGACAGCATCTTTGCACATGGCTTTGCGGTTGAGATGGTATTCTACGGTATCATGGTAGGTGTCATTACCTTGGTTGCTTATGCGTTGGGCGAATATGTGCTTTCTGATCCGGAGGTGGCAGATGCGACTGCAAACACAATGGCGTTTGCAACTTTGGTATTCTGTGAGCTGACACGTGCTTTCGCAGTTCGCTCCGAGAGACATTCCATCTTCCAGATTGGTCTGTTCTCAAACAAGACAATGAACAAGGCATTTGTGGTAGGTCTTGGCTTACAGCTTGCGGTATTGTTGATTCCGGCTTTACAGCCGATCTTCAATGTAACTTCTCTGACCACGGCAGAGTGGCTTGTTGTAGTTGGCTTAGCACTTCTTCCGCTCGCTACCAGTGAGATTGTAAAGGCAGTCCGCCGGGGAAAAGAACGGAAATAAGCAGTAAGAGAATCAGAATGGAGCGTTGCTTTTCTCCGAAGCAACGCTCCGTTTTTCTTTTAGGAAAAAGCTTAGTGTAAATCTTTCCAAGGAAAGAAAGAGCACTCCATGCAGGATGCACATGTGCACGGTATGAAGGGAGCTCTTTGCATCTGTGCCGGCGCACACTTGCACAACGAGAACAAATCAAGTAGAATAGCAGATAGTTGCCGCATGCGCTTTTGGTGCATTGTAAATGCAAAATACGGAAAATCGGGTAAACAGACAAGGGGAATCATATGGTTGAGGAATATTGGAACGCACTAAAAAAAGGGGAAAACATAAGAGAGAATCTTAGTCTGCTTCGTCAAAGCATAAAAGAGCCAAAGGAGAGGGAAAAACTGCTGTCGCTTGCGGATGCAGGCATCCTGCCACTGGAGTGCTTGAACCATGAAGACCCAAAGGTAAGGAAGAATGCCGTTCTTTTGCTCGGGGATATGGGGAAAAAAGAAGTCACAGGGCAGATTTTTCGCGCATATAGTAAGGAAGAGACTCTTTTTGTGAAAAGCTCCTATCTGACGGCGCTTAGAAAGCTTGGAGCAGAGGCTTATCTGGAAGAACTCAAGCTTCGTAGGGATATGCTGGCAGAGGAGACTCCTGCCTTGGAGGAGAGGAAGCATAAGCAGGAGGAACTTCGGGAGTTAGACAAAATCATTACGGAGCTGGAGGGAGTGAAAAAGCATAGGTGGAAGGATTTTGAGCAGGAGCACACCTTTTTGCTTACAGCGGAGAGAGAGCAGCGGGAGGTCATTCTCTCGGAGCTTGCCACGCTCTCCCCATCCGTAGAATATCAGGCAAAAAAGCATCCTCTGGGAATCCTGATTACTGCGAAAAAAGCGGCACCCTTTCTGCGGCTTCGCACCTATCGGGAGCTGCTGTTTCCCCTTTGTATGCAGGAAAAAACGATAAGGGAGGAAGAACAGGCGGCAGAGGCTGTCTGGAGGTCTAAGCTTTTGTCCTTGCTTTTGGAAAGCCATGAGCAGGAAGCGCCATTTTACTTCCGGGTTGAGTTAAGGAGCAGGATGGAACTTTCGAAAAAAGGCAGTTTCACAAAGCGCTTTTCGGCTGCGCTTGAGCGTCTGTCAGGCAGACAGCTGATCAATTCCACAAGCGCTTATGAGGTGGAGCTTCGCTTGATTGAGACAAAAACCGGAGCGTTTGCGGTCTTTGCAAAGCTCTTTACCGTGCCGATGAAGCGTTTTTCTTATCGCAAGCATGCGATTTCCGCATCGATTCATCCGTCGATGGCCGCAATCCTAATGGAGGTGGCAAGACCTTATCTTAAGGAGAACGCACAGATTTTGGACCCGTTTTGCGGAGTGGGAACGATGCTGATCGAGAGAGACATGAAGGTTCCTGCGAGAGAAAAATATGGCATTGATTCGTTTGGAGATGCAATTCGGATGGCACGGGAAAACGCTGCGGCGGCGGGGGAACAGATCCATTTTATCAATCGTGATTATTTTGACTTTCGGCACGACTACCTGTTTGACGAGCTGATTACAAATATGCCGACGAGAGGAAAGCAGACAAAAGAGGAGATGGATGCTTTTTACACCTCTTTTTTCAAAAAGTCAAAGACACTGCTTGTTTCGGGAGGCAGGATGATTTTTTACAGCAATGAGGAAGGCTTTGTAAAAAAGCAGCTTCGCCTCAATCCGGATTATCACCTGCTTTATGAGCGTTGCATGAGAGAAAAGGAGCAGTATAAGCTATATGTGGTGGAATACAGAGGTTAAGAGAAAAGATGGTGAAAAAGTATAAAATACCCATTGACTTTTTACCTGTGGTTTGATATTATAATCAAGTCGTCATGACATGTGATAGCTATGCGGAAGTGTCGGAACTGGCAGACGAGCAAGACTAAGGATCTTGTGGCAGCAATGTCGTGTGGGTTCAAGTCCCATCTTCCGCATTCAAAGCATTTACTTGACGAATATGCAGGAGTGGCGGAATTGGCAGACGCGCAGGCTTCAGGTGCCTGTGGCAGCAATGTCGTGTGGGTTCAAGTCCCATCTCCTGCATGCAAAAGACCTCGGTATTTACCGGGGTTTTATTTTTTTGCACAGTTTTCATATAAAAGGAAAAGGAAATTTGAAATTTATACAGAATAATAGATATGTAGTCATAAATTGACGTTTACACAGACAGAGAGGAAAATACATGTCGATACGTGAAGAAATAGAACGGATGGAGAGGGAAAATCTAAGTCCCTATGCAACCTTAAGTGAAAATTCCAAGGGAAGGAAGAACGAGGAGGAGCAGTGCGATGTCCGTCCGGTCTTCCAAAGAGACCGTGACCGAATTTTGCACTGCAAAGCGTTTCGCAGATTAAAAAACAAGACACAGGTATTTTTAACACCAAAGGGTGACCATTATCGCACCAGACTTTCTCATACCTTAGAGGTGTCGCAAAATGCAAGAACAATCGCAAAGGCACTTCGCTTGAATGAAGACCTGGTAGAGGCTATTGCGCTTGGACATGATTTGGGTCATACGCCGTTTGGACATGCGGGAGAGTATGTGTTAAATGAGCTTTGCGAAAATGGATTTCGCCACAACGAGCAGAGCGTGCGTACCGTGGACAAATTAGAAAAAGACGGAAAAGGATTAAATTTGACATGGGAGGTGCTGGACGGCATCTTGAATCATCAGTCAAAGCTGATGCCTCACACGCTGGAGGGAAAGATTGTAAGATTTTCCGATAAAATTGCCTACATCAACCATGACATTGATGATGCGATCCGGGCACAGGTGCTAAGAGAGGAGGACATTCCTCTTGAACTCAAAAAAACGCTGGGCTTTACGACAAGGCAGCGCTTGAACACATTGATACATAACATCATCATGAACAGTCAGGGGAAAAATGACATTCTCATGTCCGATGAGGTAAACGAAGCGATGGTGGAGCTTCGCAAGTTTATGTTTGAAAACGTATACAAGAATCCGATTGCCAAGGGAGAGGAAGTAAAGGCGAAGGCGATGTTAGAGCAGCTGTTTCACTACTATATGGAACACATTGAGCTTCTCCCGGAGAAATATCTGCGGATGCGAAATGAGGGAGAAAAAAACGAGCGTGTTGTGAGCGATTACATTGCAGGAATGACAGACCAGTATGCAATCGCCAAATTTAGCGAATACTTCCTGCCCCAGGCATGGCAGGTCGATGGCTATTAAGCCGACATCATTAGAAGGGAGCAGAGGATGCCATATTATTCCGATGATATCATAGAAGAAGTACGCTCCAGAAATGACGTTGTGGATGTGATTTCCCAGTATGTGCGTCTTCAAAAAAAGGGCAGCAATTATGTTGGTCTTTGCCCTTTTCATAACGAAAAAACAGGCTCCTTTTCCGTTTCCCCGAATAAGCAGATGTATTACTGCTTTGGCTGCGGAGCGGGAGGAAATGTCTTTACCTTTTTGATGGAATATGAGAATTTTACCTTTCAGGAGGCGATGGAGACGCTGGCAGAACGCAGCGGAGTAGAGCTTCCAAAGCAGGAATACAGCACCGAACAAAGGCGGGAGGCAGACGAGCGGACGAGGCTGCTTGAAATCAACAAGGAGGCGGCAAAGTATTTTTATCTTTTGCTGCGAAATGAGCATGGAAAGCATGCACTGGAATACTTTCGAAAAAGGAAGCTCTCCGACGAGACGATGAAAAAATTTGGTCTGGGCTATGCAGACCGCTACAGCGATGATTTGTACCGCTATCTGCGGACGAAGGGCTACGAGGAAGAAATTTTAAAGAAAACAGGGCTGGTTACGATAGACGAGCGCAGGGGTGGGTACGATAAATTTTGGAACAGAGCCATGTTCCCGATTATGGACGTGCACAGCAAGGTCATCGGCTTTGGAGGGCGCGTGATGGGAGAAGGGGAGCCCAAATATTTAAATTCACCGGAGACAAAGATTTTTGACAAAAGCCGCAACCTCTACGGACTGAATCTTGCACGGACGACAAAAAAACCCTATCTTCTTTTATGCGAGGGCTATATGGATGTGATTGCATTGCATCAGGCGGGTTTTGACAATGCGGTTGCATCGCTTGGAACCGCACTTACCAGTGGGCACGCAAATCTCTTAAAACGCTATACAAAGGAGGTTTATCTAACCTACGACAGTGACGGAGCCGGAAGAAGGGCTGCACTGCGCGCCATTCCCATCCTAAAGGAGGTGGGGATTGTGACGAAGGTGATTAACATGGAGCCCTATAAGGATCCGGACGAATTTATTCAGGCAGAGGGAGCAGAGCGCTATGAGAAGCGGATTGAGACGGCAGAGAACAGCTTTCTTTTTGAAGTACGGATGTTAGAGCAGCAGCATGATATGAAGGATCCGGATGGAAAGACAGCATTTTATAATGAGGTGGCGGAGAAGCTTTGCGGCTTTGGGGAAAAGCTGGAGCGTGACAACTACATTGAGGCAGTGGCAAAAAAATATATGCTGGAAGCCGCAGATTTGCGAAAGCTGGTCAATCAGCAGGGGCTTAGAATCAGCATGGGAGGAGGCAGGGAGAGAGAAAAAGTAAGAGCAGAGGAGAGAGGAAAGGCGAAGCAGCGTAGAGAGAAAAGAAAAGAGGACGGAAAAAAGCAGCCGCAAAAATTGCTGCTTACATGGCTGATTGAGGACACTCGCTTATTTCCCAAGATAAGAGAATATATCCATCCGGAGGATTTTACGGAGGAGATTTATTGCAGGGTGGCACAAGCGCTTTTTTCGCAATATGAAACGAGCGGAACCGTAAATCCGGCGAAAATTGTCAGCATGTCGCAGAATGAGGAAGAACAGCGGGAGATTGCGAGTCTTTTTAATGCCACAATACACGAGGTTGAGACAAAGGAGGACAAGGAAAAAGCGCTTAGAGAGGTCATCATAAAAGTAAAAGAAAACAGCATTGATTCTCGCCTTGCAAAGCCGGAAAATGTAGATATCAGTGAATGGGATAAGCTGTTTGCGGAAAGGAAAGCGCTGGAAAATTTGCATATATCTTTGGATTAGGGACAAAATAGTAACGAACTATGAGAGGATGAAACAAAATGGAAAAAAATAACGAAAAGATTGAAAATAAAGAAGTTTTGCAAGAAAAAACAGAGTGCGTAGAAGAAAAGGAGTCTGAAGTCTCCAAGGAGAAGTTTCAGGAGAGACTGTCGGGACTGCTCGCGCTCGCAAAGAAAAAGAAAAATATGCTGGAATATCAGGAAATCAGTGATTTTTTTGCAGACCTGTCATTAGAAGCAGACGATTTGGAGCGTATTCTGGATTATCTGGAGGGCAATGGGATTGATGTCCTTAGAATTACAGATGACGATGTTGATGAGGAGATTCTCTTGGAGGTAGAGGAGGATGAGGAGATTGAGGTAGAGAAAATCGATCTCTCTGTTCCTGACGGGATTGCCATTGAGGATCCGGTTCGTATGTATTTAAAAGAGATTGGAAAGGTACCCCTGCTTAGTGCCGAGGAGGAAATTGACTTGGCAAAAAGGATGGAGCTTGGAGCCGTTGCAAAAGAAAAAATTGCGATTTTAAGAAGGAGGCAGGAGGAAGCGGGAGAGGAAGTGCCCGATGAGGAAACCGAGAAGACGATTCTGGAATTGCAGGAAGAGGAGGCAGTGGGCGACGAGGCAAAAAAACGGCTTGCAGAGGCAAATTTAAGGCTGGTTGTTTCCATTGCAAAGCGCTATGTAGGACGGGGTATGCTGTTTTTGGATTTGATTCAGGAGGGAAACTTAGGCTTGATTAAGGCGGTAGAAAAATTTGATTACCGCAAGGGATATAAGTTCTCGACCTATGCCACATGGTGGATTCGTCAGGCGATTACAAGGGCGATTGCAGATCAGGCAAGGACAATTCGAATTCCGGTGCATATGGTGGAGACCATCAACAAGCTGATTCGTGTCAGCAGGCAGCTCTTGCAGGAGCTGGGGCGTGAGCCGTCTCCGGAGGAGATTGCAGTCGAGATGAATATGCCGGTAGAGCGTGTGCGTGAAATTTTAAAAATTTCTCAGGAGCCGGTTTCTCTGGAGACGCCGATTGGCGAGGAGGAGGATAGTCATCTGGGAGATTTTATTCAGGATGACAATGTGCCCGTACCTGCAGATGCCGCAGCCTTTACGCTGCTAAAAGAGCAGCTTGAGGAGGTGCTTGGCACCTTAACGGAGAGAGAACAAAAGGTTTTGACCCTGCGGTTTGGTCTGGAGGATGGACGTGCACGGACGCTTGAGGAGGTCGGAAAGGAGTTTAGCGTCACTCGTGAGAGAATCCGCCAAATTGAGGCAAAAGCGCTCCGCAAGCTCCGCCATCCAAGCAGAAGCCGCAAATTAAAGGATTATCTTGAATGATGAGGGGTAAGATATCGAAGCGACTTGAGGCGGTGATGTCCCTTGTGAGCGCGGGAAATGTTTTGGCAGACATTGGCACGGATCACGGCTATGTGCCCATTACCCTGGTAGAGCAAGGGAGGATTCCCCGTGCAATCGCAATGGATATCAACCGTGGCCCTCTGGAGCGGGCGAAGGAGAACATTGCGGCAGGCGGTATGGACGCTTACATAGAGACAAGGCTTTCCGACGGTGTTGCGGCTCTTAGACCGGGAGAGGCAGATACGATTTTGCTTGCGGGAATGGGCGGAGGGCTGATGATACATATTTTAAAAGAAGGCAGGGAAGTATGCATGAGCGCAAAAGAGCTTGTGCTGCAGCCACAGTCAGAGCTTTCCGTGCTCCGTCATTTTCTTGCGGAATCCGGTTATCTGACCGAGCAGGAGGATATGGTCGAGGAGGATGGCAAGTATTATCCGATGATGCGGGTACGCTATGCGTCAAAGGAAGGCAGAATGGAATCGGCGCTTTTTGCCTTGTACGGCAGAGGACTGCTTACGGGGCGCCACCCGGTGCTCTATGCTTTTTTGAGGCGGGAGAATGAGATTTACAGAGAGCTTTTTAGGAATTTGGAAAAGCAGCCACAGACAGAAGCCATTCTGCAGCGGAGGCAGGAGGTAGAGGCAGCATTGGAAAAGAACAGGGAAGCATTGGATTACTACGAGAAGGAGAAGGGCATATGGGAGAAGGAATGGTAAAAATAGCAGTACTCGGCGAGGAAAAGAGTTATCCGTACGGAACAAGCTTTTTAAACATTGCGCAGGAGTATCAGGAGCGCTATGCAGACGATATTGTTCTCGTGCTCTACAACAACCGTCTAAGAGAGCTGAAAAAAACGGTAAAAAAGGATGGAGCGCTCTCATTTTTAACCACTGCAGATAAGATGGGAAGGCGTGCGTATCGTAGAAGTACGACACTTTTGATGCAAAAGGCGGTACACAACCTTTGGGGAAAAGAAGGGCTTTTGGTGCGGGTCATGCATTCCATCGGGCAGGGCTACTACTGTGAGCTGGTAAAAAAGCAGGATGGCGTATCGGTGAGGGAGAACATAACAAAGGAGCAGATACAAAAACTGCGAAATGAAATGTATCGCCTTGTGGTAGAGGATTTAGACATTCACAAAAAGAGCATCAACACCGAGGATGCCGTTATGCTGTTTCGTGAGCTTGGCATGACAGAAAAGGAAAAGCTGTTTCGGTATCGCAGAAGCTCTCGTGTCAACATTTATGAGCTGGACGGCTATCAGGATTACTTTTATGGATTTATGGTGCCTTCTACAGGCTATCTGCGTTACTATGATGTGGAACCATACGAGGATGGCTTTATGCTGCTCTTTCCGGGGAAGGATACAAAAAAGGTGGAAAGCTTTGTACCGTCACAGAAGCTGTTTTATACGTTAAAGACTTCCAGAGAATGGAGCAGAATGCAGGAAATCGGCACGATAGGAGCACTAAACAATGCAATTGCGCAGGGAAGGACGAGAGAGATTATCCTAACGCAGGAGGCTCTTTTTGAGGAGCGGATTGCGCAGCTTGCAGAGAGTATTGTAAGCTCTGAGGGGAAGAAATTTATTATGATTGCAGGGCCATCCTCCTCCGGGAAAACGACCTTTTCCCATCGCCTCTCAATTCAGCTTTCGGCGAAGGGACTAAGGCCGCATCCGTTTCCGCTGGATGATTATTATGTAGACAGGACAAAATGTCCGCGCGATGAGAACGGAGACTTTGATTTTGAGTGCTTGGAGGCGCTTGATGTAGAGCTTTTTAATCATGATATGACAGAGCTTTTGGCGGGAAAAGCAGTCAATCTTCCGATTTTTAATTTTAAAACGGGAAGACGAGAATATAGGGATAAAATCATGCAGCTTGGGAAGGACGATGTTCTTGTCATTGAGGGAAT
>JAQXLR010000193.1 GCA_029012225.1 Clostridiales bacterium
GAGAGAAGCGGCCCAAAATCAATCATTGCGCCGATTCCGATAAACAAAAGGAGGGGAAGCGCCTCTGAGGCTTCAATCCCGACCTCATAGAGCCATTGCACAATCCCGTGCGTTTCTCCCACCCCCTGTAAAACCTGATTAATTGCATTTGCTCCAGGCAGATTGACTAAAATGGCTCCAAAGCCCATCGGCAAAAGCAATGAAGGCTCATACTCCTTCTCAATCGCCAGCCAGATCAGCACCCCTCCGATTGCATACATGGCCAGCTGCTGCCATGTGACTGCGGTTAAGCCCTCCCATAAAAAACTCATGCTTGCCCCTCCTGTCCACTCAAATATTCCGATTCTGCTACTGCTTCATGTTATAGATTATTATAAGTGCTCCGGTATTGATTGTCAAGCATTTAACAAGCCAAACCGCCGTCCTCTATCCCAATGCAACGTCTAAAATCATCATCACGACAAACCCGACCGCAAACAGGATTGCTCCAATGTTTGAGTGCTCTCCCTCCGACATTTCCGGTATCAGCTCCTCCACAACCACATACATCATGGCTCCTGCCGCAAAGCCCAGCAGATACGGTAAGACCGGAACAACAAAGCTTGCTGCCAAAATCGTAAGAAGCGCACCAAGCGGCTCCACAATTGCCGACAGCAGTCCATAAGAAAATGCCTTGAATTTTCCCATTCCTTCTGCCCGAAGCGGCATGGAAATAATCGCTCCCTCCGGAAAATTCTGAATTGCAATTCCAATTGCAAGTGCGATTGCACCCATCCTTGTGATCTCTCCGCTTCCTGTAAGCAAGGCAGCAAAGACAACTCCCACCGCCATTCCCTCCGGAATATTATGAAGTGTTACGGAAAGAACCATCATCGTGGTTCGTCTCAATTTTTTTTTAGGTCCCTCCGGCTCATTGCTGTTTATGTGCAGATGAGGTATGATATGGTCAAGAAACAGTAAAAAGAAAATCCCTCCCAAAAATCCCACTGCTGCCGGAAAAAATGCAAATTTCCCCAAATGCTCCGACTGCTCAATTGCCGGTATCAAAAGACTCCATATGGAAGCTGCAACCATCACTCCCGCCGCAAAGCCCGACAATGCTCGCTGCAGCAGCGGATGCATACTGCGTCTCATAAAAAAGACACAGCCTGCGCCTGCCGTCGTTCCCAAAAACGGAATCAAGATTCCTCCTGCCAGCTCCGTAAACATGTTTCCCTCCTTCTTACGCATTCTTTTTCTTATTGTATTCGGTTTTGCAGCATTTGTCACTCCCTAAAATGATAAGTCGTCTATGACGGCAGCGATATCTGGTCTAAAATTCCGGTCAGATGCGCAAGTGCAACTCCATAATTTGTCATCGGAATTTCCTGTCGCTTTGCCCGGTCAATCCGTGACATCACGTACTTTCTGTGAAACATACACGCTCCGCACTGAATGATCAAATCATAGCCCGTTAAATCATCCGGAAAATCCGTTCCGCTTACAATATCCGCAACAAGCGTCTCTCCAAAGCGCTTTTTTAACATGTGGGGAAGCTTTTCTCTCCCAATGTCCTCCTTAAGAGGCGCATGTGTACAGCACTCCGCAATCAGTACTCTGGAATGCGGTGTAAGCGCATCTATCCGTCTCGCTCCCTCTATATAATAAGGTAAATCACCCTTATATGCTGCAAACAGGACAGAGAACGAGGTCAGCATGCTCTCCCTTGGCTTGTTCTCATAGACATAGCCAAAGACCTGCGAATCTGTGATAATCAGCTTCGGCGGGCGGCTTAATGCGGCAAGGGCTGCAGGCATCTCCTCTGCTGTTGCGCTCATAATCAGACAGCCTTTCTCAAGCAGCTCCCTTATCGTCTGCACCTGCGGCAGAATCAGACGGCCTTTTGGAGCCTGGATATCCTGAGGCATCACAAGCAATACCAGATCTCCCTTTTGCACCATATCTCCCGTAATACAATCATTTCCGTAATTCTCCGGCATCTTTCTTGCAAGTGCTTCCCTTACCCGCTCCATCCCTGCTCCGGTTTTTGCGCTGACTGCGATCGCATCCTCCCCCGTAGTCTCCTTTAACCACGCACGCAGTGCTGTCACATCCTTCTTGTCTGCCTTTCCAATCAGCAAAAGAACCGGTGTTTTTCTCTCTTGAAACATTCGGTACCAAAGGAGCTCCTCTTTAAAAAGCTCCTCTGCATCACAGGCATCAAATTCCTCTGCTCCTCTTAAGACATCCATCGAAAAGAAAAGGATTGCAATATCTGCCTTTTGTGCCGCCAAGCGTGTTTTTTCCACTCGCTTTTCTCCCAGCTCTCCCTCATCGTCAAAGCCTGCTGTATCCATAAGAACACAGGCTCCGATTGGATGAAGCTCCATTGCCTTATAGACCGGGTCTGTCGTTGTTCCTGCCATTTCCGAGACAATGGAAACCTCCTGCCCCGTCAATGCATTCAGAAAGGTAGATTTTCCGCTGTTTGCCCTGCCAAATACGCCGATATGAAGCCGATTGGCAGACGGTGTATGATGAAAGCTTCCCTCCATATATGTTTCCTCCCGATTCTGTCCTAAAAGCGGAAATCCCGCTTCCCTTTTGAAATATCATGAATATGCGCATATGCAGTCTGCTTTGCCTTTGGATTGGGAATCTCCTCCAAGCCGCGTGCAATCAGCTCCATCCCGATTTCCCTAGTCTCCTCCCCGGCGTAATCCTCCAAATATTCCTTTAGGGTCATAAGCGCATTGGGATGACAGCAGTTTAAAATCTGCATACTCTTGCAAAGAGCCATAAAGCGATCCCCTGTTCTTCCCTCCCGGTAGCATGCCGTACAAAAGCTTGGGATGTAGCCAAGCTTCATCAGCCAGTTTACCACCTCGTCTAACGTACGGTTGTCACTGACATCAAACTGCTGGGAATTTTCCTCCTCCGGCTCGGGCTCCACATATCCTCCAACACTGGTTTTGGAGGCTCCGCTGATTTGTGAGACACCAAGATGCAGCACTCTTTCTCTGACCTCTCTGCTTTCTCTGGTCGAAATAATCATTCCGGTATAGGGAACCGAAATGCGAATGAGCGCACAAATTTTTGCAAAAATATCATCGCTGATTCCATTGTCAAAAGCAGAAGGATCAATCCCCTCAGCACGCTTGATTCGCGGCACGCTGATGGTATGAGGACCGACACCGTGCACAGCCTCCAAATGCTCTGCATGCATTAACAAGCCGGCAAACTCATAACGATACCTCTCAAGCCCAAACAAAACCCCAAGTCCCACATCGTCAATTCCTGCCTCCATCGCACGATCCATCGCTTCGGTATGATAGGCATAGTCATGCTTTGGCCCTGTCGGATGAATGCGCTCATAGGTTTCCTTATGGTATGTCTCCTGAAACAAAATATAAGTTCCGATTCCCGCCTCCTTTAGCTTACGGTAATTTTCAACTGTCGTAGCCGCAATGTTGACATTCACTCGGCGGATGGCTCCATTTTTATGCTTGATGCCATAAATCGTATTGATACACTCTAAGATATATTCAATCGGATTGTTGACCGGGTCTTCTCCCGCTTCAATCGCAAGCCGCTTATGCCCCATATCCTGCAATGCGATTACCTCTCTGCGAATTTCCTCCTGCGTCAGCTTCTTCCTTGCAATGCTCTTGTTTTTCAGATGATATGGACAGTAGACGCAGCCGTTGACACAGTAATTGGACAGATAAAGCGGCGCAAACAGCACAATCCGGTTGCCATAATAATCCTTTTTAATCTGCTCTGCCAACGCGTAGATTTCCTCCAGCTTCTCGGGAATCTCACATGCCAAAAGCACGGAGGCCTCCCTGTGATTGAGGCCCTTTTTCTGTCTTGCATTCGCTAAAATCCGATCCACCACTTCTCTGTTATCCTTGTTTTCATCCGCATAGGCGAGCGTCTCTCTGATTTCCTCATCTGATATAAATTCTTCTGCTTTCAGCGATTTTTCGTTATACATAAACTTCTCCTCCTTTTTGCCCCACTGTCCCACAGCAGGCATCAAGCATCATATTGCAGGCAATCTCTACAGTCTCCTCTTGCTATCGCAACGGCATAGCCAATGCGATTCATCCGCCGCTCGGTGCAGCATCGGCATTCTGCCGCCTCATCACCCGTACAAATCTTATTGTCATATAGCTTATATTTCTCCCTCACATCAACCGGGGACAGATTCGGCATCACTACGTTTGCTCCGGATAAAATTCCAAGCTCTCTGCCCTTTGGATGAATCGTGCCAAGCGCTGTCGTTGCCGGCAAAAGAACCGGGGGATGGAGCATGCGAATGATGGCAAGCAAGCGCAGCGTCATGGCAAGCGTCCCCGCCTCCTTCTGCCCAAACGGTGTATCCTTCTGCGGAAGAAAGGGGCCGATGCCTACCATCTGCGGCTTTAGCTCCCGAATCAGCTGTAAATCCTCATAAAGAGTATCTGCCGTCTGTCCCGGAGACCCTACCATAAAGCCACAGCCGGTCTGAAATCCGATTTCTTTTAAATCATACAGACAGCGCTTTCTATTTTTTAGGGAAAGTTCCGGCGGGTGCAGGATTCCGTAATGTGTCTCATCTGCCGTTTCATGTCGCAGCAGGTAGCGGTCTGCTCCTGCATCATAGTAAGCCTGATAGCTCTCTCTTTCCCGCTCTCCAATCGAGAGCGTAATGGCACAGTCCGGATATCTCTCCTTAATCGCCCGAATCATCCCGCAAATGCGCGCATCCGTAAAATACGCATCTTCTCCACCCTGCAATACGAAGGTACGAAAGCCCAGCTCATAGCCCGTCGCACAGCAGTCCAAAATCTGCTCCTGCGTCAAGCGATATCGCTCTGCCTTGCGATTGCTTCGCCTGATTCCACAATAATAGCAGTCATTTTTACAGTAATTCGTAAACTCAATCAATCCTCGGATAAACACCTGCTTGCCATATATCTTTTGTGCAATCTCTCTCGCCTGCCCACGCAGATATTCCACACCGTCCGTATCCTCCGTCCCAAGCAGGCAGATCAGCTGCTCTTTGGTCAAATCCCTGTTTTCTCTGATTTCATCTACTATCTGCCGATACGACTGTTTCATCCTTCTCCTCCACCTGTCGTTTTTACGGAAGAATACACGGTTTTTGCAGTTATCCCTTCCATCCTTCCGATTTTTCCTGTCAGTGCATTGATCACATCCTGCGATGCATCAATCACAATGCTGATGACATGTACATGCTTCTGCCGATAGGGAATCCCCATCCTTCCAATGATGTAGGAGCCATACTCATGCAAAAGCTGATTCAGCCTTTCTACCGAATCCGGATTCTCCACAATGATCCCAATTAACGCAATTCTTGTTTCCATTTTTCCCTCCTAAAATAACATGGGAAAGCCCACACCAACTCCTCTTCTTCGCAATCTTAAAGGGCTTGCGCAGCCCCGCGGAGCATTTTACCATGTAGGAATTTCAAAGGATTTCCTGCATAAATAAAAAATAGCCCTATCCTCCCAAAAAGAAGATACGGCCAAAAAACATCCCGCAAGGGATGCTGCTACCATATGATACCATATCTTCCACCTCAAAATTTTTCGGCGTCAGGATGTTGTTTTCTCTCCTCTAAAGCAATCAGAATCTCTCTTTTTGCTAAGAGTTTTCTTTTATTATATCCGTTTTTTTCTGTTCAAGCAAGTCAATTCTCAAGCAAATCAGGTAAGCAAAAATTTTGACAATGCATAATTGCTGATATCCTGCCCCTTTTTTGTCAAAAAGATGCGCCCTTCTTTTTTCAAAAGAAGTCCCTCCTCCAAAAGCTGCTTGATTGGCTCTTGATAGACCCCCTCAATCGGAACTCCAAATGCCTGCTCAAAATCATCCCTCCGAATGCCCTCCGTCATTCGAAGTCCCAAAAACATAAATTCTTCCATCTGTGCCTTTCTGGAAAGCTTCTCCGCAAAGGCATGAAGATTTGTTGCAGGAAGCTCACATCCGCTCTGCTCATCCTGCCGCACACTTTCCTTGATGGCCTTGCTCTCCTCCAGATAGACATAGAAATCTTTCAGATTTGCATAGCGTATATTATCCATCAGGGATGCCGCTCCGATTCCCAGCCCCAGATAATCCTTACGCTGCCAATACCCGATATTATGACGGCATGCATAACCCTTTTTTGCAAAATTGGAAATCTCATACTGCTCATATCCAAGCGCTCCAAGCATCTGCCCCGTCAAACTCAGCATCCGGCAGATTTCCTCCTCCTGCGGAAGCTCTGTCGTCTGCATTCCTGCCGCCTGCCTTATGGCATCAAATTTGTATTTGTCATAAAAAGGTGTTCCCTCCTCGATGATAAGGGAATAGACACAGATATGCTCCGGCTTTAGCCGAAGCACCACAGAAAGCGTCTTTTGCAAGCTTTGTTCCGTCTGCCCGGGAAGTCCGCTCATGATATCTACGTTGATATTGTCAAACCCGTTTTGTCTCGCCATCCCGTAGGTCTTTAGGAATTGCTCAAAGGTATGTATACGCCCCAATAACTGCAGCTCTTTCTCGTCTGCAGACTGCAGCCCGATGCTGATGCGGTTGATGCCTATCTGTCTATATACAGCAAATTTACGATTCGTTACCGTGCCCGGATTGCACTCAATCGAAACCTCCGCCTGAGGAGAGACCAAAAAAGAGGCAGATACCTCCTTTAAGATTTGCGCCATAAGCGCTTCATCCAGCCACGACGGCGTTCCTCCTCCGACATAAATGCTGGTTACCGTATAGGCACTACATTTCTCTCCATAATATGCAATTTCCCGAAGCAAGGCCTGCACATAGGATTTTTGTGCGCTCTCATCTGCCGGAAACGAGAGAAAATCACAATATTCGCATTTTTTTACGCAAAAAGGAATGTGAATGTATAACTCCAGCTCCCTTGCTCCCATTTCTTCTCCTCTCCCATCCTGCCCTTTGCAGCCTATGACTCATCCAGCTTTAGGACGCTCATAAATGCCTCCTGCGGGATTTCCACGCTTCCGACCTGACGCATGCGCTTCTTTCCCTCCTTTTGCTTCTCAAGGAGCTTTCTCTTTCTGGAAATATCTCCACCATAGCACTTTGCAAGGACATCCTTTCGCATCGCCTTTACCGTCTCTCGCGCAATTACCTTCCCGCCTACCGCAGCCTGAATGGGAATCTCAAACAGATGCCTTGGTATCTCGCCCTTTAATCTCTCACACATCCTTCTGCCACGCTCATAGGCACTGTCCTTAAACACAATAAAGGATAAGGCATCCACCTGCTCCTTATTAATCAAAATATCCAGCTTCACAAGCTCAGAGCGCTCATAGCCCTTCAACTCATAGTCAAAAGAAGCATAACCTCTTGATCTGGATTTTAAAGCGTCAAAAAAGTCATAGATAATTTCATTCAACGGCAGCTCATATTTAATCAGCGCACGTGTCTCCTCCAGATATTCCATACTGATATAGACGCCTCGCCGCTCCTGACACAGCGTCATAATCGCTCCCACATAATCACTGGTTACCATGATTTCCGCAGAGACAATCGGTTCCTCCATATATTCAATCTCGGAAGGGTCCGGAAGATTGGAAGGATTTGTCAGCTCAATTACTTCTCCATTCGTCTTGTGTACACGGTAGATAACACCCGGAGCAGTCGTTACCAAATCGAGGTTAAATTCTCTCTCAAGTCGCTCTTGGATGATTTCCAAATGGAGCAGGCCAAGAAAACCGCAGCGGAAGCCAAAGCCAAGCGCAAGGGAGGTCTCCGGCTCATACTGCAAAGATGCATCGTTAATCTGTAACTTTTCTAAGGCATCGCGCAAATCCGGATATCTGGCACTGTCTGCCGGATACATCCCGCAGTATACCATCGGATTGACCTTTTTATAGCCGGGCAGAGGAGACGCACATGGATTTGCTGCATTTGTCACCGTATCGCCCACCCTTGTATCCCTGACATTTTTGATGCTTGCACAAAGGTATCCTACCATACCGGCAGAAAGCTCCTCGCAGGAAAGAAACTGTCCCGCTCCAAAATATCCGACCTCTGTTACCTCTGAGGTTGCTCCGGTTGCCATCATTCGAATGGGATCGCCTACCTTTACGCTCCCCTCCTTGATGCGGCAAAATACAATCACACCCTTATAGGAATCATAGAGCGCATCAAAAATCAGAGCCTGAAGCGGTGCAGACGCATCTCCTGTCGGAGCCGGAATCTTCTCCACAATCTGCTCCAAAACCTGATCGATGTTTAAGCCTGTTTTCGCCGAAATTCTCGGCGCGTCGGAGGCATCAAGCCCTATCACATCCTCAATCTCTTTTATAACCTCATCCGGCTGCGCGCTGGGCAAATCAATCTTATTGATCACCGGCATAACGTCCAGATTGTGATCCAACGCCAGATAGACATTTGCCAGTGTCTGTGCCTCCACCCCCTGTGCAGCGTCCACCACAAGAATCGCTCCGTCACAGGCTGCAAGACTTCTTGATACCTCATAATTAAAATCCACATGTCCCGGGGTATCAATCAGGTTAAACACATACTCTTCCCCATCTTTTGCACGGTAAATAATACGGACTGCCTGAGATTTTATCGTAATTCCCCTCTCCCGCTCCAAATCCATATTGTCAAGAACCTGCGCCTGCATTTCTCTGCTTGTCAGCGTCCCTGTGCTCTCTATGATGCGGTCTGCAAGCGTCGACTTT
>JAQXLR010000194.1 GCA_029012225.1 Clostridiales bacterium
CCCACTACAGCATCCAAGGGAATTTATACCGCCCTTCGGAAAAATGTATGATGGCAGATATGAATTCGGATTTTTGTGAGTATTGTAAGCTGCTGCTCTCGGAGAAGCTAAACCGCAATGCGAAGCTGTATATCGCCAAACCGATTGCCATGATCCAATATGGTCCCACATATGCCGATGTTTCGGAAATTACGCCGAACAATATTGCCAGCATCAAAAATAAGATGCCGATAGATTATAGGACGGTTGTAAAAAATCATGCGGATACAGAGAGGCGTTTGAAGCTGACGATGCGAATCATCGGGAAAGAGGGCAATCAAAAATATGAGAAGTCCCAAGAGTTTACCGTGGCGCCCTCCGAGGTAAAATCTTTGGTGGTAACCAGCGAGATCTTATCCGATTTAAGAACCGGCGACCGGGTCATGGGGCAGCTGCAGGATGCTGTTACAAACGAAGTGCTGATGAACGGCGACACTTATTTGGAGAAATACGGCACTGTTACCATCCGGTACAGGCTTGGAGATACGAACCAGCAGACAGAGACTGCGTTGCCAAATGTCTCAGACTGTAAGGTGTATTTAGAGGCTGGGAGTACCTATGAGTTGAAGCCCCCGGTGATTCGCGGATATCAATCCACAGGCAAAAACACGACAGATACTTCTGTTGAGATTAAAGAAAATCAAAACATTGAGGTAACCTACTATTATACGAAGGAGAAGGGGAAAGTGACCTTGAGTCTGGAAGATGAGAGTGGTGTTGTGGTAAAGCAAATTGAGCGGTATGTGGATAAGGGAAAGACCTTTACTCCGTCTCAGTCGGATTTTCCGACAAAGGCAGGCTACAGTCTGGTCTTGCCTGCGCCTAAGGTCTTTAACGGAGTGGAAGATATCACGCTGACCTACTCCTACGTGGAAAGTGGGGCGGATTCTGCCGGGTCGTAGGCTCTGAAAATCGCATCTGAATGGAAAACTTTGGGGCAGTGAGATGGAAAGTCTCACCGCCCCGGTATTATTTATCGGGAGAGAATGGCAGAGAAGCTTAGCTTACCTGCCATTCTTCCATACGGCTTTGCCACTGCTCATTGAGCCAGTCGACGACCTGCTGCTTACCGGCAAGCGTAAAAGGAAACACGGCAGATGTCTTTGCTTCATCAGGAGTTGCTTCAAAATTATATGGACCCGGCCAGACGATAACCTGGAAGACCGCATCCTCCTGCTCCTTGCTTTTCTCTATCAGATAACGCATTCCCTTTTGACTTCCGGTAAATTTTCCTCTCTCATAAAAGTTCATATTTAAAATGTCTTCCGTTTGAATCATTGTAAGCTCCCTCCAAGGTAGATTGAAATAAAAAAATTATAGCAGAAAATTACAGATTTGTAAAAAGTCAAATGTGCAAAAACATTGACAAATAAGCCATTCCATGTATAATTAAAGGTATTGTTCGCAGAGAACATACAAGTGTTTTTTGCGGTACAATCAAGTGCCGAAATATAGGCCAAACAGGGTGATATAGATGCGGCATCGCATTTATATAAATATTTTATTTTTATGAAGGAGGAAACACGATGAAAAAGAAAAGACTGCTGTCGACCTTGCTTGTGGCAGCAATGTCCCTTTCACTTGCGGCCTGCGGAAGCAAAGGCAGCGGCACAGTGACAAACAATGCGAATGCGGTAGACTCGACCGAAGCTGCTCCAACAGAGGCAGCGGTAAGCGAGAGACCGGATGCACCGATGGGACAGCTTATCATTGGAACTACAACAGACTTGGAGCAGGATTTCTATGATCCGACCTACAATAACAGTGCGACTGTATATAAGGTACAGCTTGGTATGCTCCATGGATACAGCACAGTTGCGACAACAAAAGAGGGTGAGTGGATTGCGAATCCGACTGTAGTAAAAGATTTGCAGAGTGCTGAAAATGAGGACGGAACAAAGACCTTTACCATTACACTAAATGACGGATTGCTTTGGTCTGACGGTTCTGCCATAACAGCAAAGGATTATGTGTTTGCGATGTTGCTTGAGTCTTCACCGGAGATGCAGGGCGTTGACAATTATGCGGCAACAAACTATGCATATGTAGACGGATATCAGGAATTCTGGGATGGCAGCACAAAGAACCTAAAGGGAGCACATCTCATTGACGAGATGACATTTTCTGTAACCGTTGCGGCAGAGGAGCTTCCGTATCATTATGATCTTGCTTATGCAGGTATCATGCCAAGGCCGATGGCAGTGCTTGCTCCGGGCTGTGATATTGTGGATTCCGAGGAAGGCGCAAGTGTTTCCGGAGACTTCACAACAGACGTTTTGCTTGAGACAATTGGCAATACGGAGACAGGATACCGCTACAATCCGCAGGTAACCTGTGGACCTTACAAGCTGGAGAGCTATGATACAACCAGCAGACAGGGTGTGTTTGTGGTAAATGAGAATTATGCCGGCAATTACAATGGAGTGAAGCCGGTTATTCAGAAGGTCATCATCAAGACAGTAAAAGATGAGACCCAGATGAATGAGCTTGCAGCAGGCACCGTAGATGTGTTGATGCAGATTTCCGGAGGCACCAGCATTGAGGCGGGACTTGACCTTGTAGATGCAGGCACTGCGCAGAAGCATACTTATTTCCGCTATGGATATGGAAAGCTTCAGTTCGATTGCTCAGAATTTCCGACAGATTCCGAAAAGGTACGTCAGGCAATTGCTTACTGCCTTGACCGCAACGAGTTTGCAAGACAGTACAGCGGCGGATATGCGACCATCGTTCATGCAGAATATGGTCTTTCCAACTGGGAGTATCAGGAGTCCAGAGATTGGATTGATGAAAATCTGAATGCTTATGATAAGGACATTGAGGCAGCAAAGGCTTTGCTTGCAGAAGATGGCTGGAATTTGAACAAAGACGGTAAGGAATATGCAGACGGCGACGGCACACGTTATAAGATGGTAGACGGCGCGTTAAAGCCGCTTGTGATTCAGTGGTGCAATTCAGAAGGCAATCCGGTATCCGAGCTTCTTGCAACGATGCTTCCGGAGGCAATGGCAGAGGCCGGTATGGAGCTTCAGTCCACAACAACGGATTTCCCGACTCTGCTTTCGGGAATCGATCATACGGGAGAGACAATTTTTAACATGTATAACCTTGGTACGGGCTTCTCCCTGCAGCACTCTCCGTGGTATTACTATTCCACAGACGAGAAGTACTTAGGCAGCTTAAATACAAACTGGATTGTTGACGAGGAACTCTCCAATGCAGCACTTGCATTAAAGACAATTCCGCTTGAGGACAAAGAGGGCTGGCTTGAGGCATGGAGAAACTATCAGAAGATATGGAATGAGAAGCTTCCGAATGTTCCTTTGTACTCCGACGAGTATCATGACTTCTACAGCAATAAGCTGCAGGGATGGGATACAACTTCTATCTGGGATTGGACAGATGCACTGACAGAGGCTTGGGTAACTGAGTAGGAATGTGCAAGGGCACATCCTTGCCACGGATGTGATTGGAATACAATTCTGCCCGGGATGTTCCGGGCAGAATTTTCCTGTGAAATAGAAAACGCTCAATGGGGAAATTGTTCCTTTGACACAAAACATTCCGTGGAGAATGCGGTTCTATCCGATTCGGAAACAATAGCACAAATGGGAGGTGCTGGAACATAATGCGTAAGGGAAGATGGCTTGTTAAGAGATTCATTTATATTATTTTTGTCTTTTTTATTATATCAATCTTAATGTTTGCAATTTATAAGGCATTGCCGGGAGATCCCGTCAAAATGATGATGGGAACCAATGTAAAGCCGGAGGTCTATCAGCAGCAGTATGATGCAATCAGAGAATCGCTTGGCTTAGATCAGTCAAAGCCGGTTCAGTATGTGAAGTGGATTACGAACATGCTGCGAGGAGAATTTGGATATTCTACCGAGTATCGCAGACCGGTAAGAGATATCATCGGAGTTCCGATGAAAAACACAGTTTTATTGAATATGTGTTCCATGATTATAGTTTTTGTGATTGCAGTGCCGCTTGGCATTGTGACAGCAGTAAAAAAGAATAGTATTTTTGATAAAATGATTCAGGTGATTACAATTGTCGGATATAGTGTACCGAGCTTTGTCATTGCGCTACTCGCTATCTATGTGTTTGCAATTAAGTTTCCGATTTTCCCGATTAGCGGTGTAAAAACAGCCGGCTTTGACGGGACGGGAGCAGCAGCTTTTTTTGATACGGCGAAGCATATGGCACTTCCGGTACTTGTCATGTCTGTCGGAGGAATCGGGAGCATCACGCGGTATGTGAGGGCTTCCATGATTGATGCACTCCGAATGGACTATATAAAAACAGCGCGGGCAAAGGGTCTTAGAGAAAAGGTTGTCATTTATGTGCATGCTTTTCGCAACGCCCTGATTCCAATTGTTACTGTCACAACATGGTGGTTGATTGGATTGTTTGGAGGCTCAATTGTCATTGAGTCTATCTTCCTGTGGGATGGTCTTGGAAAGATGATGATTGCGGGTCTAAACCAGAGAGATTTTGCGATTGTGCTTGCGATGCAGATGTTCTACGTTATCTTGTCTCTTTTGGGAAATGTGATGATGGATGTCGCTTATACGCTGGTTGATCCCCGCGTAAGGCTGGAGAATTAGGAGGAGTCATGACAGAAAAAAAGAAAAAGAGGACGAAAAAATCAACCGGAGAGCTGGTTGCACATAAAATGCTTTTTGGCGGAGCGCTCACAGAGGAGCAGGAGGCAGTTTTAACGCCTATGCAGATGGTGCTTCGCAGCTTTGTAAGAGATAAGGTGGCGATGGCAGGCGTGATCTGCTTTGCCTTCATTTTTCTCTGCTGTGTGATTTTACCTTATTTCCTGCCCATCGATATGTATTATCAGGATGTGACACAGGCGAATGTCAAGCCGGGCTTTGGAATGCTGGAGGTGCCCAAGGGACTTCAGAACAACGCAAAGCAGATTTCGATTGGAAGCACCTTTTCTGTCGGCATTGATCAGGATGGAAATGTATACGAGTGGGGAAGCTTCCCGACGAAGAAGCTGGAAAAGCTTCCGGCAGATATGGGAAAGCTTGTGCAGGTCTCGGCAGGTCTTGACCATGTTGTTGCACTGAATGAAGACGGCGAGGTAATTACATGGGGAAATGACCGCATGGGTCTTGCCTCGATTCCCATGGAGATTCGCATGGGGGAAAAGATTGTCGAGGTGTATGCCGGATATCAGTTTTCGCTGGCCTTGGCAGAGGATGGAACACTGTACAACTGGGGAAACAGCTATCTGGTGGATATGCGTTTTCCGGAGGGTGTGCAGGGCAATGTGGCAAAGTTTGATGCAAATACCGACATTGTCATGGCATTGACAAAAGACGGAGAAGTACATGCCCTGACGACAAAGAAGAATGCCTACACAGCAGTTCCCGAGGAGATACAGGGGTATGTTGTGGATATAGCAGTCAGTGATGAGAGTGTAGCAGCGGTAACAGAAGACGGAAGACTATATACATGGGGAAATAATGTCAAGAAAACACAGAATGTCCCCGAGGAGATACAGGGATACGTCACAGATGTGGAAGGAGGACGCTTCCATTATGTGGCAGAGCTTACGGACGGTTCTCTTGTCTCATGGGGCGATGATACCTTTGGACAGACGAGAATCCCCGGAATTGATGAGCCGATTCGTATGATTGTGTCCGGTTATTACGGAAGCTATGCAATCGGAGAGAGTGGTACGGTATACAGCTGGGGATTAGACGGCTATCTGATGGGAACCGATAATTTCGGACGTGACATTTTCAGACGTCTGCTAAAGGGAGGACGCATGACGATGACTGTCGGTGCGATTGCCGTTGTCATTTCCACCTTTATCGGTGTCATTGTCGGAGGAATTTCCGGCTACAAGGGCGGGAAAATCGACAATTTGCTGATGCGTCTCACAGAAATTGTTTCCTCTCTGCCGTTTCTTCCCTTTGCCATTATTTTATCGGCGATTATCGGGAATAATATATCGGAAACGCAGAGAATTATTATGATTATGGTTATTTTGGGACTGCTCTCGTGGCCGGGGATTGCCCGTCTTGTACGAGGCAGCGTGCTGGCAGAGCGTGAGCAGGAGTTTGTGACGGCGGCAAAGTCACTGGGGGTAAAGGAACTTGGCATTGTATTTCGCCACATCCTTCCGAACGTCGTTACGGTTATCATTGTCAATGCGACGTTGGATTTTGCAACCTGTATGCTGACAGAGTCCTCTCTGTCCTTTATCGGCTTTGGAGTGGTAGAGCCGAATGCAACATGGGGAAATATGCTTAACAGTGCCCGCAGCGCAACGGTAATCGAAAGCTATTGGTGGCGTTGGGTATATCCGGCAGCTGTGCTGGCAATCTGTACAATTAGTATTAACTGCATCGGAGATGGACTTCGTGATGCGATTGATCCAAAGTCAAAGGAAAGGTAGGTATGGCAGATGAGTTTGCTTGAGGTAAAGCAGCTTCACACATATTTTAAAACAAAACGTGGTGTCGTAAAGGCAGTCAATGATGTGACCTACTCCTTGGAAGCCGGAGAGACGCTGGGAATCGTGGGAGAAAGCGGAAGCGGGAAGAGTGTTTCGGCAATGAGCATTATCAAGCTTCTGGATGGAAACGGGTACATTGACAGCGGAACGATTACCTTTAACGGCAGAGATATCTTAAGCTGCTCCGAAAAAGAGATGTATGAGATGCGGGGAAATGATATTTCCGTCATTTTTCAGGAGCCGATGACCTCTCTAAATCCGGTGTTTACAGTGGAAAAGCAGATCGGAGAGGTATTTCGAATCCACCAGGGCATGAGTAAGCAGCAGGCGGCGAAGGAGGCAATCCATATGCTGGAGGAGGTAAAAATTCCGAATCCGGAGCGTGTGGCAAAGCAGTATCCGTTTCAGCTGTCGGGAGGCATGCGGCAGCGTGTTATGAT
>JAQXLR010000195.1 GCA_029012225.1 Clostridiales bacterium
TTCATGGCAATCCGCTCCCCAAAAGAGCGCTGCATAAAATTGCTGCTGGAGAGTTCCGGAACAGGGCGGCGACGTCCAAACATGGTTGTCACATAGCCCTTTTCCTTTGCCTGTGTTACCAACCCGTCCAGATAGCTCTTAATCTTCGGATATGTCTCAAAGTATCGCTCAATATACTCCGATGCCTCCTTTACGCTAATCGAAAGGTCTTGGCTTAACCCAAAAGAGCTGATTCCGTAGACAATTCCAAAATTGACCGCCTTTGCATTGCGCCTCTGCAAATCCGTTACCTCCTCAAAGGGGATATGAAAGACCTGCGAGGCTGTGATTCGATGGATATCCTGTGCCTGTTTGTACGCCTCAATCAGCTTTTCGTCTTCGGAAAGATGCGCTAAGACACGCAGCTCAATCTGTGAGTAGTCGGCATCGATAAAAACAAAGCCCTCCTTTGGCAGGAATGTTTTCCGAATCAATCTGCCAAGTTCAATGCGCGTCGGAATGTTCTGCAGATTCGGCTCTGTACTGCTTAACCGCCCTGTTGCCGTAATAGTCTGATGGAAGGAGGTGTGAATCCTGCCGTCCTCCCCAATATAATTTATAAGTCCGTCCGCATAGGTTGATTTTAACTTTGCAAGCTGACGATATTCTAAAATATCTGCCACAATCTGATGCTCTGGTGCAAGACGCTCCAATACCTCAGCCGCTGTAGAGTAGCCTGTCTTTGTCTTTTTCCCTCCGGCAAGCTTTTTCTTCTCAAAAAGAATGACACCAAGCTGCTTTGGCGAATTGATGTTAAATTCCTCGCCTGCCTCCTCATAGATTTTCTTCTCCAGCTCTCCGATTCGGATTGCCAGCTTATCTCCGTATTCCTTTAATGCGCTGCCGGAAGCGAGAATCCCCTCTTTTTCCATATCTGCCAGCGTAAAGACAAGCGGCATCTCTATGGTATCAAACAGCTCCTTCATTCCGGTCTTATTAAGTTCTTCGGTAAGCGCCTGCTTTGATGCGGCTGCCACATAAGCCATATAGCAAACATATTTTACAAACTCCTCCTGCTTTTTCTCTCTTGCTGCATCAAGCGTAAGCTTCTCCAGCAAATCTCTTCTGGATGGAAGCAAAAGATTGCTATAGTCCTTCGCAATGTCCTCATATGGATATTCATTTTTGATGGGATTTAAAAGATACGCCGCAACGACATTGTCAAACAAAAGCCCGGTGGGGAAAAATTCTTCCCTTCTTTGCCCCGTGCAGGCAAGTGCTTTCAGCTGCGGCTTTAAATCCAGTGTCGCATAAGCCTTTGCGCTGCTGTTTAAAAACAACTCACGCAGTCTGCCGCAGGTCTCCTCTTTGTCCGCTTCCATATAGTAGGTCTCGGTTTCCCCAAGGGAGACTGCAATCCCGAGAAAGGGCTTCGCTCCCTCCTCAGACGGAACCACAAAAAATCCGCATTCCCGATCGTTTAGTGCGGCAAATACGTTTTCCATCTCTTTGCCGTCTGTAATCCTCTTAAAATACTGCTCTGCCGTATTTTGGGGCGCTTCCACTTCAAAGCGTGTCAAAAGATTTTTAAACTCCAATCTTTTACATAGCAAATAGGCTTCCTCTGTGTATAAGTCGGAAACCGCATTTAATTTGGCATCTGTCAGCTTGTAGTCAATCTGCGCATTTGTCTCGATGGTCGCCAAGGTCTTGCTCATCTTGGCCAAATCATAATGCTCTCTAAGGTTATTTGCAGCACGGGGCGGCTTAAGCTCCTCAATATGCTCATACGCATTTTCAATGCTCCCATACTTCGCAATGATTGCCGTTGCCGTCTTCTCTCCAATGCCGGGAACTCCCGGGATATTATCGGAGGCATCTCCCATCAGTGCCTTTACATCAATAAATTCGATGGGGGTAACCTGGTATTTTTCTTGCACCTCCTTGGCATTGTAGTCCTCAATCTCCGTTCCGGTGCGCTTTGTCTTTGGGATGCGAATTTTGATGTTGTCTGTCGCAAGCTGCAGCAGGTCTCTGTCCCCGGAAACAACCGAAACGACAAGCCCCTCCTGCTCGCTTCGTTTGGCAATCGTCCCAAGCAAATCATCGGCCTCATACCCGGCCTTTTCGATTGTGACAATCCCCATCGCCTTTAACATCTCCTTCATGACGGGCACCTGCTGGCGAAGCTCGTCTGCCATTGATTTTCTCGTCCCCTTGTATTCCTGGTACATCTGATGGCGGAAGGTCGGCGCTGACACATCAAAGGCAACGGTCAGATAATCCGGCTGCTCCTCCTCTAATATTTTAAACATAATATTCAAAAAGCCATACACCGCATTGGTGTGAAGTCCCTCCGAATTTGTCAAATCAGGGATTCCAAAAAATGCCCGATTTAAAATACTGTGACCGTCAATCAACACCAGCTTCTCTCTCATGCTCCATCTCCATTCTTTTTTGTCCAGTCATATTACGCATAAAGCATATCGCTCTTGCTTGCGCTCTTATCGTCTCTAAGCTTAGACGCATTCGATTGCTCTGGTATATTGTTTTAACCAGTCTTTTTCCTTTTCGTCCAAATAAGGGGAAATTGTCTCGTATACCTTTGCGTGATATTCGTTTAGCATTTTCTTCTCCCGACCGGATAACTCCTGCGGGTCAATCGCATCCAAATCAATCGGTGCATAGGTGATATTCTCAAATTCCATAAACTGACCGTACTCATTTTTTTCTGCGAGTCGACAAACCAGTTCATTCTCAATTCGAATGCCGTATCTGCCCTCCAAATATACGCCCGGCTCGTCTGTCGTAATCATGCCCTCCTTAAGCGCGGCACTGTCACGACGCTCCGGCACAATTCTCCATCGAAAACCGTTTGGTCCCTCGTGCACATTCAGCACGTGTCCCACCCCATGACCCGTTCCGCACTTGTAGTCAATTCCCATGCTCCACAATGGCCCTCTTGCAAGAATATCAAGATTTTGCCCTGTGCAGCCCTGCAAGAATTTTGCATTGGCAAGGTTTAAATTGCAGCGGCAGACGGTCGTAAAGTGAAGACGCATCTCATCCGTAATCGGCCCTAATGCGATAGTTCTTGTAATATCTGTCGTTCCCTCCAGATAATGACCGCCGGAATCCACCAGCAAAAGTCCTTCCGGTTTTAGCATCGCATCTGACTGTGGTGTGGCAGAATAATGCATCATTGCGGCATTTGCCCCGTAAGCGCTGATTGTCTCAAAGCTCAAGTCCAAAAAATGCTCCTGCTCTCTCCTTCTCTCCTCCAGATAATCAGAAGCGGACATCTCTGTCATTGGCAGGCTTCCGATATTCGTCTTGAGCCAATACATAAATTTTGTGAAGGCAACACCATCCTTAATATGGGCAATTTTTGTATTCGCAAGCTCAATCTCGTTTTTGACTGCCTTCATCTGCTCTGTCGGATTGGGCTTATCGAGAATGAGAATCCCTTTGTCCAGACTGTCTGCAATACGATAGTTGACGATGCCGCAATCCATCAAAACATGGGAATCCCGAGGCAAACCTGCGACATATTCATAAATCGCATCATAGGGCTTCACCGAAATGCCATTCTCGCCTAAGGCCTTTAACATCTCGTCGCTTACTGCCTCCTCTTGCACAAACCAGATACACTCCCTCTCTGTCAGCACAAGATAGGAAAGCACTACCGGCACGTGGCTGATATCGCCGCCTCGTACATTCAAAAGCCACGCAATATCATAAAGACTCGTTAAAATATGAACGTCTGCCTTCTCCTTTTGCAGCTCATCACGCAACGCTGCAAGCTTATCTGCACAGCTTTTGCCCGTGTATTTCTCATCCAGAAGAAATGCCGGTTTTTTCGAGATAGGAGGACGGTCTGTCCAGATGAAGTCAACCAAATCCTCTGTTACATATAGCCCGGCTTCCTTTTCCTTTGCGAACTGCGCAAGCTTTTTCCCCCAGTTTGCATTTACCACTCTCCCGTCAAAGCCCAGACAGCCGTTTTGCGGAAGCTTTTCTTTGATAAAGTCTTCTATGGTCGGCACCCCTTCCTCGCCGATGCGGTAAAGCGTAATTGTACTTCCTGCCAACTGCCCTTCTGCCTGTACAAAATATCTGCCGTCTGTCCACAGACCGGCTTCCTCCTGTGTAATGACCGCAGTTCCTGCAGAGCCGGTAAAGCCTGTGAGAAACTGCCTCGCCTTAAAATGCTCTCCCACGTATTCTGATTCATGAAAATCAGCCGTCGGCACAACATAAAGATCCATCTTTCTTTTTTTCATCTCCGCACGAAGTCGGCATAGTCTTTCTTGTATCATGTTCATCTTGGTCCCCTTATTTTTCACAGCCTTTGTCGCCGTCTGCAAATTCAAAAAATTTGGTATCCAGCTCCGGATAAGAGCGTTTGAGTGAAATCGGCCTGCCCGCTCTGTTTAAAAAGCAGTGTGAGCTGGTTCCTGTGGTTCGAAGTTCTCCCGTCTCCTTATCCGTCATGCGGTATTCCACTTCCAGCTTAACACCGTTGTATTTTACAATTCGTATCTCAATGACAATTACCTCGTCAAAATGCACCATGCTATGATATTCACAGGAAATAGAAAGCACCGGACTGATAATCTCCATCGCTTCCATCTCCTTATAAGAAAGGCCAATCTGCTTCATCCAATCCATCCTGGCCTCCTCCATCCACTTGATATAATTGGAGTGATGGATGATTCCCATCTGATCTGTCTCATAATATTTTGTGTGATGCTCGTATGGTCTTATTCGAATGTCTTCTATATTTGTTCCATAAATTTCGATTTCCCTCTGTGACATAATTGCCTCCGTTTCCACTCGTCTGTCTATCGCTATTCTATCATACACAATAAGACAATTCCACTGTTTTTCAAAGCATCAGCTTCCTTCCACCCCAGCCTCTGCCACCCTTTTAAGCATAGATCCGATTTTCTCAAAATCATTATAGCGGACTTTTTCTATCCTGTCAGCAGAGAAAACGCGAAAATGCCCATAAAAAGAATCCTGTTCCACAGGATTCTCCGCCTGCGGCGGGTTGAGGCAGTGACATCATTCATTCCCACCGCAGTGCGATTCTTGCGGAGCATTTTTATTCAATAGGAAAGGTATTTCCTATTGAATAAAAATAGCATTGTGATTGGAAAACATCACAATGCTACTCTTATTTTTCGAGCTGTCAATATTTCATTGCAAGACAAAACCACGCATTTTTCTTTTTTCTTTTGCTTAGGAAAAGGATTTCATTTTTGCGACCAGCACGGCCTTTATCATCTTCCAATGCAGCAAAGCGTGCAGGCCGATTGCAGCAACCGTCAGATAAGCCGCAAATTCATGAACATCCTCCAACAAATATCCGTTGTAGGCATAGAGGGACGGAAGCACGACTCCGGAAATAAAGATTCCCGTAACAATGGTGCAGGACGCAGAGCAAAAGAGCAGGATGTTTGCAAGATAGCGCCAAAGAATCGATGTATTCTTTTGTGAAAAAATGGCAGTAATCTCCGTCTTCATTTTGCGAAGATTATAGCCAAGGTGAATCATGACTAAGAGCCCGATGAAAAGTCCCAGTATATCATGGAAGAAATCTTCGTCTAAAAAGAGCATAAACAGCCATAGCAGTCCCATAAAAATGTCAAAGTAAATTTTTGC
>JAQXLR010000196.1 GCA_029012225.1 Clostridiales bacterium
GTGTTCGGGAAAGTGAAATTGAGATAAAACAAAAAAATAAAATAAAAGAGAAAGCAATGGAGAGATGAGATGATTAGTACAAATGCGTTCGACTACATCAATATCATGGACAAGGCATTGGATGCGAGCTGGCTGCGTGAAACGGCACTTACCAATAATATTGCCAATATGGATACGCCTTTCTATAAGAGGCAGGATGTGGAGTTTGAGAGTGTGTTGAAGAAGGAGCTGGGACGTTCCAAATTTGAGTCGTTGGACGAAAAGGTCAGCAGGTTGAACGGAAATGCGAGAAAGTTCGGAAAATTAAGCGTTTCTCCCTATACGGATTCCGTGAATTATTCTTACCGTCTTGATAAGAACAATGTTGATCCGGATACGGAGCCGATGGAGCTTGCGTCGGAGCAGCTTCGCTATGAGCTGCTTACAAAGTCGGTTACGGATGAATTTACAAGAATGCAGACGGTTTTGAAATAAGGAGGTAGAAGATGGGATTATTTCAGTCATTTGACATCAGTGCAACGGGTATGACAGCGGAGCGTTTTCGCATTGATACGATTGCACAAAACATTGCGAATATCAATACCACAAGGACAGAGGACGGAACACCTTACAGAAGAAAAATTGTTACCTTTGAGGAAAAGACGCTGACTCCTTTTAGCCAATATTATCAGACGCAGCGGGCAAGAGCGGTAGGCAACGGCGTAAAGATTAGTTCTGTGCGTGAGGATGAGGAGACAGACTTTGTGATGAAATACGATCCCTCTCATCCGGATGCGGATCAGAACGGCTATGTATGGTATCCAAATGTCAATACGGTTACGGAGATGACAAACCTGATTGATGCCTCCAGAGCTTACGAGGCAAACACAACGGCGTTTAATGCGAGCAAAGCTATGGTACAGGCGGCGTTACAGATTGGACGATAGGGTGCGCAGCGGCATGACGGAATCATGCGTTTTGGCATGAGGCGATACAGATAGGAAAGGTACGGTTAGAGATATGGATGTTTCTACAATTATGAGCGTCAGCTCAAATGGATATTTGAGTTCGGTAACGGCAACCGAGATGCTTGACGGAAAGATTGAGCAGAATTTTGATTCCGTGCTTGGAGCAGCGATGAATATGCTCAATGAGACGAATGATTTGCAGAACGTTGCACAGTCTGAGAAGATACGATTTGCGTTGGGAGAGGCGGAAAATCCCCATGATATGCAGATAGCGGAAACAAAAGCATTGACTGCGTTGCAGTACACTGTTGCAGTGCGGGATAAGATGCTGGAAGCTTACAGAGAAATCATGAATATGCAGATTTAGTGAATGGAGTCGGATAAAATGCCAGAGCAGGTGCAAAAGATAATAAATCAAGTTACAGAGTGGTGGAAAAAGAATAATACAAGGCAAAAGATACTTTTGGTTAGTATTGCGGCAACCGTTGTGTTGGCACTGGCGATTCTTGCGTTGGTCGTTGGAAAACCGAAAATGGTAACGCTGATTCAGTGCACGGATACCGCTCAGGCCGGGGAGGTAAAGGGGCTTTTGGATGGCGATGGAAGCATCCCTTATGAATTATCTGATAACGGACTGACTTTTTATGTGAAGGAGGCTGACTATGCGGCTGCCTCCATCTTTTTGGGACAGAACAAAATTCCAACCAGTGGATATGCGATTGACAATGTTTTTGAGGGAGGCTTTAGCTCTACTGAGGCGGACAAGAACAAGAGATATAAGCTTTATCTCGAGAAATATATGGCAGAGCAGTTAGAGAGCCTTTCTAACGTGGAATGGGCGACTGTTAAGCTGGATATTCCAAATGATGACGGAACGATCCTTGCCAGAAATCAGGAATCCTATGCAGGAGTCATTCTCTCTCTTTCCGATGAAATGGGAGAGGAGCAGGCAGCAGGGCTTGCGCAGTTTATCGCAACCCAGCTTGGCAATGCGACAACAGATAATATCACAATTTTAGACGGAGATGCGAATGTTTTGTTTTCGGGCGGTGAATCCACTACCACAGTAGGGGTGGCAAACAGCCAGCTTGCGCTTCGCACCAAGACGGAAAATGCGGT
>JAQXLR010000197.1 GCA_029012225.1 Clostridiales bacterium
ACAATCGGCCTTTGACCACTTTGGACAAGTGCATAGGCACAGAACAATCCGGCAGGACCCATTCCTGCAATAATCGGTCTATTGCTCAAATGGCAAGGCTTGCATTCCGGTAATCGGTAAATTTTATCTTTAGTTAACATAATATTATTATTGTCAACCTTTTTCAAAATCTTTTCTTCATCCGTGACAAAGGCGTCTACAGCGTAGACGAAAAAAAGCTCCGGTTTTTTTCTCGCGTCAATTGACTTTTTTGCAATCCGATACTCTTTGAGCTGTGTCGGCCTTATTTTTAGCATCTTACATATTTTTTGCTCTAATTGCTCTCTCGTGTGAGAAATCGGCAGCTTAAGCTGGTTGATCCGAATCATATCTTCCTCCGTCCTTTCGGATTCCATCCTGCGGCAGCATGGAATCCTGCGGCAGCATGAAATCCTGCGGCAGCATGCAATCCTGCTACGTAACCACTTGACCATGCCCATTGCAGGTTATAGCCCCCGCAGGTACCGTCAATATCCAAAACCTCGCCCGCAAAATAGATTCCTGACACAAGAAGAGACTCCATCGTATCCGGATTTACCTCTCTCGTGTCCACTCCTCCTGCACATACCTGTGCAGCATCAAAGCCTTTGCTTCCGGCAATATCCACACGAAATGCTTGTATTGTGCGGCAAAGCTTAGCAAGCTGCCGCTCCTTTATTTGTCCTGCCGGAAGTGTAAGCCCAATTCCCGCTTCTTTTAAAAATACACCAATGAGCTTTTTATGAAACATTCCAATCAATGCCTCCTCTGCGGTCTTTCCATGCGCATTGTCATGAAATCTCTGATGCAGAACCTGAAGCAATTCCTCCTGCCTCATATTTGGTGTAAAATCAATCAAAATATGTACCTGCTTTTTCTCATGAAGTGCCCTTGTCGCATAGCGGCTCAACTGAAAAATCGGGATGCCGGAGACCCCATAAGCGGTCAGCTGGAGTTCTCCTGTTTCTGACCATATGCTCCTGTTTTCGACATACAAATCGAGTCTGGTTTCTGCACGGATTCCTGCAAGAGCCTTAAAAAATGCCTGTTTTCCCTGCAACTGCACAAGAGCGGGTACAATATCTATAAAATGATGTCCAAATTTTTCTATATGTTGAAATGCACTTCCATCGCTCCCTGTTTTCGGTGATGCAAGAAGTCCCGGCGCAAAAATAATCGCTTTCGCCAAAATCTTCTCCTCCTCGACAGACAAAAGAAAGCCATCTGCTCTTTTTTTTATCTCTTTTAGGCTACAGGAGGTGCGAATCCTTACCTTTTGGTAAGCTGCCTCCATACGAAGTACCTCAAGGACAGAGGCCGCCTGCTCGCTTGCAGGATAATAATAGCCGTTTTTTATCTTGGGATAAATGCCAAGCTCTTTAAAATAGGCTACGGTTTCTTCCTGTCCAAACTGCGAAAAAACAGGCAAGACAAAAGCAGGGTTCTCTCCCCTATAACAGGAGAGCCCCTGCAATGCATTTGTATAATTGCACTTTCCGTTTCCGGTGGCAAGAATCTTCTTTCCCACTCTGTCCATATGCTCTAAAACCAGCGTCCTTGCACCAAATCTTGCTGCAGTAATAGCAGCCATAAGACCGGCTGCTCCGCCTCCGATTACTGCCACATCTGTCTCTAACATAGCTTCCCCTGTATTCTGTATCCTATTTCCCATTTGCTTTCTTTGCTATTTTATCACACTGCCTCTTTCCATTCAATCATGTCCCCACGTCTTTTGAAGTCTGCTAGCTGGAATAGCTTTCCAAAAAGTCATACAGTTCGCTTTCATCCGCGAATCCGACTCCTTCCAGCACCCTCTCCTGTACCTCTTTTTCCAAAGATTCGAATCGAATATTTGTTTCAAAAAGCAACGTCTGCCCATCCTTTCCGTAAACTGCCAGCCAGCCGTCCAGCTCAAATATATAATAAGAATAAGCCTTCTGTATGCTCATACTTTCCATTGCCTGATATTCGGTCTCCTGCTCTGTCACAAGCTCTGCTTCCTGCTGCGCCAGCTCTCTTTGCTCGGAATCCTCCTCCTTTGCGCTCCATGGTTGAAAGATTCCCCCTATACAAAGCAGCGAAAAAATTCCAAAAAGACAAATACTTATCGTTTTCTTCATCGCATCCTCCTACGAATCAGTATTTGCCAAATTTTTCATTCGTATACAAGTTTAACGCAGAAGTCTCATATTTTTTGCAATTCGCACCAATGCTTCTCCCTTGGGGAATTTTAAAATATCCGCCTCATTCAAGCCTCTTAGCGCAAGAAGCACAGCAGCATAAATGACCCCACCCAAGAAAATAGCCGCAAGGGAAGCAATGGTATTTGAGCGTAGCAGATGAAACATTGCCTGATAAATCCCCCACACAGCCACTCCCATAACAGCAGAGGATACTGCCGGAACAAGAAAGGTTTTTTTGATCTCCTGTCGATAGCCGCTATACTTCTTTACAGATTTCGCATTGAGCAGACACATCGTAAAACCAAACACTGCATTGGCAATGACCTCGGCATAAATCTTCAGATCAAAAGCAAACATCAGCACAACAAGAGTTAGAACACCAAGTAAAAGTGCTGCCATTGCATTTTTCACGGGTACCTTCATTCTGTTAATCCCCTGCAGCAGGCCATTCGAGAGTGTCGATAAGGAAAAGAATAATATGGAAACGGCTCCAAGTCTAAGAATCTCGGCCGCAAGCCCTGTCTCATCCGAAAAATGCACCAGCTGCAAAAGCGGCGATGCCAAAACTCCCATTCCCACTGTGCAGGGAAAGGCAATGATCATAATAAAGCGAATGGCCGTATGCATCTGACTCCGTACCTCGTGAATCCTCCTGTTCGTGTAAGCTGCTGTCACAGCAGGGACAGAGGATGCTGCCAAGGCAGAGGCAATCGAAATCGGTACATTAATCAAGGTCTTGTATTTTCCACTGTAAATTCCATACCAGTTACTAATCTCATCGGGAGAGTAACCCTGATATTCCGCAATATGTTTAAAAAGCCCTCTGTCAATCAAGCCATTGCAATTATAAAGTGTTGTAGAGAGCAAAACAGGAATAATCGTAATCATTAACACCTTAAAAATATAAGCATAGGAATCCTCGCTTCCTTTTTTTTCATAGCGTATTTGACGCTTATAGACACTGATATAGGCAAAGAGGACAAACACGGAAAACAAAAGAGCTACAAGCGCACCTACTCCTGTTCCGATTGTACCGCCTGCCGCGCCATATGCCGCTGCATAGTTTTCCGTATTTCCCAAAACCGCACCGGCCTTTGCTCCAAGGCGATACAAGACATATGCTGCCCATATACTGACAATTGCATTGGCAATCTGCTCTAAAATCTGAGAAATCGCACTCGGCATCATAGAGCCAAGTCCCTGAAAAAAGCCGCGCAGTACGCCTAAGATTGCAACGACAAGAAGGGTCGGAACCAAGACCCTTACCGCAAAAATGCTGTAAGGAGTTTTTAAAACCTTAGCCGTAAAAAAATCTCCCCCAAAAAACAATACGAGTGCCGCAGCAGTTCCCGATATGGTCGCAAATAACAGGGCACACTTTAAAATGCGATAGACATTTCTTCGTCTGCCTCTCGAAATATTGGCGGATACCAGCTTCGAGACGGCCAAAGGCAAGCTATAGGAAGACACAATAAGAAGAATATTATAGATATCAAAAGCGGTACTATAATAATCCATTCCGGTATCTCCAAGGATATTTGTAAGCGGAATACGGTATAACAAGCCGATCATCCGACTTACAAGGGATGCCATCGCCAGGATGGAGCCCTGCACCAAAAAACTTGTACTGTTTTTCTTTTTCGTGCTCATAGACATTCTAAATTCCTCTATTCTCTGGGAATCTTCATCGCTTCCAGAATTTCATCCTGTTTTTTTTCCATCACGGCAGCCTCTTGCGGGGTTACATGGTCATATCCGAGCAGATGCAGCATACTATGCACGAGCAAAAAGGCGAACTCTCGTCTCTCACTGTGTCCGTATTCCTTCGCCTGCTCCTTCATACGTTCTGTGGAGAGCAAAATATCGCCAAGTAAAGCTTCTCCCGTATCCGGGTTAAAATTGCTCTCATAATCGTCCTCAAGCATCGAAAAATCTCCTGCTTGTCCATAACAAAGCAACGGAAACGATAAGACATCAGTCGGTTTATCCAAATTACGATACTTTTTGTTTCTCTCTTGAATCCCGGCGTTATCCAGCAATGTAAGATTAATTTCTGCCGCATAAGGAAATTTCTCATGCTCGAGTACAAACATAATTACTTTATATGCAAGCATTTCTGCATCGAAAGCCAAATCCACCTTCGTTTCCTGCTCGATATTCAGGCTCATAGCAGCGTCTCCTCCTTGATAAGATAGTCTCTGATTTTCAAAAACATATTCATGGAAAGCCCTGACGCATCATAAATTCCCTTTTTCGAAAAATCATCCAGTGTCTGATAGATCAACATATCCTGATTCCATTTATTCGAAAATGTCTGCTCGTCCAAAACCTCCATTTTCTTAATCAAGCCATCCACCATATGTACAATTGCGGATTCTGCGCTTGTGGGAAGAAACTTCTCTCCGTTGTACTCACGGATGATACGGGCAATCTCCTCCGGAAAGCATTCGCGCTCTGCAATCCGCATCCCGCTCTCTGCGATGGTACCTTTCTCTAAAATACCAATCCGATAGTACAGACCGGCCACTGCACACAGGGTTTCATCGGCACCGACGAAAGCGGCACATTTTTTCGCCAACTCGGACACTCTTTTTGCATGCTGGTATTCTGCCTTTGAAAAATTAGCAAGCTCTTGTAAAAGCGGATTCATCGGATCTAGCATATCGTCAATACTGTCCGAAATCTCGGACTCGCAATCCAAGACCAGACCATGATAGAAAGAAGCCAAAAACAGCACAACGACGATTCCCTCTGCCGCTCCGTACAAAAAAAGCATTCGATCGACCTGCCCATAGGTCCAATAACAGAAAAGAGCCGGCAGGACGGATGAGAGACATATGACAATCACTCCATGCCATCGCTTTTGCTCTTTTTTCGTGGAATCCATGGCATCTGCCAGCATTCCTCCGGTCAGCGCAAACAAAGAATATAAGGCGAGCTCCTGCACACTGCTCCCAAGCACAATGCATAGCACCGTGCTTAAAAACATTCCCATACAGACGGCAAGCTCTGCAGTCGAAAAGCCTGACAACAGTACTGCGACAAAAAGCACCGGTCTTAGAAATTCAGGGAGAAACGAGCCGAACGTCATCACAAAAACAGAAAGCAAAAAGCCGACACATATCCTTTTATAGCTTGTCTGTCTGTTTCCAAAAATCTTCCCGCTTTCCCTTTTATGCTCCAGCAGATAAAAAAACAGTGAGCCAAAAATAAAATCAACGCAAATACAGGTTACAATTTCATCCCAATATCTGTTGTGAAGGATACCAAGCGCCATCGTATACACAAGCAGGCCGATAAACATCAAAAGTATACGGTTGTATCTTTTTGAAACAAAAACAAAATGTCCCTTCATCGTGCCCGTCGCTCCTGTCTCCGTCCTCGTTTCTCATAATCCTCATATGCCTTTACAATCTTTTGCACAACGGGATGACGTACAACATCCTTACTTGTCAATTCACAAATACCGATTTCATCGACCTTGTTTAGCACCTTCAGTGCTACATCAAGCCCGGAAGCCGCCCCCGGCGCAAGATCCTTTTGTGTCGCATCCCCTGTAATGACTGCCTTGGAGCCAAAGCCGATTCGCGTCAAAAACATCTTCATCTGAGCCGGCGTTGTATTTTGTGCCTCATCCAGAATAATAAATGCATTATCAAGCGTACGACCGCGCATGTATGCCAACGGCGCCACCTCAATCAAGCCCTTTTCCATATTCTTCTGAAAGCTCTCTGCTCCCATAATCTGATAAAGTGCATCATAAAGCGGCCGCAGATAAGGATCTACCTTACTCTGCAAATCCCCCGGCAAAAATCCCAGCTTTTCGCCCGCTTCAATCGCGGGACGAGTCAGGATGATTCTCCCAACCTCCTCCCTCTTAAAGGCAGTGATTGCCATTGCCATGGCCAGATATGTTTTCCCTGTTCCGGCCGGCCCCATTCCAAATACAATCATTCTTTGCCTGATGGCATCGACATAATTTTTTTGTCCCAGCGTTTTCGGCTTGACCGGTTTTCCGTTTATCGTATGACAAATACAATCCTTATCGATTTCAACGATAGAGGAGGTCAGCTCCTCCTCTGCAAGTGCCAATGCGTAATTCACATTTTGCTCTGTAATGATATTCCCGCGCTTTGAGAGCTCAATCAGCTCCAAAAATACATGAGAAGCATTCTGAATCTGCTTCTCATCTCCAAGAATCTTCATACTTTCTCCACGAAGGATAATTGTCACATTTAAACTGCGCTCTATTTTTTTGATATAGGTGTCAAACTGCCCAAAGACATTTGCCATATGGTCAGTCGGTATATTTAACGATATTTCAGTCAGACTCATTCGTCTCCTGCCCTTCTTCCCTTGTGATGCTTATCATTTCTGTTGGCTTATAGGAAACCACAGATTCATAGGTCGTAATGATTCCTTCTGCCACATATTTTTTTCCCTTTTTTTCTATCATAACATTTTTTTCAATAATTTGAATACCTTTTTCTTCTAAATCTGCAAGATAATTCCGCAGATTTTTTGTTGCAATCTTCTGTATTTCTTCCTTGGAGCGTGATTTCTTTTCCTTCACATGCTCTGAATAGGTCTCCTTTGTCAGAAAAACCGGAAGGAAAAAGTTTCGGGAGAGGTGAAGCTGTGCCGTGTCCGAAATCATGGTATAATCCTGATACGGGACGGAAAAAAAAGGATTTTTGATGCTTTTTCCAAAAATCTGAAGCACATAGTTTCCGCAGCTTTCTCCGGTTTTTGTCTCATTGATGTACTCTATCTCTATCACATCCTGATACGGATGCAAAACCTTGGCAAGAATATCGGCATCCGCACTTTGGTAGAGATAATCTGCCACTTCACCATCGTCATTTAAAATTTCAAGCCTGCCACTGACAAGGATGTCTCCCTCCTTTATCTCACTTCCGGCTGCAACAAGGGGTATTCCGCTTCTTGTGATGATATCCGAAACAATGCCGTCCTTTGCTGCCACGATGTCATATACCGTATCGTCTGCTTTTATATAATTCTCCTCCGGCAGCAAATTTTCTTGAATATCAACCGTCAGTTTTGTTCCATAAATCTGAATGGAGGTCCAGATGACATCGTCATAGCGGCTCCTTAAGGCCTCCTCTAAGGCCGCACAGTCAATCCTTGCTTTTGCGGAACCAAATCCCGCATGCTCCTCCTCCAAAAATTCAAGAACAGTCTCCTCTGAAAGATAGGAATTGCCTGTTACCTCAATATTCCACACAAATCCCGACAGATAAGACAAAAGCAGCCCAAACAGCAAAAATCCCAGTCCGTACATCTTTCGTTTGCGATAACGAAATGCCGTAAACGGAAGTCCATACCTTTTTAGAATCGTTATTTTTGTTCTTGTCTTTTTTAAAATCGGCTTTAGTTCCCGAAATCCTTGCACACTGATGCAAAAGCGATAGCCTCCTTCACAGGGCTTTAGATTCCAGATTAAAATGTCACGATTTCCGCACAAATTGAGAAAACGCTCCGGTGCATATCCGTTGAGTTGGACATAAACGTACCCTCTGAAATATTTCATTGCGGACAGCAGCATAAAAAGGCATCAGCTTTCATACTGAATTGTGTCCAAAAATCCTATGATTTTCATCTCCTCGTTGGTATAATACTCGATTGCAAGATGAGCACCGGAAATTGTGATCCTGCAATTTTTCGTCTGTATCCGTATAAAGGAATCCTCATATTCCAGGATTCCTTTATAATTTGTAATCAAAATCTCCCGTCTTCCCGTCACCGTCACAATCGCAGCGCCGAGCATTAAATCTTTTGGAAGTTCAAGCTGATTTACCATTTTTTCACGAAATGTCGTGTTTTGATTTTTTTTCATATATAACTATATGAATTTGCATAAATTTTTATTCAAAAATCGTGCCTGCCCACATACCGGCAGATGACAGGTTTCTTTTCTATCTGCTCGCTGCTGATTTCATAGGCTCCAACAATCCGTTCTCTCGCTTGCGCCATCTTTGTGAGCTCGTTTCCGTGTATCACTGCAAGCGTCTCTCCTGCCTTAACAAAGTCTCCGTTTTTCTTTTTTAAGACAATTCCTACGGATAAATCGATGCTGCTTTCCTTTGTCTCCCTTCCACCTCCTAAGGTCATACAGGCGATTCCTATCTCTTCGGCCAAAATCCGGTGCACATATCCGTCTGTTGGTGCAATGACCTCCATCTGCATTTTTGCAACGGGAAGCAGCGAGGGATCAAAGACGGGAGCGGCATCTCCTCCCTGTGCCAAAACAAACTCCGCCAGCTTCTTTCGGGCGGAGCCGTCCGCAATCACCCCCTCCATCAGTCGGATGGCCTCCTCCTCATTTTGCGCGCGATTTGCAAACTGCAGCATCAAGGAGCCCAAAGCAAAGACGACCTCCTTAAAGTCTTTTGGTCCATGTCCATTTAAGGTATCAATCGCTTCTGCTACCTCAAGTGAGTTGCCAATGGCATATCCCAAGGGCTGATCCATATCCGTAATCACGGCAGCCGTTTTTTTACCTGCCAGTGTCCCGATCGAGACCATCTCTTCTGCCAGAGCTACAGAGTCTTCCATCCTTTTCATAAAAGCACCATTTCCGGTTTTTACATCAAGCACAATCGCATCACTTCCGGAAGCAAGCTTTTTGCACATAATAGAGCTTGCGATAAGCGACATCTGATCCACCGTTGCAGTCACATCTCTTAAGGCATATAGCTTTTTATCTGCAGGTGCAAGATTTGCCGTCTGACCTGCAATTGCAATTCCGATACAGTTCACATTCTTGACAAAAGTCTCCTCAGATATCTCTGTCGTAAATCCCGGAAAGCATTCAAGCTTATCAATTGTGCCTCCGGTGTGGCCAAGACCTCTGCCGGACATTTTTGCCACGGGCACACCAAGTGCGGCAACAATCGGTGTCAACGCCAAAGACGTCTTATCTCCAACACCTCCCGTGCTGTGCTTATCCACCTTAATCCCTTCAATGGCAGACAAATCAAGCACATCGCCGCTGTCTCTCATTGCAAGCGTCAAATCAAGCGTCTCACGCTTGCTCATTCCACGAAAACAAATTGCCATCGTCATCGCAGACATTTGGTAATCCGGCACTTCCCCCTCCGTAAAGCCTTCTATCATGTATCGAATTTCTTCTGTTGTAAGTTCTTCCCCATTTTTCTTTTTTCGAATCAAGTCATACATTCTCATGAAAAATCCTCCATTTCGAAGCAACCGATCGCATTCCTCTGATTGCATTCATTCTTCTCCAGTGTACCATGTCATGCACGTTATCGCAACCGCACAGAGAGTTTTCGCACGTCTATTTATGATATGGCTCGTTTTTCATGATTCGATAGCTTCGGTAAATCTGTTCCAATAAAATGACTCGCATCAGCTGATGCGGAAAGGTCATCTTAGAAAAGCTAAGACTCAAATCTGCTGTTTGCAGTAATTTGGCAGACATCCCCAAGGAGCCGCCAATCAAAAAAATAATATGGCTGATTCCATTTGTCGTAAGCCTTTGTATTTTATTTGACAGCTCTACCGAATCAAGCTGGCTTCCGTCGATGGCAAGCGCACAGACAAAGCTTCCCTCTCCCCTGCACTTTCTCAAAAGTGCAAGCATACGCTCTCCTTCTCTCTGTCGGATTTGTTCTTCCTGTGCCTCACTTGCTCCGTCCGGGGTCTTTTCATCCGCCACCTCAAGAAGCTCCGTCTTACAGTACCGGCCAAGACGCTTTTTGTACTCGTCTATGGCATCTCTATAAAATTTTTCTTTTATCCTTCCAACGCATAAAATTGTAATCTTCATCGCAACCTCTAAAATTAATCATACCAAATAAATCTTTTTTTGGCGAGGTCTTTGTGGTATAATTTTTAAATGCCAAAACTCATAACAAAAAAATTGCGAGGTGGAATTGTGAAATTATTGGAGGAAAAGATACGGGCGGAAGGTAAGGCGGTAAATGAACACATTTTAAAGGTAGACAGCTTCATCAATCACCAGGTGGATGCTTTTTTCATGATGCAGATTGGAGAGGCCTTTGCCGGGCATTTTCGGGACAAGGGTATTACCAAGGTCGTCACGATTGAAAGCTCCGGCATTGCGCCTGCCGTTATGACGGCACTTGCACTGAATGTCCCCCTTATTATTTTAAAAAAGCAGTCTTCCAAAATCTTAAACGATGACTTGTATCAGACTGCAGTAACCTCCTTTACCAAGGGCTGTGAATATGAATTGACCATGTCAAAGCATTTCATCTCAAAAGAGGATCATGTCTTGATTATTGACGATTTTCTTGCGAATGGGGAGGCGGCTACCGGTGCCATTCGTCTGCTTCGTCTGGCAAATGCCACAGTAGCCGGAGTCGGGATTCTCATTGAAAAATCCTTCCAGCCGGGTCGGGACAAGCTAATCGAGCAGGGAGTTGAAGTTTTTTCTCTTGCCCGCATCAAGCGACTGGGAAAAAATCTTATTGAATTTTTACCTGCTGACAGCAAAATGACGGAGCCTCGCAACTAGCGAGGCTTCGTCTTCTTTTAAGGATCATATCTGAAATTGGTTCGATAAATCTGACTCTTTAATCCTGTCCTTTCATTGACAACCAAGACAGACAGAATATTATTTCCTTCCGGGACAACCAGCGGCTCCTCATAGCGAGACGAGCTTTCCGTCGGATCTGTTCCATCCCACGTATAATAAAGTACACAGTCTTCCTCTGTTTCAATCGTTACCAGTGTCTCTTCCGTAATCCTTCCGCCGTCCGGCTCTACCTTCGGATATTTGGGAGGTGCAAGAACAATCGTATAGGTTGCAGATGTGACCTCACTATAGATTCCATTCGCATTCCGACAGATTGCCTGAAGCTCATAGACTCCATTCTTGTCAAATTCAATCGGCTTTTTGACATCATATCGAATGCCCCTCTCCTGATCCGGCAGTGTTCCATCCGTCGTATAGTAAATCTCATCCTCATCGACAGAGAACAGGGTTATGCGAAGAACCTCCTCATATTTCCCGCTATCCTTGGAGAAAACAGGTGCTGCTACAAGGTAACCGTCAAACAGCTCTAAGATATCCACATCCGTAATGCCGGATGCAAGCGATACAATGCTCTCATAGTCCTGATTCTTCTCATACAGTCCGATTAATTTCCGATAGGCCTCCTGATTTGTCTTTTCTAAATCTATGACCTCCATCAAAAGAACCATTGCCGCATCATCATCTTTTTGACTGATATATATGTCTGCCATTGCCATGCGCACGGGAATGTCACTCGGTCTTAAAGACAACGCCGTCCGATAAAAGCCAAGCGCATTTTCATAGTTCAAATCCACCAGCTCTTTTTGCGCCATACTTACCTGATAATCATAGGAGCTTGCATTTTTCTTATCTATCAAGCTCTTTATCCCAATTCCTATGATAAGAAGGAGTATCAAAATAACACAGGCAATGACAAGCGGAAGCTGTCTGCCTGGCTTTTTCCGCTTCTGCATCGAACCTGCCTGATTCCGAGGCGTGCCTTCTGTCTCTTGTTTGGTCTGCCTTGTAGGCTTCCCATTTTCTTCCTTTAAGAGAGAGACAAGATAATCATCTTCCAGCACATTATAGTCAGGCATTACCTGCGTCTCCTCACCACAAAAAGAGCAATAGAGACAGCCTCCTTTTAGTTGCGCCCCACACCTCAAACACTTCATATGAAATCCTCTCTTATGCCATTATAGCATAGTCTCTACACAATTATTCATCAGCATGGCAATTGTCATAGGCCCCACACCACCCGGAACCGGTGTGATTGCGGATGCCAGCTTGGCGACCTCATCATACTTTACATCTCCGCACAGCCTGTTTGCGCCATCCCGGTGGATTCCGACATCAATTACCACAGCGCCTTCCTTAATGTATTCTGCCGTAATAAATTGCGGCTTTCCGATTGCAACAATCAGAATGTCTGCCTGTCTGCAAGTATCCTTTAAGTTCCGTGTCTTAGAATGGGCAATGGTAACCGTTGCATTTTCCCTTAGCATCAAAAGAGCCATCGGCTTACCTACAATATTGCTGCGCCCGACTACGACACAATTTTTCCCGGCAATCTCAATACCGGAACGCTTTAAAAGCTGAACAATCCCGGCAGGTGTGCAGGAGACAAAGCCCTTCTTTCCAATCGCAAGCCTGCCTACGTTTTGGGGATGAAATCCATCTACATCCTTTTGGGGAGAAATTGCTTCAATTACCTTATCCTCGCAGATATGCGAAGGAAGGGGAAGCTGTACCAGGATCCCGTTTACCGCAGTATCCTCATTCAGCTTATCGATTAAGGCAAGAAGCGCTTCCTCTTTGGTTTCTTCCGGCATTTCATAAGAAACAGAACCAATTCCAATGTATTCACACGCCTTTTTTTTGTTCCCGACATACACACAGGAGGCAGGGTCATTGCCCACCTGAATCACAGCCAGAGCTGCCGTCTTTCCTCTCTCTTTTAAGGATGCCACTTTTTCCTTCAATTCATCCTTAATTTCCTGTGAAATTCTTTTTCCATCAATCAACTGTGCCATTATAATCCTCATGCCTTTCTCTCAGCCTGCAAGCTTTAAACTGCAGACAGAAATTTGTGTATGAAAAATCTTCCACCTATCAATTTTTCGCACAATCTCCTAAAACAAACCGGTAATGGTTCCATCATCCTTGACATCAATCTGATAAGCAGCCGGCTCCGCTGACAAGCCCGGCATTGTCGTAATCGCACCGGTAATTGCCACAACAAATCCTGCACCTGCAGACACATACACCTCTCGTACGTTCACGGTAAATCCGGTTGGTCTGCCAAGCTTTGTCTGGTCATCGGAAAGAGAATACTGCGTCTTTGCAATACACACAGGAAAATCCGACATCCCCATAGCCGCAATCCTCTTTAGCTCCTTTGCCGCAGAGGGCTCATATGTAACTCCATCCGCACCGTAGATTTCCACTGCTATCTTTTCTATCTTTTCCTCAAGAGAAAGTGCGTCTGCATAAAGAGGAGAAAAATGACTTTCTTTTTTGTCTATGGTAGCAAGAATCTTTTTTGCAAGGGCAATCCCACCCTCTCCTCCTTTTTCCCAAACTTCGGATAAGGCAAACTCGCAGCCCTTTTCCTTACAAAACTGCTCCACGTATTCTGTTTCCTCTACGGTGTCGGTAACAAAGGAATTTAAGGTAACAACAACGGGTACTCCGTATTTTTGTAAATTTTCAATGTGCTTTTCCAAATTTACAATGCCCTTTTTTAGCGCATTCAGGTTTTGCGTGCCCAAGTCTGCCTTTGGCACACCCCCATTGTATTTTAATGCACGAATCGTTGAGACAAGCACGACTGCCTCGGGGCGAAGTCCCGCCTTCCTGCACTTGATATCAAAAAACTTTTCCGCCCCCAAATCTGCGCCAAAGCCCGCCTCTGTAATGACATAATCCGCAAGCTTTAGAGCCGTTTTGGTGGCTCTTACGCTGTTGCAGCCATGGGCAATGTTCGCAAAGGGGCCTCCGTGCACGATTGCCGGTGTATGTTCTAAGGTCTGAATCAGGTTTGGCTTTAATGCGTCCTTTAACAGCGCTGCCATCGCACCGGTAGCCTTTAAATCCCCGGCAGTAACCGGCTCTCCACTGAAATTGTATGCAACAATAATTCTGCTCAGTCTTTTCTTTAAGTCCCGCATATCCTCCGCAAGACATAAAATCGCCATAATTTCAGAGGCAACCGTAATAACAAAATGGTCTTCTCTTACCATTCCGTCCATCTTTTTGCCCAGTCCCACAACAAGATTGCGAAGGACACGATCGTTCATATCAATGCATCGCTTCCACGCAATCTGCCTTGGGTCAATCTCTAATTGATTCCCCTGCTGAATGTGATTGTCCAGCAAAGCTGCCAAAAGATTGTTCGCTGAGGTAATGGCATGAAAATCTCCTGTAAAATGAAGATTCAAATCCTCCATCGGCACAACCTGTGCATATCCGCCTCCGGCTGCCCCTCCTTTGATTCCAAAGCAAGGACCCAAAGACGGCTCACGCAAAGCAATCACTGATTTTTTCCCAAGCTTGCCAAATGCTTCTCCCAGCCCGACTGTTGTGGTGGTTTTTCCCTCACCTGCCGGGGTCGGATTGATTGC
>JAQXLR010000198.1 GCA_029012225.1 Clostridiales bacterium
CACATGAATGCTCCCATCAACAGTACACCCAGAAGCGGAATAATCAGAACCGGCATCATATTCTCAAGACTTTCAGGCAGGAATGAGAATACTTTTTTCAGCAGCAGTACGATAAATCCACCTGCAAAACCTGCAATAAGAGCTCCTATAAATCCTGAAACTGCTGCAGAATCACCGCCAATATTCGCAAATGTGCATCCGATTGTTGCAATGTATCCTCCGACAAAACCTACGGCAAGCCCAGGTCTGTCAGCTATACTTCTGGCTATATATCCGGCTAATACAGGCATCATGAAGCTGAATGCCGCACCACCTATTGTCTTAAAAAACGCAGCTGCCTGTGTGTAGGTGCCGAAATTTCCATCTCGAGGTGCCCCTGCAATAGTATCTATCAGAAATGCCAGGGCTATCAGGATACCTCCGCCGATAACAAACGGCAGCATATATGAAACACCGTTCATCAGATGTTTATATATTTTATGTCCTATTCCTTCTCCGCCTATGGATTCAGCAGAAGTTGTTTTTTCTCCTTCATAATGATATACAGGGGCTTTGCCTTCGACAATCATATTGATAAGCTCTTCAGGCTTGTTGATGCCTGCTGACACATTTGTCTTGCATACTCTTTTACCATCAAATCGAACCATTTCAACATTTTTATCTGCTGCTATGATAATACCATCTGCGGCATCTATCTCCTCAGGGGTCAGAACATTCTTGGCACCTCCCGAACCGTTTGTTTCGGCCTTCAGAGAATACCCCATCTCACGTGCTTTCTTTTCAAGAGCTTCCGCTGCCATGTAGGTGTGAGCTATACCTGTAGGACATGCTGTTACTGCCAGAATATCATAGTTTCTTCCGGTTTCGTGCCCTTTCTCTAAAGCAGCTGTATCTTCTTCCGGATAGCGTTCTTTTTCTTTCCTGTCGATAGCATTGATAAATTCATCTGCATCTGCCGCATCAAGCAGTTCTTCCCGAAGCTCCATATCCATCAGAATTGTCATCAATCTGGAAAGCACCTCAAGATGCAGATCACCGTCAACAGGTGCTGCTATCATAAAAACAAGGTTTGACGGTTTGCCGTCCGGTGCTCCATAGTCAACACCTTCAGGTACCGTAATTGCTGCCAGACCTGCATTCTTGACTGCATCGCTTTTGGCATGGGGAATAGCTATTCCATCTCCTATGGCTGTGGTTCCTGAAGCTTCTCTTGCCAGAATGTCATCCTTATACTGCTCCTTGTCTTTGAGATTTCCTGCTTTGTCATGCAAATCGATCAGCATATCAATAGCTTTTTCTTTAGAGCTGATTTGCATGCCCGTTTTTACGGTTGTTGTTTTTAATAAATCACTGATTCGCATGTTTACGCCTCCTTTATCATCTCTGATAGAATTCTTTTATTTTTTCTTCCGTTGCAAGACCTTCTGAACATGCTGTCGCAGAGCCTGCTGCAATACCAAGTTTCAGTGCTTCATCGAAGCTTTGTCTTCGAATACATCCGGCCAGAAACCCTGCAACCATCGAATCGCCTGCTCCAACCGTGTTCACTGCATTATCATCACAAACTGCCTCCATCATATGCTCAGTTCCATCTTCACATAGAAGGTATGCTCCGTCTTTACCCAGAGATACAAGTACATTTCTTGCTCCTATTTTTTGCATGGCCTCAGCACCTCTTTTCAGGTCTTCATCCGTATAAATTATATCGCCCAGAAGTTCTTCCATTTCCTTCTTGTTTGGCTTGATAAAAAATGGTCTGTATTTCAACACATTTTTCAGCAGTTTTCCTGTTGCATCAACAACATATTCAATACCTCTGCCTTCAAGGTTTTCCAAAATTCTCTCATATATGTCCTCAGGCAATGTATTGGGAACATTTCCAGAAATCACCAGAATATCTCCTTCTTTCAATTTGTACAGTTTATCCAGCAGTTCTTTGATTTTATATTTTGAAATCTGCGGTCCCTGAGCATTGATTTCTGTTTCATGCTTCATTTTTATTTTAATATTGATTCGTGTTATCCCATTGTCAAGATGCACAAAATCAGTTCTGATTCCTTTTTCTTTGAGGCCTTTCTCGAGGGCTTCTCCCGTAAAACCACTTACAAAACCCAGCGCAGTGTTATCTATTCCCAGTTCAGTAAGAATTGTTGAAACATTTATTCCCTTGCCTCCGAAATAATATTCTTCGCTTATTGTTCTGTTTGTTGCACCCTGATTGAGCTCGTCCATGTATACTACATAATCTATAGCAGGGCTGAAAGTAACTGTGTATATCATTCTTCAACCTCCTTTATAACCGTATACTGGCGTAAATGTTCATTCATCAGCTTGTCTGTAATAATGCAGGCTTCATCCAGTTCTGCAAAGGTAACCGGTGAAATTAGTCCAAATTTAGTATGATCTGCCAGCACAAAAGACATGTATGCTTTTTTCATAACGGCTGTTTTTATTGCTGCTTCCCCGATATCGGGTGTCGTGAAGCCTCTCTCAATATCCACTCCGTTTGTTCCCATAAAGAATTTTGTAAAGTTATAACGCTGAACTGCTTCTATGGCTGTCGTGCCTATTACGGCTTCTGTGGACGGTCTGAGCAGACCTCCGATAATGTAAGCATCAAACCCTTTCTGTATAAGTTTTTTCGCATGGGTTATTCCGTTTGTAATGTATGTCACATTCTTCTTGTCGAGATAATCTATCATTTTCTCTGTTGTGGTTCCTGCATCTATATATACAAAATCGTTCTCCTGAACCATAGTTGCCGCATACCTTGCAATAAGTTCCTTTTCCTCGACATTTATCGTGGTTCTCTGCGTAACATCAGTTTCGCCGTAGGTAATATCTCCATTTACTGCAACTGCTCCGCCGAAGACTTTTTTTAATTTTCCTGCATGATCCAGTACAGTGATATCACGTCTTATTGTAGATTCACTTATGCCTAACTCCTGTGCCAGGTCAGCCACTTTTACTGTATTATGTATTTTTAATTTGGATAAAATTCTTTCATGTCTTTCGTTCTGCAGCATATTTTTTCCTCCTGTTGTGTTTATTATACCAGAAACTCGCTCAATGTCAATCAAACTATTTCAAATTTAATCATATTTTAAACATATTTGAGCAAACTTTTCCATTTTAATAACTAAAGCAAAGTCGACTTTGTTTATATCCCGGAAATATCGAAGCGATATTTCTTACATAACAAAAAAAAGAAATCGCTGCTTCAGCATCCACGATTATATTCAATCATTTCTGCCCCGGCAGCGTTTTCTCGTTATTATGTGTGTGTTTAAGTTTATTTCTATTTCTGTTACAGCAAATCTGCTACATATCCTAATGTTCTCACCATTTGAGACACATAACTCATTTCATTATCATACCATGCAACTACCTGCACCTCGAATACACCTGTTCCGCTTCTTTCGACGAATGTCTGGGTTGCATCAAACAGGGAACCATAACTCATTCCGATAATGTCACTTGAAACGATCTGTTCCTCATTGTATCCGAATGATTCACTTGCCGCTTCTTTCATCGCATTATTTACACCTTCAAGTGTAACGGTTTCTGTCGAATCCTTGAGAACGGCTGTAAGGATTGTAGTTGAACCGGTAGGAACAGGTACTCTCTGTGCTGAACCAAGCAGCTTGCCTGCCAGTTCAGGGATAACAAGTCCGATTGCTTTAGCTGCTCCTGTTGTATTCGGTACGATATTTATCGCACCGGCTCTGGCTCTTCTGAAGTCGTTTTTCCTGTGAGGTCCATCCAATATCATCTGATCTCCTGTATATGCATGAATTGTAGTCATGAAACCGGTACGCACTTCTCTGTAATCATTAAGTGCCTTTGCCATTGGAGCAAGACAGTTGGTTGTACATGATGCCGCTGAAATAATGTTGTCATCTTTTGTAAGCGTTTTCTCGTTAACACCGTATACTATCGTTGGCAGGTCATTTCCTGCAGGTGCAGAAATCAACACTTTTTTAGCTCCGGCATCAATATGAGCCTGAGATTTAGCCTTCGATGCAAAGAATCCTGTACATTCAAGAACGATGTCTATATCCAGTTCTTTCCATGGCAGCTTTGCCGGATCGGCTTCTTTGTAAACTCTTATTTTCTTACCATCAATAATTATATGTTCTTCATCACTGTCTACTTCATGGGAGAAATTACCCTGAACACTGTCATGCTTGAGCAGATATGCCAGCATCTCTGTTGTAGTCAAATCATTGATAGCTGCTATTTCAAATCTATCATCATTAAACATTTTTCTGAATGATAACCTACCGATTCTTCCAAAACCATTAATTGCAATCTTAGCCATTTTCTTTTCCTCCTAGTATATACATATTATCATTCTTCCACTGCCTTAACAGTTGTATACTTACAATAATCAGGATCTTCAATATGATCGGTTATTATTTTAGCTTCGTCAATACACGCAAATGTAATCGATGCAATTCTTCCGAACTTGGTGTGATCTGCCAGCACATAAGATTCATAGGACTGGCTTATCGCTGCTCCCTTTATTGCGGCTTCATCTACATCCGGTGTAGAAAATCCTTTATTGATATCAACACCATTTGCTCCCATAAAGCATTTAGTAAAATTATATCTGCCTACATTCTCAACTGCTATCGTACCTATTGCAGCTTCCGTTGAAGCCCTGAGCACACCGCCTATCATAATTGCGTCAAATCCCTTCTGCAGAAGCCTTCTGGCATGTATCACTCCGTTTGTCACGTAGGTTGCATTCTTATTAGTAATATAGTTCACCATTTTTTCCGTGGTAGTACCTGCATCGATATATACAAAGTCATTATCTTTTATAAGTGATGCCGCATATTGAGCTATACACTCTTTTTCTTCTATGCTTATCTGCTGACGTTCTGACACATCAGTCTCTTCGGATGCGATACGAACATCCACTGATACTGCACCGCCGTGCACTTTTCTCAACCTGCCCCGGCGATCCAGTTCAATAATATCTCTTCTAATGGTGGATTCGCTTGTACTGAGTTCCTTAGCCAGTTCAGTCACCTGAACAGAATGTCTGTTTCTCAGCATCTCCACAATCTTCTCATGTCTTATGTCCTGTAAAATAATATCACCCCCAACTTTCATCTACAGTATAGCATTTCTTTTGGCAAAGTCAATCACTTTCTTTCATTTTCAATCATTTTCTTTCATCATTTGTTATTTTCGTGCATTTTGCAGCAAAAGATGAAACATGTGTGTATTTTACATATTTTTCTTGTTATGGTTAATTTTTCTTGTGGTGTATGGTATAAATAATATACGGCATAAAGAATGTAAAACTCAATCGGGAGGATGATATGAATCATTTTGCAATTTTTTTAATATAAGAACATCAGCCCAGGTCAGTTGAAAAAAGGCATGGAAACGCCATCATCAGATCAGGACATCAGACAACTCCAGGAACAGGTAAATGATCTTCAGATGGAGATCGATATCTTAAAGGAAACAATAAATGTTTTAAAAAAAGACCCCAATTTATCGAGATACTCGATGAATATCTGATATGGTACAATGACAAGAGAATAAAAGAATCACTAGGGTATATGAGCCCAAGGGAGTACAGGCAAAGCCTTGGATTAGTTGCCTAAACAGTCCAAGATTATGTCCGCACCCCTTATAGGATTTGACAAATTTCCAAATTAATGAATTTTAATAAGTGTCTGCTCACGGTGATTATAAATCGCCGAAAGCC
>JAQXLR010000199.1 GCA_029012225.1 Clostridiales bacterium
GAGGGAAGCCTAGGGGGATGGGATACCACACGGAGTGCCTTTCTTTCATGGGAAAGGAGTTCCCCTCGTAACCTGTTTACGTTGGAAAGGGGTTGAGGTTTCCACAGGAGTGTGTTCGGGTCTTTTCTATGAAAGCATAAACGGTGCCGCATGGTGCCGTTTTTATGCGATTGGATGGGTTTATGTGATTGGACAGAAAGGAAGGAAGGAATGGGAGAAAGATTGCAGCGTTTTATGATAGGAAGATATGGTGCAGACGAATTTTCAAGAGCACTGAGTATGGGAGGACTGATTTGTTTGGGTATCTCCATGCTTTCTCGATTTCTGCCTATTCTTTCGGTATTTTACTGGCTGGGACTCTTCTTTGTTCTATACTCTTTTTTTCGTATGTTCTCAAGAAATATAGCAGCGAGGCAGGCTGAGAATCGTAAGTACACAGCAATCAGATACCGCGCCGTCGTAAAAAGAGAGAGAGCAAAAAAGTGTTGGGCACAGAGACATATTTATCGCTTTTATAAATGTCCGGGCTGCGGACAGAGAGTTCGTGTACCGAAGGGAAAAGGGAGGATACAGATTACCTGTCCGAAATGTAGGATGGAGTTTGTAAAGAAAAGCTAGGGGTTGTCTTAGGAGCAGAAGGAGAAAACAGTCATGTTCGGCTATATCAATATCAATCGGTCAGAGATGACGGAGGAGAACAGGAAGGCATATCAGGCATATTATTGCGGACTGTGCCGCAGATTAAAGACAAATTGCGGGGCAAAGGGGCAGATGCTTCTAAATTACGATATGACATTTTTGGTAGTGCTGTTGACCGGGCTTTATGAGCTTGAGAACCAGACCTCCGATATTATCTGTGCCCTGCATCCTACAAAAAAACGTCCGGCATGGTTCAATGAAGCGACAGACTATGCGGCAGATATGAACCTTCTCGTTGCCTACCACAATCTTTTGGATGATTGGAGGGATGAGAGGGCATACACAAAAAAAGCATTTGCAAAGCTGTTGGATAAGGATTATGCTCGTGTTATGGACAAATATCCGAGGCAGGCAAGGGCAGTTGAGGAATTTATGAAAAAAACAGCGGAGGTTGAAAACAATCGGGAGCCCAACCTGGATGCGGTTTCCGGTCTGACCGGTAATATGCTGGGAGAGATTTTTTGCTGGAAGCAAGATGAATGGGCAGAGGAGCTCAGAATGCTCGGCTTTTATATGGGCAAGTTTATTTACATTATGGATGCCTATGAGGATTACGAGAATGACAGAAAGAATAAGTCCTACAATCCCCTTTTTTATATAGAACAGGAGTCGATACAGGACTGGGAGACATTTTGCAGACTTTTGCTGACAAGCATGATGTCTGAGTGTGCCAAGTCCTTTGAACGGCTGCCGATTTTACTCCATGCAGATATTCTAAGGAATGTGCTGTACTCCGGAGTTTGGTCAAAATATGAGTTTTTGCAGTTAAAAAGACGGAAGACAGAAGAAAAGGCAAAAAAGAAAGTCCGGAAGCAATGAGGTTTTAATGTATGAGGGATCCCTATCAGGTGTTGGGCGTGACGCCCAATGCCTCTGATGAAGAAATAAAAAAAGCATATCGCAGCCTAAGTCGGCGGTATCATCCGGATGCCAATGTGAACAATCCCAATCGGGCGCAGGCAGAGGAGAGGTTTAAGGAAGTTCAGCAGGCTTACGATCAGATTATGAAGGAAAAGCAGCAGGGCAGCAGCTATAGCTACGGCTATGGATACAGGTATGGCCATGCCGGAGGGCAGAGCGGTCAAAGGACAGAAAATGTGTCGCCGAAGCTGCAGGCAGCTGCCAACTATATTGCAAACCGCTGCTATGCGGAGGCACTGAATGTGCTAAACAGCATTCCGTTTGGCGAGCGGCATGCACGCTGGTATTATTTTAGTGCCGTGGCAAACCAGGGTGTTGGCAACAACATTACCGCAAAGGAGCATGCTGCACGTGCCGTGCAGATGGAGCCGAGCAATATGGAATACCGTCAGTTTCTTCAGCATTTGGAGTATGGCGGAACATGGTATACGACGATGGGAAGCGGTTATGACAGACCCTATGCCGGCTCAGGAAACTGGTGTCTTAGCATGCTGTTTTTGAATTTGCTTTGTAATTGCTGCTGCTTGCGGCCATGTTAAAATACGGTTGTGGGATGTCTGTCATTTTGGTTGGAAAGATTAAAAAGAAAATAGTATTCATTCCAAGATTTTTATGTTAAGATAGAGGCAGAAAAAAGACAAGCGAGGGAAACAACGCTTTGCGTGGAGGAAAAGATATGGAAGAGAGACGACGCAGTGTTCGGACAGAATTGCAGGCAGAGCTTTTCATGAGGCGTTTGGATCGTGAGGATGAAGAAAAGGTAAATATCCAGATTCGGGATGTTTCAACAGGTGGAGTCGGCTTTTGGTGCGACAGAAGGTTAGAAGTAGGGGTCGTATATGACTGTGTTTTGACTATCTGGACAAAGGAAGTGATTCATTGCTTTCTAAAGATTGTCCGCTCTGTGGAAGAAGAAGACAGATACATGTATGGCGGTGTATTTGTCGGAATGACAGAGATGGATACGATGCGGATTCAGGTATATCAGACAGTTGAGGAGTACCGCAAATAAAAAGAATGTGCTTTTGCACATTCTTTTTATTTGCGGTATTCCTTATTTGCGGTACTTCTCCTCGCAGTATTTGCAGCGGTAGATTTCTTTGGCTTCATCCGTGAGAATGAAAATCTGATCCAGCTCCTGCTCAATCGAGGTAATACAACGTGGGTTTTTGCAATGAATCACATTTTTTACCTGCTTTGGCAGATGAAGTACCTTTTTTTCAACAATCTTGTCATCCTGAATGACATTGACCGTAATATTGTGGTCGATAAAGCCCAGAATATCGAGGTCGAGTGCCTCAATGGGGCATTCCACCTTTAGAATATCTTTCTTTCCCATTTTGCTGCTCTTAGCATTCCGAATGATGGCAACCGTGCAGTCTAACTTGTCCAATTTTAAATCATGGTAAATCTGCAGGCTCATTCCTGCCTGAATGTGATCTAATACAAATCCCTCATGGATTCCACTGATATTTAACATAAAAGCATCCTTTCTATATGCAGTAAAGCAAGCTAGGCTACATGGATTTCCAGCAGCGTCAGAATAAGAGCCATGCGCACGTATACGCCGTACTGTGCCTGACGAAAATAAGCTGCCCTTGGATCGTCGTCTACTTCCACGGAAATTTCATTGACTCTGGGAAGCGGATGCAGCACAAGCATATCCTTTTTTGCCAGGTCCAGCTTTTCCTTCGTTAAAATATAAAAATCCTTCAGGCGAATGTAGTCCTCCTCGTTAAAGAAGCGCTCTCGTTGTACACGGGTCATATATAAAAGATCAAGCTCCGGGATGGCATCCTCCAAACGTTCCATCTCTGCAAAGGAAATATGGTTTGCTTTCAATACATCCTCTCGAAGATAGCTTGGAATACGCAGCTCCTCCGGAGAGATTAGGACAAAGCGGATATCGGGATAGCGAATTAAGGCGTTAATCAGTGAGTGGACGGTGCGTCCGAATTTCAAATCACCGCAAAGCCCGACGGTAAGACCGCTTAAGGAGCCCTTTAAAGAACGGATGGTAAGCAAATCTGTCAATGTCTGGGTGGGATGTTCGTGCCCTCCGTCTCCGGCATTGATAACCGGAATCCGAGATTTTTGGGAAGCGACAAGGGGAGCGCCTTCTTTTGGATGGCGCATGGCACAGATGTCTGCATAGCAGGAAATGACGCGAATGGTATCGGAGACGCTTTCGCCTTTTGAGGCGGAGCTGGAATCGGCACTGGAAAAGCCCAAAACAGAGCCTCCCAGATTGAGCATCGCAGCCTCAAAGCTAAGTCTTGTGCGGGTGCTTGGCTCGTAAAAACAGGTAGCCAGCTTTTTGCCCTCACAGCTATGTGCATATTTCTGTGGGTGGGTTTCGATATCGTTGGCAAGGTCTAACAGCCTGTCCAATTCATCGACTGAGAAGTCCAATGGACTCATTAAATGGCGCATAATCATCCTCCTTGGAAGTCCAAGTTTTTATTCTATCCTATCATATAATAACCCGTCTTTAAATTCAAGGACTAAATTTCTTGTTGCGTTTGTGTGTTTTGCTTCTCCAAGATGCCAAAAGAACATGCTGCAGAATGTGACAGATACTTTTGACACCACAAATAAAAAAGTGGAAATGCAAGACCGGTAATTCTTGACCCGATATATCCAAAATGCTATAATAGACAAAAAAATAAGCAAAAACGATAAAATATGCTTTAAGGAGGGGAAATTTTTATGGATTATGCAACAGAATATAATCAGAAGTTAGTGTCCGCTGACGAGGCGGTAAAGGCGGTTCAGTCCGGTGACTGGGTTGACTATGGTTGGTGCACCGGCACTCCTGATGCACTGGATAAAGCCTTAGCAAAACGCACGGATGAGTTAAAGGATGTGAAGGTACGCGGCGGTGTGCTCTTAAGGCCTCTTGCTATTATGGAAAGAGAAGATGCGGGGGAGCACTTTACATGGAATTCTTGGCACATGTCCGGAATCGAGAGAAAGTATATTGCGAAGGGATGTGCTTTTTATGCACCGATTCGTTACTCCGAGCTTCCCAGATACTGCAGAGAGATCGCGACTCCCAGTGATGTAGTGATGATTCAGGTTGCTCCTATGGATAAGCATGGCTTTTTCAACTTCGGCCCCAATGCTTCCCATCTGGCAGCCGTTTGTGAGAGAGCAAGAACCATCATTGTAGAGGTAAATGAGAATATGCCTCGTTGCCTGGGTGGCTTTGAAAATGGGATACATATTTCCAAGGTAAACTATGTCGTTCAGGGAGAGAATCCTTCTATTGCAGAATTAGGCGCAGGTGCTCCTTCTGATATTGATAAGGCGGTTGCAAGGCTGATTGTAGAACAGATTCCCAATGGCGCATGCTTGCAGCTGGGGATTGGCGGAATGCCGAATGCAGTGGGCTCCATGATTGCAGAGTCCGACTTGAAGGATTTGGGTGTACATACCGAAATGTATGTGGATGCCTTCGTTGACATTGCAAAAGTCGGCAAAATTACAGGTGCAAAGAAGAACATCGATCGCTTCCGTCAGGCATATGCTTTTGCGGCAGGCACAAAGAAATTATACGATTACATCGATGACAACCCGGAGTTGTTAAGCGCTCCTGTGGATTATACCAACGATATCCGTTCCATTTCTGCACTGGATAACTTTATTTCTATTAATAATGCGGTAGACATCGACTTATTTGGTCAGGTAGGTGCGGAAACTTCCGGTATCAAGCATATCAGCGGAGCAGGCGGACAGCTTGACTTCGTATTGGGGGCATATCTGTCCAATGGTGGCAAGAGCTTTATCTGTCTGTCCTCCACCTTTAAGGACAAGGAGGGCAACTTAAAGTCCAGAATTATGCCGACCTTAAATACCGGTTCTGTAGTTACCGATACCCGTACCAATGTTCAATATGTAGTAACAGAGCATGGCATGGTAAATTTAAAGGGTCTGTCTACCTGGCAGAGAGCAGAAGCTCTGATTTCCATTGCGCATCCTGATTTTAGAGATCAGTTGATTCAGGACGCAGAAAAGATGAACATTTGGAGAAAAACGAACAAATAGATATAAGCAGCGAACTTTAAATCCGAAAAAGTGCCGAAGCCAACCGGTTTTGGCACTTTTTTTGTCGCAGGGCTACTGTTTGTCTGCGTGGATTAAAATACGCTCAAAGAGAAGACCGGCAGCCATCCAAAAGGGAGCGTAATCAAGCCGAATCACCCCATCAATATTTGTCTTGGAATCGCTGTAATCCCAAGGGCAGAGATGGTATTTTTTTAGGAGAGAGCCGCTGCAATATTCAAAAGAAAAAATCCCAAGACTATAAAGGAGGGCACGAAGCAAAGCAGGTGTTCTCTTGATTTTTTTGTAAATGGGATAGATACAGGCCGCCATTCCGTAAATTGGGAACATCCAGACTGAGGTATGGCCAATCAGACGCCCATCGTGCCGAAATAGGGAACCTGCGGAGGTAAACAGGATTTCCATGCACCAGCCGGTAAGACCACAGATGAGAAAATTTTGACCCTTCATACAAAGTTCTGCCTTTCTTTTTGTTTTCGAATCGGGAAGTAACAATAGTATTCCACAAGAGGAAAAAGATATCCGAAATCTCTGTATTTTTTCGAAACTTTCTGAAATAAAAATGGATAACTTGTAAATCTGTGCATTCTGACATATAATGAAAAAAATCTTTCCGAAAGGAAGAAACATGCATTTTGAGCACCTGATGGAGCAGCTTACATATGAGAAGGTGCAGGGCAACTGCAATCTGGAAATAACAGGCATCTGTTATGATTCAAGGAAGGTAAAACCGGGCTATTTGTTTGTGTGTATCAGCGGGCAGCATACAGACGGACATGACTATATTCTTGAGGTGGCAAGGCGAGGAGCGGTTGCAGTCGTGGTCGAGAGAAGAATTTTGCCCTGTGGACTCACCGTCGTTTTGGTAAGAGATACAAGAGCGGCATTGGCAAGACTGTCAGCGGCTTATTTTGATTATCCTGCAAAAAAGCTGCGAATGATTGGGATTACAGGGACAAAAGGGAAGACGACGACCGCCTTTTTTCTTGCAGCCATCCTGCAAAAAGCAGGATATCGGACGGGCATGATGGGGACGGTTTGGATTGACACGGGAAAGGAGCAGATTCCCTCCGGGCATACGACACCGGAGGCATATGAGGTACAGTACTATCTGAGCCAAATGGTAGAAAACGGCTGTGACTGCTGCGTGATGGAGGTGTCCTCTCAAGGGCTGAAAATGCAGAGAGTGGCAGAAATACAGTATGAGATCGGCATTTTTT
>JAQXLR010000200.1 GCA_029012225.1 Clostridiales bacterium
CAGCAGCGTCAGAATACCTACAAACAGGAGATAAAATACGCCTGTGTAAAACAGCGGCCATGTCAATCCATTTGATTTCATAAAAGAATAGCCTGCAAAGGTCAACTCATATGCCGCAATGATACGTGCAAGTGATGTATCCTTCACGAGCGTTATGACTTCATTTGACATAGGAGCCACCACTCGTTTTATCATTTGAAGCAGCGTAATCTTAAAGAAAATCTGGGACTTTGTCATTCCCAAAACCTGTCCTGCCTCTCTTTGTCCAATGGGGATTCCCTCAATGCCTCCCCGGAAAATAACAGAAAAATAACAAGCATAATTAATGGAGAATGCCACCACGGTCGCCATAATACGGCCTGCCTCACCGCCTCCCCAGATATTGCGTCCCAGCCATAACCCCGGTCCATAGAAAAAAATAATCAGCTGCAGCATCAGCGGTGTCCCTCTGATTATCCAGACAAACACCTCCACCAGACAATGCAAGGGCTTCCATCTGCTCATAGAGCCAAAAGCAAGCACTAAGCCCAGCGGTATGGAAAACAGAAGCGTCAACGCAAAAATCTGAACGCTTGTCGTCAAGCCCTCCAGTAAGGCTCGGGTCACATTCCAAAACATACTCATTTCTCCTTAGAAGTCTATTCTTGCTTATTCCGACTGCACCACGACCACCTGTGCATTGTTACAGTATGCATTTGTGCAGTCCATCGCTTCCATCACTTCTGCGGTCAATGTCATCCCATTCCAAACAACATCAATATTCTTCGAATCCAGCTCCATAATTTTATTGTCCCAGTCAATGACAACAAACTCAACCTCCACTCCGAGCTTTTCTGCTACAATTCTTGCCATATCCGCGTCAAAGCCAATCCACTGCCCGGATGCATCCTTATAATCCATCGGTGCAAAGTCCGTAATTCCCACAAGCAGAGTACCTTTTTCCTGAATATACATCACATCACTTGGTACAGCACTATCTACTCCTATTGGCTCATACGCTACCGCCTCCTGCTCTACCAACGCTTCCTGCACTCCGTATGTAGTTGCAATTTCCTGCATGGTTCCGTCTGCGTAGGTTTCCGATAAAACGGCATTAATGTAAGCATCCAAATCAGAGCCTTTTCGACATCCAATCCCATACTCCTCTGTTGTCAGCTCCTCTGTATAAATCATATTCGGGTAGCTCGTACCCTCTCCTATCATGGCTCCCGCCATTAAAAGATCAATAATCGCAGCATCGGATGTGCCGGATGCTACTTCCATCAATGCATCTGCCTGAGCCGCAACGGAATTGTACTGAAAGCCCTTTTCCTTTGCCACTGCCTCGCCCGCTGAGCCAGCCTCAACCGCATACACCAACTCCTCGGCATCTTGGGCACCGGCTGCCTCTGTTCCTGCAGGCTGCGTTCCTGTCTCTTTCTCTGTACCACCGCATCCCGCGAGTAAGGCTCCCATTGCCATTGACACTGCTAACATCGTTACAACTTTCTTTTTCATCATTTCCCTCCGCGTTTTTTGCATTATTTTTTAATCGTTTGTCATTGTAACACATTAGCACAGTAAAGTAAACGGTAAATTTGTTTTGTTTGCCGGAGCACCGATATCCTACTATGTTTGGTAGCTGCCAAAATAGTCCTCTGCAAGAAGCCCATATATACAGGCATCTACAATTCCTTTGTTGCTCCAATCTGCCTTTCGCATTGTCCCTTCATAGCGTAAACCGCATTTTTTCATGACCTTTCCCGAATTTACATTCTCGGGGTCATGCCACGATTCAATTCTTCCTACCTTTATCTGCTCGAACAAAAAGGGGATAATACCTGCAAATGCCTCGCTCGTGTATCCCTTATTCCACCATCTGCTTCCAATGCAATATCCGATGTGAACCTTATTTGTTGTCTCGTCCATAGATACGACAGATATTGTCCCAATAGGCTCTTTGCATTCTTTTGGAACAATGACCCATTGATAAAAGGAGGGATTTTCGTAATCGGAAATCCACTCCTTTATAAGTCTTTCTGTGACAGAAATATCCTTGTGTGCAGGCCAGCGCAAAAACTCCGTTACCTTCTCGTCATTCGTCCAGTTGCGAAACGCCGCATCCACATCCGACATCTCAAACCGCCTTAGAATCAACCTGCTTGTTTCTAAACGCCTTGTTCCCTTATGCTCCATTCTCCTTCCCCTCACAATGCATATCAGGCGCTGAATCCTCGCCTTCTTCTATAGCTCTTAATCGCTTCTCTATATAAATTCTCCACACATTTTCCAAAAAACTCACGGGAGAATTTTTGACTTGACATCAAGGCACTATGACTCATGTCCTTTCTCTTGTTCGGATTTTGGGCAAGAACATTGAGCATATTGCAGTACTCCTCTGCATGGATATACTGAAAGCCATTGACAACATCATCCACTACCCCATCCAGGCAATCATCCTTTCGGCATATAAGCGGCAGTCCGCTCGCCAATGCCTCAATATAGGTCAAGCCCTGGGTTTCACTGGTGGAGGCACTGACAAATACGTCGCCGCATTTATAATAAAGATATACCTGTTCCGGTGCAACCATACCTGTGAAAATGACTCTGTCCGACAGCCCGCAATCCAGCGCAAGCCTTTGCAGCTCTCCTCTGCGTGGTCCGTCTCCTACAATTAAAAGCTTGGCATTTGGATTGTCAATCCTTGCATGCATCCTGATTAGCTCGTCAATATTCTTTTCCTTTGCCAGCCTGCCAATATATACTGCAACAAAATCCTTCTTATCAAGCTTTAGCTCATCTTTTAGCCTCTGCATTCTTTCCGTATCTTCCAGATAAAATTTATCAAGATCAATGCCGGTTGGAATGACATCAATGGCACAGCGTATATGATAGCTGTGAAGCATGGATTTTACCTTTTGCGTCGGTGCAATCATCCGCTCACAATGCTTGGAAACACTCCTTGAAAATCTGGACACGACCTTTTTTCCCCACTTTTTGTTTGGCAGAAGATAATGTGTATAGTCCTCATAGATCGTGTGATATGTATGAATGATCGGAATATCAAGAATCTCCCCGATTTTCTTTGCAAACAAAAATGTACTAAACTCGCATTGAGAGTGAATAATATCCGGACTCCATTGGATCAGCTCTGATACGATTCTGCTATGAAGCGGAAGCTTTATGCGGGCATTCGGATAAATCATTCCTGCCCCAAAAGAGCTCATATATATGACATTGCCGGATACGTGGGAGTGGTGATTTTGAGAGAGTGTCAAAATCTTTACCTCATGTCCGTTTTTCCTCAGCTCCCTTTCCAGATTCAAAACCGAGGTCACTACGCCGTTTATGGCAGGCAGATACCAGTCGGTTGTGATAAGAATTTTCATAAATCCTACTCTCCTTTAAATGTACTTCACTTTGTCATCGTGCGCCACACTGTCCCTAAAAGCCTTTCTCTCTCCATGCCAAAGCCTAGGAAGAATTTGAAGTACAAAATAAACATTCTATTTCCATTATAAAAAAAGTAAAATTTATGTCAATATGTGTAACTCTTGATTTTCTGCATTTTTCTTTTATTATTTTCTAAGACAACGTTCCTTCGTTCTTTTTGCATGCGTCCGTCTTCCACCCATTCATGGCATCCATACTGATTGCAAGCGTAGAAGCATTGTGTAAAAGAGCAGAGGTTGTGGGCAAAATCAGTCCTGCCACTCCATCCAAAATGGCAACCTCCATCTTTCCTGATAGGGCAGAACAAATCCCTCTCCAGATATACTTGATGGATTTTATAACGGTAACCGTACTCCTAAGCGCATAGGGGAGGAAAAGATTGCTGCCAACGCGCAAGAGAACACTGCCTACCAGCTTTTCTGCATATTGTCGATTCGTTTTCCTTCCAGATAATACTGCAAGGTATCTGCTTCCTGATCTGTCATGGCCTTTTGTGCGATATGAAGCCTAATCCGCCCTTTTATTTCATGTAAAATGTGAAATCTCATCTTTCCCGTGACCCTTCCTGTTTTACGCATGCAATATGGAAAACACCTGCAGTTCCCCGCAGGTGTTCGTTTTCTTATCTATTTTCAGCGTCTGCTCCCTTTTCGCTTTCATCCGCAAAGTCCTGTTCCTTCTCAGCGCGGGTTTCATTTATCTCCTGTGCTTCCGCATAAATGTCTTCCGCATTTTCCTGAATGCTGGTAACGGTTTTCATCACACACTCCTTTGCACGAAGCACAGCCGCAGTACACTGGGTATATACTTTTTTTGCATCTTTGCCGGATAAGATTTTGACCCCCGCAGTTCCAAATAACACTCCTGCTGCAAAAAATCCTACCTTTTTTCCATCCATCTTTTTTAAAACATTTGTCATGCCAATCTCCTTCTCTATTTGTGTTTATAACCGGTGTAAATTGCCACAAGCATACAAATCACTGACGCCCATGCCCAAAACTTGTGTTTTTCCATACCGCAGCCCTCCTTGTATGCCTATTATACCTTTTCAAAATATTCTCTTCCATAATTTTTCTTCTATTGATATTTTTTCTCAATTACATTCACTTCTGCAAGGAGCTACCGTGACACGGATTACCTTCTGATTTTCTATGTATCCGCAAGCTCTAAGACCCTCAGAAAGCACTTGATACCAGTTCTGTGCGGATAATCTGCAGATGGTGTGATTATCCAGCTCTATAATCCAGACATTCCCTTTTTCACAACTCATGCCGCAGGATATTTTATACATATTTTTTCTGCTGATTGCACCAATCTCTTCTAACAGGTTGACCATACGATACACCGTTGCCGCACCGATTGCACAATCTATGGCGGATGCTTTATAATAGATTTCTTTGCAGCTTGCACAATCTTCCTGCAAAATCACATCAAGAAGAATCTCCCTTTGTTTTGTAATTCTACAGCCCCGCTCTCTTAATTTTTGAAGCATCATTTCTTTTTGCATTTCCACTCTGTAGACGTCTGCGGAATCCGTGCTTTGCTTGCTATCCTTTGTCAAATGCTGAGGCATTTTTCCTCCTTATCAGCGTCGATAACTTATTTATTAGTTAGCATAAACTAACTTCTATTTCTTGTCAATTCTGTTATTGAGGATTTTTCTCAATAAAAAAGAAGCCTCTATACTCTTATAAAAGTAAGAAAGGCTTCGTAGCCGCACTATGCGCATACTGTCATTTGTTCAATCCTTCTCCCCTTGGAAAATGCCTGCAGATAAATTTCCGAGCATTTTTTCAGCTTATGGAAGAGCTGCATTTTTTCCTTCTCATCACAATACACTTTCCACAATCCGCAATATTTGCAATTCTGACCGCTGTTTATGATGCAGCCTTCCACGTCATTACTCTGGTATCCATACTTCATCAGCAGCTCCATTCCTTTGGGATTCTCCAATTCTTTTTGCACATGATGGAAGCGATATGTATAAATCAATACCGCATTCTCATTCCATTGCAGCGTATCCACATATACACCACGTCCGTTTAGCAGCTGGTTTACCTCTTTTATTTGTTTTATCGCCTGTCCCTTGTCATCATAAAAATACTGAAAAAGGCTTGCACTTTTTAATCCCGCAAGCGTCGGCGCACAGTGTCTGATCAATCCGTTTTCCAGTCTTTTTCGATTCATATCATATTCCTTACTGTTTTGGCATTTTACTCTATTCTACAAAGTGGCAAGCTGTTTTCCGAGTGCTTCGCACTCTCCCAGCATGACTTCATCCGGTGCTTCCTGACAAATCAAGCCTTCTTGGTTTAAAACCTCTGCTCCGCAGCCGCTCATCCTTTCTACCCAATCGCGCATCCACTGCCCATCTCCCCATCCATAGGCACCAAAAAGTGCAATTTTCTTTCCTGCCGCAAAGCCCTCTACTTCATTGACAAACGGCTCCATCTCCGACTCCTCCAGTACTTCCGCACCCATAGCGGGGCATCCCAGCGCAAAGCATTTTGCATTCTTTAATTCTTCTGTCAATGCCTCCCCTACGGGAACTACAACCGCCTCTTTCCCGGCATCTGCGATTCCTTTTCCAATTGCTTCTGCCATTGCCTGCGTATTTCCTGACTGTGACCAATAAACAACATAAATCTTATCCATGATTATCCTCCTTCTTTTTGATTAGTTTAAACTAACTCGCAATGAGCATATCACATCTTTCTTGTATAATCAACCGTGCAAATGGAGATAATTTCTCAATAAAAGACGGGCACGAAGCGAAACAAATTATCCGTGCAGGTAATTGTTTCCTCCATGCCCCTTTTTGCGGTAGTTTCGATTTTTGTAATCAGATAATATATTCTATCGTTTGTTCTGCCGTCAGCTTCTTTTTTTCATTAAACAGGATTACCGCTTCCCTGGTTTCTTTTGGCCCAAAGGAATAGAACTCCAGCTCCTCGCGTTCAAAGAAGGAAACCGGTACGATGCGATTATATTTTGTAGGGTGATCGGCAATCATTTTTATTTCTTTCCGGCAAAAGGCCTCCTCCCGATAATAAGGATCAAAGACGTATACATCCTCCTCCCGGATTCCGGTTAAAAGTATGTAATGCCAGCCCTCAAGATCTACTCTTACAATGGCCACACCACCGCGACACAGTGCATCTCTCAGTTGTCCGTTTTGACCGAAATTTACAGCCGCACCGGATAGAAAGGAACCCGAAATCGGCAGATGTCCGGCTGTCCCAAAGCCATTCAGCCAATTGCATAAAAACATCATGGCCATACAGGAGGTTCCGCTTTTTCCACTGACTCCGTCTTTTCCGTAGCAGTCCAGACTGTACAGCATGATATTGCGGATCAGCTCCGGTGAAAGTTCTTCCCGCTCAAACAGATAGCTCATCGCATTCAGCATGGAGGTCGGTCCGCAGTCGTATTCCGATAATTGATAATGCAATGGATTTTTCATGGTATTCTCACTCTTTCATCAGCCACCACAGGGCGTATTCTATATAAAGACCTGCCCCCAGAAGGAGCGCCTCTTCATCCAAATCAAAGTTTCCGTTATGTAAGCTGTTTAGGCTGTTTTCCAGCTCCGGATTTGCGGTTCCCAGATAGGCATAGCAGCCGGGCACTACCCGCTGAAATTCTGCAAAATTATCTCCTCCCAGCGAAATCGGACGATCAGTCATTACTTTTATCTTTCTGTCCGTGATATCGCTTAAGGATGCTGCCACCTCTTTTACCTCTGCGCTTACCTCTGCATCATTGATCAATGCCGGTGTGATTCCGTTCCAGATGACTTCTGCCGTAGCTCCGCTTAAAGCTGACATCTGTGCCGCAGTTTCGTCCACCCATCTGCGCACCTGCATCCGCATTTCTTCCGAAATTGTCCGTGTAGTCCCTTCCAGTTCAGCCGCCCCGGGCACTGCGTTATAGGTCGTACCTGCATGGAATTTTCCCACACCGATGATCACCGGCTCTACCGGAGAGGTTCGTCTGGAAACCAGTCCCTGCAAAGCTGTCATAATCTGGCAGCCTGCGTATAAGGCATCCGCTCCCAGCTGCGGTGTAGAGACATGCGCCGCTTTTCCCTTTACCAAAATCCGAAAATGATCCACCGCCGCATTGTTTAATCCGGGCGTTACCCCGATGGTTCCGATTGCTAAATCAGGAGCAAGATGCAGTCCAAAAACCCGCTCCGCTCCCGTTAGTACCCCCGCATCAATAAAATCAGAGGCTCCCTTCCCGATTTCCTCTGCCGGCTGAAAAAGAAACCGTATCTCTCCGCCAAAGCAGCTTCGATTCTCAGCCAATACCTTGGCAGCTTCC
>JAQXLR010000201.1 GCA_029012225.1 Clostridiales bacterium
TTCTTTGCACACCCAAAGACACAGCGTGCACGGGACTTTTTGGATTCACTTACAAACCATTGACACGGGAAGACCAATGTGAAAGGAAATGGAGCTCATGAAAAAAATTGGGATAGTAGGGGATAACGAGACGATTGTTTGCCAAAACTATTGCGAGGCGGTGGAAGCGTGCTCCGTTAAGGCGGTAGAGCTTGATTGGTCAGGTGGAACAGAAGGCATAAAGGAGCTGAGCGGAATTGTGATTGCCGGCGGAGCCGATCTAAATCCTGCGCTTTATCATGAGGAAAACATTGCAAGCAGGGATTGGAATGATCGGTTGGATGCATTTGAATTTCAGGTCATCAAAGAGGCGTTACAAAATAAGATGCCACTTCTTGGGATATGTAGGGGGCATCAGATTTTAAATGTGTTTTTTGGAGGGAGCTTAATTCAGAATGTGGAGCGATGCGACCTACATGAGCGGATTGGCTCCGTGGATAAGGTACATATGGGAAGACTGCTCAGAAATTCTTTTTTGTATGATATTTATCAAGAGGAAGAAATCATGATAAACAGTGCGCACCATCAGGCGATCAAAGAGCTCGGAGCGGGACTTCGGGCGGTACAGTTTAGTGAGGATCGTGTCATTGAGGCGTTTTGTCATAAAGAGCTTCCGATTTATGGAGTGCAATGGCATCCGGAGCGCATGTGCTTAAAGCACACACGGGCGGATACCGTCGATGGGCTAAAGGTATTTGAGTTTTTTGTGAGCCGGTGCGGATAAGAGGAAGGGAAGAAACCGGATTACTCTGGGGGATGCGCGTTAGAAGCGGTTTTTAAAGGAGAAGGGAAATGATAGGAACAGCTTTGAGCTTTCTGGCGTTGATTTTATATTATATAGGGATTTTAAAAACACCACGGAAGGAAAAGGAAAACGGATTTGAGCTTTTGATTGTAGCAACGGTGCTCATGATTTCTTTGGGAGGGCTGGCAGCGCTCGCATTTACGCTGGTTCGCATACCGGTAACGCTGCTTAGTATGTCTTGTTTTCTTCTTGTTATGGATGCAATCCTTTGGGGGCGGTGCATTCAGAAAAAAGAGTTTTCAAAGTGCGTATGGCCAAGGCAGGATTTTATTTGTCTGCTCGTGCTTTTTGCAGTTGTTCTATTCGTGGCAATTAAGACATTTGGAATAAAATTAAATTTAAATTATACAGGAGTGGATCCGGTTCGCTATCTGACGATGGCGTTGGACTTGCTGGAGAGAAAAACCGTAAAAGGAGAATTTCTCACAGATTTGGTAAACGGAATGTTTATTGCGTTCCTGCGGCCATTTTTGCAGCCAATCAGCTACTATAAGGGGCTTATCGCGGCAGATATTTTTGTGCATCTGTTGAGCGTGGCAATGTTTTATCTTCTTATTTCAAAGGTGAACCGCGGGAAGGGCAGCAGATGGAATCTCGTATTGAGTCTTCTTTATTTTGGCGGATATCCGCTCTATAATCTGGCGGGGGAGGGCTTTTTACACTGGGTAGACGGAATGCTGATGCTGATGTTTATGGTCTATGCAACGCTGCTTTTGATGCGAGAGGAGGTTTCTGCGGAAAAAGGGATTTTTTATCTGCTTGCAGGTACCTTTGGCTTAGCCACGTTTTATCCGATTCTTATGATTATGGCAGGGCCGATGCTGTTGCCGGAGGCAATCCTTTGGTGCAGAAAAAATCTTCCGAAGATGCCGAAAAAAAACATTGCTGTGTTGAGCGTCCTGATTTTGTGCGTGGCAGTGGGCGCGGTTTTGATTGTAGGAGAGCGAATTGGGCATTCTTGGGAGGGACTGTTTATCAGTCTGACAAATACGGAGGGACCTGCACCAAGACAGCCTTATATGGACTTTTTGTTCTTTACTCCTGTCTTTTTCCTGTTTTTGGGATTGCTTCACAGGTATAAGGAGGAGAGCCGGACGGTTGCGAGAATGCTTTTTATGCTGCTGGCATTTACGGCGGCATGGCTGTTTTGCTTAAGCAATGGGGCAATCGTAGGATATTATTATTATCGGGTTTATTACCCGCTCTGGCTTGTTGTGTGGCTGATGACGGGGCAGACGATTGCGATGATGATCAGGGAAAAAAAGCAAATGGAATTGTATGCATACACAGGCTTTTTTTGTGTGGTGCTGTTTATTTCCAGTGGAAAGCTCGATGACTGGCTATGGGGGGTAAGTGAAGCTTTGTACGTTGACCATGGCGAAAATGTGGAATACGAAAAGCCGGAAAGCATTTCGTTTTGTCCCCTGTATACGTCTAACATAGAAATGCTATGGAAAGAAAGAAGTGAGCTTGTATCGGAGACGGAGTTTGGCATGTATGCTTATGTGAATCAAAATTACCAAGGAAAAGCGGTACCGATGATTACATCCAAATATACGGCAATCCACTCGGAGTGGTATCAGGCGATTTCAGGGCAGCGGTTCCATTCTCAGTCCTATGATGTCAGGTACCGTCCGCTTTATCAGGTGCTAAAGAAGCTTGAGGATGACGGGGTTGAATATGCGACCATCTTAAAAGATGAACCCTTATTTATCAATCATTATGAAGAAGTGTTTTCTTATTATGAAGCAGTAATGGAGAATGCAGGGGGAGCGCTCTATATAAAGCCGGAGGAGGGCTGGAGTTTCGTGATTGATAGCACGGAAGAAATCACGGAAGAGGAGAGAGCGTTTTTTATCGAGATTATGAACCGTGAAATAAGACCTACCCTTGTCTTTGATCTTGCCAACTATAAGGAGGCAAAATATTATGCGATTTATACGGCAGGAGAGATTGACAGTTGGATCCATCAGACACCGGCAGACGAGTTTTTGTTTAATACTTATCAGTTAAATATCGGGGAGGTGGAATATCTTGCGGTATTAAAGGATTCGGAAATTTATAAGGTAAATCGGGAGTACTTTGATGCTCAGCAGATTCTCTATGAGAATGAGGCGGGAATGCTGATTGCGCATATCGGATCCGGATGGATGCCAAGTGAGCAGGATTAGATTTTGGAAAATAAAGAAAATTTAATTTAAAAATTAATGAAATTTAATTTTGCATATAGGAATAGATGTGATATCATATAGAATAACAGGCTTGGATTTTGTGCAATGTAACATGGCTGTTTTTGCGGCGGGTTCTTTTCGCATATGATAATCGCAAAATGCAAACAAAAACACAGAATCTGAAGCACTCAGACCAAATAAAAGTATGGAGAGGTAGACACATTGAAGAGAAAATCATTACAGGTGCTTCTTGCGCTTGCTCTTTGCTTATCAATCGGAGCTTGCGGTAAGAAGGGGGAACAGCAGACAGGACTTTCGGAAGATGCACAGACGATAACAGGAGACATTGAGGCCATTGGAGAGGATGGAGTTCCGGTAGAGGAAGAATATCGAGAAGGGATGTATCGCAGTGAGCTGACAAATGAGTGGATTGACGAGAGCCTAAAGAATCAGCGCCCAATCGCCGTTATGGTAGACAATGAAACCATTGCGCTTCCGCATTACGGATTGACAAAGGCAGATATTGTTTATGAGATGATGAACAGTACGGCAAACAATAAAATTACTCGTTTTATGTGTCTGGTTAAGGATTGGAGAGCGATAGAGCAGATGGGCAGCATCCGAAGCGCAAGGCCGACAAACTTTTTGCTTGCTGCAGAATGGAATGCAATGCTTGTACATGATGGAGGGCCGGTTTATATCAATGACTACGTTGAGCAGCCGTATACCAACAACTTAAACGGAGGCTTTTCGCGTGTAGACAATGGAAAGCCGAGAGAGTATACGGAATATATCCTTGCGGGAGATATGGACAAGCGCCTGGCAAGCTACGGCTATTCCACTGAGTACAATGAGTACTATGAGGGAGCACATTATCATTTTGCGAGTGAGAGCAATCCGGTTGATTTGAGTGGAGACCCGGATGCAATCACGGCAGAGACGATTCGGCTGCCGTTTCCGCATAACAAGTCCACATTAACCTACGATCCGAACACACAGCTTTACTATTATTCCGAATATGGCGAGAAGCATCTTGACCCGCAGTATGACAATGCACAGCTTAGCTTTAAAAACGTGCTGCTTCAGGACTGTAACTATATGGAGTTTGACGAGCACGGTTATATGATGTTTTATATCATCAATCGGGAACGCAGCGGATACTATATCACAAACGGAAAAGCGATTGAAGTGACATGGCAGAAGGATACTGCCACCGGTGCGACTCGCTATTATGACAGCAACGGAAAAGAGATTACCATCAATACAGGAAAGACCTACATCGGTATTGTGCCGGATGAGGATTGGGAGAACCTGGTAATTGAATAAGTGCCGATCGATGGCATGACTGAAAATATCAATACCGTAAAGCAAGGTTGCTTTGCGGTATTGGCATTTTTGAAAGGAGGAGCACGAATGAAAAAATGGGGAAAGGAAATGAGAGTCTCGCATTATATCAAGAATGTGCTCATACTGGCGCCTGTATTTTTTGGGAGCGCAGAGCGTGGGGGAGGTCTGACCGGAACGGATATGTGGAGAAATCTGCTCTCCGGTTTTTTTGCATTCTGCCTTCTTTCCAGCACAATTTATCTTATCAATGACATCAAGGATATAGAAAAGGATCGTATGCACGAGCGAAAAAGGCATCGCCCTATTGCGGCGGGAGAAATTACGGTGCCGCAAGCGATTGCGGCGGCCATATTGTTCCTGGCTGTGGCATTCGCAACGGTTGTCTGCTTTTTGGATAGGGAAAGACTATGGTCGGCTCTGATTATTATGGGGGTGTATTTTGGCATCAATATGTGCTATAGTGTATGGCGATTAAAGGATATCCCGCTTTTGGATGTGGTATTGCTTGCGGCAGGGTTTTGGCTACGACTGCAAATGGGAGCTGCAGTAAGCGGGATTGCAATTTCAGACTGGCTTTCTCTTGTCACAATCTCAGGGGCATTTTATCTGGGATTTGGGAAGCGAAGAAATGAGCTCAGACATGGAAGGCTTGCGGATGGCGGACATGAGACAAGGGCGGCTTTGGCAGGATACACATGGGAGTTTCTGGAAAAAAGCATGACGATTTGTTTGACGATGGCATTGATTTTTTTCTCTCTCTGGAGTATAGAAAAAAGAGGGGAAAGTCTTTTTATTCTTTCGGTACCATTTTTGATGCTGATTTGTTTCCGCTACAATATGGATATTGAAAAGGAGGAGTGCGACGGAGACCCCGTTCCGACGATTTTAGAGGATAAGGTGCTGATTACATTGATTGTTGGATTTCTTCTTTTTATGTCCGCGTTTTTATATCAGACATGAGGATGCGTTTGCAAGAGAAAGGTTGGATGAGGAAAAGGGAATGAGGGAAAAGGCGTTACATCGGGGGATTCTTTTGGCAACGGTGGCCGTTATTGTACTATTGGCATTGACCAATATTTTTAAGACAAGCAAATATGCTATTTTTCTCACAGGCGAAGAATGCGATTTGGAGATTGGAGAAATCGACGGACAAAAGACATATAAGCTGGACGTTGAGAATCCCTATGAGATCAAGGTGCGCTCCTTTCTCCTTGGAATCCGGGCAGACGGCTCAAAATTTGATGGGGAAAAGCTGCAGATTTCCATTTATGACGGAACGTGGGAGCAAAGGCTTGCTGTGCAGATTGACTGTCGCGATTTAGACGAGGAGGAATTTCTTGCGCTTCAGACGGAAGGACTGACGCTAAAGGGTGACTTTGTTGTTGTGATAGAAGGAATTGACATGGATGGAGATGTCTATCCAATCCTTTTCGGAAGTTCAACATCGATGTATGACAGCAAGGATGATATGCTGTATACGCGGATTTATGCAGACGATGAGCTTGTAGACGGACAGCCGTATCTGTTCATGGAAACCGATGTGACTTATGCATATGGAAACGGCGTATTGCTCATACTTTTGCTTTTGCTCATCGTTGCATCTGTTGTCGGGTCAAAAGAGCTTCGCAATCTTTTTGCGGCTATGCCTGCAAAGAAAAAAACGTTTTGGATAAGCTTTGCGGGCTGCTCGATTTATTTGCTTTACTGGCTTTTTGCAGAAGGCTATCGGGGTCTATGCAGCTGGATTGGGCCGTGGTACGTACTGCATTACGGGATGGGAGCAGGCTCGCGATTTTTTCTTGGAACGATTATGAGGCTGTTTTTCTATGATGAGTATCTGCAAAGAGATGTGGCATATCGTTTTGTGCTTGCTTGTTCGGTGTTGTTGATTCTGCTGCTTTCTTTTTGCATTGCGCAGATGATCTCCAAGTCCGAAGAAAGACATCAAAGGGCGGTAATTGTACTGATTCTGTTTTATCTTGCCTCGCCGGGGGCGCCGGGTCATCTGTGGAATGAAGCAAATATGGGACGACTTGAGCTTTACCTGTTTCTTTTGTCCCTTGCGGCGCTGCTTGTAAATGAGAGGATAAAAAGGAGACTTCCAAAATACCTGCTGCTTGCGGCAATATCTGCCGTTATGATTCTGATGCATCAAGGGGGGATTTTTACATTCTTTGCAGTCATTTTCCTGATTTGCATTTGCAATACGTTTCGGGAAGGAAGGGTGTCCGGAAGCGATTTTATCGGCAGCAGCTGTGTGGCAGCAGTCACAAGTGCCATTTTTGTCTTCGTTCACTTTTTCTCCAGAGTCCGGTATACTACCCTGGAGGAGATGGCAGCGGTTGTATCAACAAAGACGAATTTGGAGAACAATGCTGCGGGTCTGTATTTGGAGTATTTTTCCAACGAATACGGAATGTTTGAAAACTGCTTCGCTTATGAGCACTACAGGATATGCGGGATCATACAGCTCCTTTTGCTATGGCCCTTGACGGCACTGGCAATCTATCTGTTTGTCTCCCGTGTGCGGTATTGCATCGGCAAAAAGAAAAAGATGTTTTTGACACCCTATCCGTATTTGCTTTTGTTTAATCTCCTTTATATCCCCTTGTTTATGTTTGAGTGTGATTGGGGAAGATGGTTTGGGGCGATTATTACGACAAAGACGATCGAGGTGCTTTATCTATTGTGGATTCGGGATGCGCATATGTGTGTTATGATGGGGCGCTTGCAGGCATTTTTTAAAAACAAAGAGATCGTGCTTGCGCTCATCCTAATCTACCTTGCATCGTTTGAAAAATTTGGCTCGGCACTGTTTTTGGAACAGACGCAAAGATGGTACCAGCTTTTATTTCCGCTATAAGGAAGGGAGCGGGCTACCATCGCTTTCTGTACTCGGAGGCCGTGCAGCCCTCCATCTTTTTAAAAACCTTATTAAAGTAACTGGCATCATCAATGCCGCAGAGCCGTGCGATGTCCTCAATAGAGGCGCCGCTGTATCGCAGAAGCTCTTTGGCATTGGTGATTTTTTTTGTCAAGAGATACTGGATGATTGTGGTACCGAATTGTTTTTTAAATTCACGGGAAAGGTAATATTTACTGATAAAAAATTGTTCGGAAAGCCAATCCAAAGAAATATTCTCGGTATAATGGTCATCAAGGTAGCTAAGGACGCGATGCAATTTATCGCTTAGTGCAGAGTCAAGGTTTTCCTTTCCGGAATGCTCGGTACAAAGAATGGTCAAAATATTGACAAGCTGATAAGCGCTAAGGAGGTCGGTGTCGTCGCTTTTGGTCTCATGAAGCGCAAGGATGGTTTCAACGGCAGCAGTCAGCTCAGTGAGGCGCAAGGATCGAAAGTGCCAGTTTCTTTGCTCCTGAAAGCAGGTGTAATATGCTTTGGCCTGCGGACCGGTAAAATGAATCCATAAAAGCTCCCAAGGGTCATTCTCGCTGCTGATATGGGTATATGCTCCAAGGCAGTCCAAGAAAAAGCAGTCCCCCTGCGCGGCGTCGACATAGCAGATATCTGAAGTGTTCGGCTTTTGGTAGGATACCGTACCACTGCCGGAGAGCACGATAAGAAAAAGATAGGAATTTAAGCCGCTGCGTCGGCTTAGGTGGGGCTTTAGGCTTTTTAGGCAGCCGGCCTCTTGAATATAGAGAAAATTTTTGCGGATGAACAAAGAGGGCGTATTGATCACACGCCTTGTACTTGTGACTTCTGAGGTCTTGTATTTTTCAAAGAAAGTGTGTTCCATAAATCAAAGCCTTTCACGAGATATTTCTGTAGCAATATAATACTATTTTTGGGCAATATATTCAATTGAAAAAAAGAAAAAAAAGGATTATTCTATAAAACGGTTTGATTCTTGTACTAGCAAAATAATTATAAAACAACAATAAAAGGAGAACAAAAATGAGTAAAAGTGCGTTAATTACAGGAGTTACAGGTCAGGATGGAAGCTATTTGGCAGAGCTGCTGCTGGAAAAGGGCTATGAGGTTCATGGTATGGTTCGTCGAGCCTCCACGGAGAAAAGAGAGAGAATTGACCATCTGGAAGGAAATCCGCATTTCCATGTACACTATGGTGATCTTGCCGATTCCATGAGTATTATGCGTCTGGTAGGAATGATTCGCCCCGATGAAATCTACAATCTTGCGGCGCAAAGTCATGTGGGCGTCAGCTTTGATGTACCGGAATATACTGCAGATGTAGTTGCAACAGGAGTTCTTCGCATATTGGAGGCTGTCCGCCTTTGCGGATTAGAAAAAACCTGCCGCATCTATCAGGCATCTACCTCCGAGCTATACGGAAAAGTAGAGGAGGTTCCGCAGAGAGAGACCACTCCCTTCCATCCGTACAGTCCATATGCGGTTGCAAAGCAGTATGGCTTTTGGATTGTGAAGGAATACAGAGAGGCATATAATATGTTCTGCTGCAGTGGAATCCTGTTTAATCATGAGTCAGAGCGTCGCGGAGAAACCTTCGTTACCAGAAAAATTTCCCTTGCGGCAGCAAGAATCGCACAGGGCAAGCAGGATAAGCTGTATCTGGGAAATCTTTCTTCCTTACGTGACTGGGGTTATGCAAAGGATTATGTAGAGTGCATGTGGTTGATCCTGCAGAATGAGAAGCCGGAGGATTTTGTGATTGCAACAGGAGAGCAGCACTCCGTACGTGAATTTTGTGAATACGCCTTCCGTGAAGCGGGAATTGAGCTGGAATTTAAGGGAGAAGGAATGGAGGAAGTCGGTATTGATAAGGCGACAGGAAAGGTTGTCATTGAGGTATCGGAGGAGTTTTACAGACCTACTGATGTGGTAAATCTGTGGGGAGATCCGACAAAGGCAAAGACAGAGCTTGGTTGGAATCCCACAAAGACAAGCTTTGAGGAACTGGTAAAGCGGATGGTGCGCCATGATATGGAGCTGGTGGCAAAGGAATGATTTGACGTGCGAAGCAGTTTCGAAAGGAAAGAAAAATCATGATGGAAAAAAATGCAAAGATATATGTAGCCGGACATAGGGGAATGGTAGGCTCTGCCATCGTGCGGGAGCTTGTGCGTCAAGGCTATACGAACATCGTTACCCGCACGCATAAGGAACTCGATTTGTGCCGTCAGAGCGAGGTAGAGGCGTTTTTTGCCAAGGAGAAGCCGGAGTATGTTTTTTTGGCGGCAGCAAAGGTGGGAGGCATTATGGCAAATCAGGAGGCACTTGCGGATTTCATGTATGAGAACATGACGATGCAGATGAATGTCATCCATGCCGCGTGGCAAAATGGCTGCAAGAAGCTGGAATTTTTGGGTTCATCCTGCATCTATCCGCGTATGGCTCCGCAGCCGATGAAGGAAAGCTATCTTTTGACCGGAGAGCTGGAAAAGACAAATGAGGCATATGCCCTTGCAAAAATCAGCGGATTAAAATATTGTGAGTTTTTAAATAAGCAGTATGGTACGGATTATATTTCTGTAATGCCGACCAATCTTTACGGACCAAACGATAACTACCACCCTACACACAGTCATGTACTTCCCGCCTTGATTCGCCGCTTTCATGAGGCAAAGG
>JAQXLR010000202.1 GCA_029012225.1 Clostridiales bacterium
ATGCATACATAATTTAATCCACCGCTTCTCCGATATAATAAAAGCCCTTACATTCCTTTAACCTGACGTTTTGTATCTTTCCAATCATGGAATCGTCTCCCGGCAGATGCACCACGGAATTGTTATCGAGCCGTCCTGTCACAAGCTGCGCATCCTGCTCGTTTCTCTGCTCAATGAGCACGGGAAGTATCCTTCCCTCAAGCTTTTTTGCCTTTTGGGCTCCGATTCTTTGCACTTCCGAAAGAAGAAGATCAAATCTTCTTTTTACGATATCCTCCGGCACTTGTTCTTCCATGGCTGCCGCAGGTGTGCCTGTTCTTTTGGAATAGAGAAACGTAAATGCGCTGTCATAGCCGACTTTTCGTACCACATCTAACGTATCCAAAAAATCTTCCTCTGTTTCTCCGGGAAAGCCCACAATAATATCTGTCGTCAGTGCAAGATCCGGCACTGCCTCTCGGAGTTTTTCCACCAATCTAAGGTAATGCGCTTTGTCATAGTGGCGATTCATGACCTTTAACATCCTGTCACTTCCTGACTGCAGAGGCAAATGCAGATGATGGCAGATTTTCTTGGAAGCCTTCATAACCGCAATTAATTCATCCGACAAATCCTTTGGATGCGAGGTCATAAAACGGATGCGCTCCAGCCCCTCGATTTTTTCAATTTCTGTCAGAAGCTGCGCAAAGGTCATCGGTGTTTCCAGGGTCTTTCCATAGGAATTGACATTTTGTCCCAGCAGCATGACCTCCACAACACCATCTTTTACAAGATGCTCGATTTCGCGGACAATCTCCTTTGGCTCTCTGCTCCGCTCTCTGCCTCGTACATATGGAACAATACAATAGCTACAGAAATTATCGCACCCAAACATGATATTAATTCCCGATTTAAAGAAATACTTCCGTTCTGCCGGAAGGTCTTCCACAATCTGGTCGGTCTCTTTCCAGATATCAATGGTCATGATACTCTTTTTTGCCTCCGGGAAGCAAAAGCTGTTTTCTATTGTCGTAACAATCAGCTCGGCAAATTTATAGATGTTGTGCGTGCCAAAGATGAGGTTGACAAAGCGATAACTTTTCTGCAGCTTTTCCACCACAGAGGGCTCCTGCATCATACAGCCGCAGAGGGCAATCATCATAAAAGGATTCTTTTTCTTGCTGTTTCCAAGTCCGCCTAACCGCCCATATACCTTGTTATTGGCATTCTCACGAACCGTACAGGTATTATAAATGGAAAAATCTGCGTCCTCGGAAGCTCCCTCAACATAACCGATATATTCCAAAATACCGATTAGCTTCTCGGAGTCCCTTGCATTCATCTGACAACCGAAGGTTGTGACATGAAAGGTCAAAGGCTCCCCTTTTTGTTCCGCCAGTCGGCTTACATATTGCTTTGCAATCTCCATAAAGTAATACTGTCGCTCGGGCTCACTTGTCGGAACCTGCTCCTTATCAATTAAATTTAAATTTATTTTCTGTTCCATTCGTTTGTTCCTATCTGTTTTTTGCTGAATATTTCAAGTCCATTTTTCTTTTTGGGCAGTCTACGGACGCACCTGTCCGTCTCCGTAGATAATATATTTCGTGCTCGTCAATGCCTCTAAGCCCATTGGCCCCCTTGCGTGAAGCTTTTGCGTGCTAATTCCAATCTCTGCTCCAAAGCCAAACTCAAAGCCATCCGAAAATCGTGTAGAGGCATTGACATAAACGCAGGCTGCATCAATCTCATCTAAAAATTTCTGTGCATTTGCATAGTGCTGCGTAACAATCGTCTCCGAGTGCCCCGTATTGTATTGATTGATATGCTCGATTGCCGCATCAACGGAAGCAACTGTCTTTATTGAAATAATATAATCTAAATATTCTTTTCCCCAGTCTTCCTCTGTTGCAAGCTTCACTGCATTGGCGTCGTATGCTCCGCTTCTTTCGAGGAATCTTTTGCTTTTCTCATCTGCTCTGATTTCCACACCATGCTCCCGCAGCTCATCTGCCAAGATTGGCAAAAAGAATTCCGCGATTTTCTCATGAATAACGACAGATTCACAGGCATTGCAGACACCGATACGCTGCGTTTTGGCATTTAAAATAATCTTGACTGCCATATCAAAGTCCGCGGTCTCATCCACAAACACGTGGCAGTTTCCGGTGCCCGTCTCGATTACGGGAATGGTCGCCTGATTGACAACCGCACGAATGAGTCCCTCCCCGCCACGGGGAATCAGCACATCAATATAGTCATTCATTCTCATAAATTCGGCTGCCGTCTCTCTTGATGTGTCTTCAATCAAAGACACTGCATCTGCCGGAAGTCCCACCTTCGTAAGCGCTTTTTTTATGACTGCAACTATGGCAATATTCGAGCAGATGGCATCGCTTCCTCCTTTTAGGACAACCGCGTTTCCGGTCTTAAAGCAAAGTCCAAAAGCATCTACCGTCACATTGGGGCGTGCCTCATAAATCATCCCAACGACACCGATGGGCACACGCTTTTTCCCGATTCTAAGACCATTTGGGCGCTTTTTCATCGAGAGAACCTCTCCGATGGGATCCTCCAATGACACAACCTGCCGCAGCCCCTCTGCAATCTGCACAATCCGCTCTTTGTTTAGCATCAGGCGGTCTAAAAGTCCCTTTGGCATGCCGTTTTCTCTGCCACGCTCCAAATCCTTGGAATTTTCTTCGACAATTTTTGCCGCCTCCTCCACAAGCAAATCTGCAACTGCAAGCAAGGCCGTATTTTTTGTATCGGTATCCAGATTTCCGATTTTTCTGCTTACTTCTTTTGCTCTTTTACAAATTTCCAACAATGTCATTTTTCCACCTCATTTTGACTGCCCATCTCCTTTGAATAGCAGCCACCTTCTGTATAAACCCATCTCATAGAAATGTCGGTTGCTTTTGTCAGAAGCTTCTCCTCCATTTGATGCTCGTAGGCAAGTCCAATCGTCTCAAGTCCCGAATAGCGCGCAAGATAACGGTCATAATATCCCTTGCCGTAACCATATCGGTTTCCCTGTCTATCGAACACAACGCCCGGTACAAGAACAACTGCCGCTTCAGACTGTACAAGCGGGCAGCCCTCCTTGGGCTCCATCACATGGAAGTGTCCGCTTGCCACTTCATTCAGAGAAAAAATCCGATAAAATTCCATCTGAAAATCTTTCCCTGTTTTCGGCAATGCGATCTGCTTTCCTCTTTTTAATGCATCTCGTAAAATCGGCAGACAATCTACCTCGTTTCCCAGCGGATAATAGCCATATACGGTATCACTGTTATGATAGCACGCCGATGCAAGAAGCTGCTCGCAAATTCTATCGCTTTTGCGGCGCACCTCTTCCGGCATCATGGCATCCCGCAGCCCTCTGTGAAGGATACGCAAAGTCTCTGTGCTTTTCTCCTTTGGCAAATTCTTCACCATCTTACCCTCTTACCCATTCCCAAAATATAAGCTATGTAAAATCTACGCTCCTTTATCCGATACTCTCTAAGATGAAATCCTCAATCCGGAAGCTTTCTCTTTTCTCGGATTGAAAAATCGTTCCTTTGAAGGAATCATCAAAAATATGGTGCAGGATGCACACATCTTTTCCATTTGCAATAATCATGTCCGCACCGGATAGCGTAGCAATCTTTGCCGCGGTCAGCTTTGTCGCCATGCCCCCTGTTCCGACGTCGCTTCCGGTACTGCTCTTGGCCATTTCATAGAGAGAGGAATCCATCTTTTCCACAACCTCAATCAGCTTCGCATCCGGATTTTTCCTGGGATCATCCGTAAAAAGTCCGTCTATATCCGACAATAGAATGAGCAAATCTGCTCCTGTCAGAGAGGTTACAATGGCAGACAGCGTATCATTATCGCCAAACTGCATCTCATAGGTCGAAACCGTGTCGTGTTCATTTACAATCGGGATTGCTCCCAGTCGAAACATCTCCTCAAAGGTATTTCTGGCATTTTCCCTCGAGACCGGATTGACCATCGTATTTTTCGTCATAAGCACCTGACCTGCCACCTGATTGTATTCAGCAAAGAGCTTTTGGTAAATCATCATAAGCCTTGCCTGTCCGACTGCCGCACATGCCTGCTTTGTGGAAATGTTCTTTGGAGGTCCGGAAAGTCCAAGCGACTGCCTCCCGACCGCAATCGCTCCTGAGCTGACCAGACACACATCCATTCCCCGATTTCTTAGATTGCACAGTTCTCTTACCAGATGCTCCAGCTTTGTAAAGTTTAAGCATCCCGTCTCCTCGTAATTTAAGGAGGATGAACCGATTTTTACAATTACCCTCTTTTTTTTATTAAAATGAAAGCTTTTTTGTTCCACCTTCTTACAGTCCCCTTTATCCATTCTGTATTTTTGTTTTGCTTACATTTTATTACTCTATCATAGATTTGCAAAAATGGCAAAATAAAAAAATCCGCAGCATTTCTCCTTTTAACAAAATCAAAAGCCACCTTTTACAGTGGCTTTTTTACATACATTCTATTTTTGTTCGTTACGCATGTTTGTTACGTGTCAGTTATTTGTTCGTTATCTATAAATTTTCGTATCATTTCATACTTTCTCTCGTAACTTACAAGCCTTGAAAATACTGCATTTCCTAAAATTTACCAGCCTTTGCAGCTTCCTCGATGGAAACAGCTACTGCAACTGTCATTCCTACCATCGGGTTGTTGCCGGCTCCAATCAGTCCCATCATCTCCACGTGAGCCGGTACGGAGGAGGAGCCTGCAAACTGTGCATCCGAATGCATACGTCCCATTGTATCCGTCATACCGTAGGATGCAGGGCCGGCAGCCATGTTATCGGGATGCAGAGTACGTCCTGTTCCACCGCCCGATGCAACAGAGAAGTAGTTCTTCCCCTGCTCAATACACTCTTTTTTGTATGTACCTGCTACCGGATGCTGGAAGCGTGTCGGATTGGTGGAATTACCCGTAATGGATACGCCAACGTTCTCATGATGCATGATTGCAACGCCTTCCTGCACGTCATCGGAGCCGTAGCATTTTACGGTTGCACGAAGTCCGTTGGAATATGCCTTTTCATACACGATGTTTAATTTTGCTTCCTTGTAATCGTATTTTGTCTCAACAAAGGTAAAGCCGTTGATACGGGAAATAATCTGTGCAGCATCCTTTCCCAATCCATTTAAAATAACACGAAGTGGCTTTTGGCGCACCTTGTTTGCCTTCTCTGCAATTCCGATTGCACCCTCTGCGGCTGCAAAGGACTCATGTCCCGCAAGAAAACAGAAGCACTCTGTCTCTTCCTCTAACAGCATTTTGCCAAGGTTTCCATGTCCTAAGCCAACCTTTCTGTGGTCTGCAACAGAGCCCGGAATACAAAAGGATTGCAGTCCCTCACCGATTGCAGCAGCGGCATCTGCAGCTCTTCTTGCGCCCTTTTTGATTGCGATTGCAGCACCTACAATATAAGCCCAACATGCATTCTCAAAGCAAATTGGCTGGATTCCTTTAATCTGAGCATAAACATCCAGTCCGGCATCTTTCGTTATTTTTTCAGCTTCTTCGATCGAACTGATGCCATAGCTGTTTAATACTGCGTTAATCTGGTCGATTCTTCTCTCATATGATTCAAATAGTGCCATGATATTCGTTTTCTCCTTTCCCTACTCTGTCCGTGGATCGATAATCTTAACAGCGTCATCGACACGGCCGTATTGACCCTTTGCCTTCTCCCATGCTGTGTTTGGATCATCGCCCTTTTTAATGAAGTCCGTCATTTTTCCAAGGGAAACGAACTGATAGCCAATCACTTCATTATCAGCGTCAAGTGCAATGCCTGTTACATAGCCCTCTGCCATCTCCAGATAGCGTACGCCCTTTTCCTTCGTGGCATACATCGTACCAACCTGAGAACGAAGTCCTTTTCCCAAATCCTCAAGACCCGCACCTACTGCAAGTCCGTCATCTGAAAATGCACTCTGGGTACGTCCGTAGACAATCTGTAAAAACAGCTCTCGCATCGCTGTATTGATTGCATCGCATACAAGGTCTGTATTCAATGCCTCAAGAATCGTCTTGCCCTGTAAAATCTCAGCTGCCATTGCCGCGGAATGTGTCATACCGGAGCAGCCGATTGTCTCGATCAATGCCTCCTCTATCACTCCATCCTTTACATTAAGAGAAAGCTTACAGGCTCCCTGCTGTGGTGCACACCAGCCCACACCATGTGTAAAGCCTGAAATATCTTCAATTTTTTTCGAATGAACCCATCTGCCTTCCTGTGGAATCGGAGCAGGCTCGTGATTTGCGCCCTTTGCTATCGGACACATGTGTTCAATTTCCTTCGTGTAAATCATTTTAAGACTCCTTTCACATCGTTACACATTTAACATATTGCATTTATTTTCGCATACTTTTGGAAATTAGTAAAGTACAAAATCATTCATTTTCTCTTTCCCCTATGTTCTTTTTGACAATCTCTTGTCTGCTCTTATAAATGGAATTTTCCGGAATCACTCCACGTACCATGGATAACGGATAAATATTGCTGTCTCTTCCGATGACCGTTCCCGGATTTAATACACAATTGCATCCAACCTCCACACAATCCCCAAGCATTGCACCAAATTTCTTTCTTCCTGTTTTAATTTTGTTTGTTCCCTCTTTTACTTCAACGAGTGTTTTGTCGGCCTTTACGTTTGATGTGATTGCACCCGCTCCCATATGTGACTTATATCCGAGAATGGAATCGCCAACATAATTGTAATGCGGTACTTGAACCGCGTTAAAAAGAATCACATTTTTTAATTCTGTGGAATTGCCCACAACGGCTCCCCTTCCCACAATGGCACTTCCTCTTACAAAAGCACAATGGCGTATTTCTGCATCCTCATCTACAATTAAAGGTCCATTTAAAAAAGCTGTCTCTGCTATCCTTGCCGTTTTTGCAACCCAGATTTCCTCTCCACGCTGCTCATATCTTGTTTTATCTAAAGTAGGTCCAAATGTACGGATAAAGTCACTGATTTTTTCCAGTGCCTCCCAAGGGTAGGTAAGACCGGCAAATACATCCTTTGCAATCGTTTCATTCAAATCATATAATCTGCTGATTTTGGCATTCTCCATCTTCATCCTCCTTCAAAAACAAACTGAATGCGTTCCTCCTCAAATTTCAGTCCTGCGTCAAACACGTTTCCTGCCTTTGACGTAAATCCTGTTACCTTTTCTTTCGTTTTTCCAGTAGTAAGCAATTCTCTCATTACTTCCTCGGACAAAGGCACCTTTGCCACCGTATGTCCAACCTGAAAGCCACATTCGCAAGAATAGTACCACTGACTCTTTTGCAGCAGCTTTCCGCATCTTGGGCATGGCACATCTGTCTCTGCAGGCTTTGGCTTCTCGGGAAAATCAAAGGCAATCTGCCCTTCTTGTGTCAGCTTTAAGGGTGCATCAAACTTCATTCCCGTCTTTGCAACAAAGCCCTCTATGACCTCTGTCCTTCCCTTTAAAAGCAACTCCTTTACCTGCTTTTCCTTTAGACGGACACCTGCAATCGAACCAATCGAAAATCGACAGCTTTCCGGATTGTCTGCAGAATAATTGACGCATCCAAATCCAAAGGAGGTTTTTACAATATCCCCCTGACAAATCGGGCATTTGACCTCCTTTAGCTTTTTCGCCTCCACATGCTCAAAATCAAATCCAAGATTTATTTTTCCATCTATATCTGTCACAAGAGCAATACAGGCATCAAAGCGTTTCCCGTTTTTTGACTTAAATCCCCGAATTGTCTCTGTTCTCCCCTTGGTTAAAAGCTCTTTTACCTGCGATACCGTCAAATCCTTTCCCGCAATTGAACCGATGCAAAAGCGGCAGCTCTCCGGATTTTGGGCATCATAGCTCATGCAGCCATAGCCAAAGGATTTTTTCTCAATCGCAGCTCCACAGACCGGACATTGCACTCCCTCTATCCGTTCTGCCTCGTTCCTTGAAAAGTCAAAGCCGATTTTTTTCTTCCCCTCCTCATCTGTTTCAAGCACAAGAGAAGCATTAAATTTCTTTTTGTTTTTTGCAGTAAATCCCTTTATCATACAGGTTCTTCCTGTTTGCAAAAGCTCTCTTAAATCATTTATACCGATTGAGCGTCCCGCAATCTTTCCGATTGCGAAATAACAGGCATCCGAATCCTCTCTGTGTCTTGTGCAGGCATAGCCAAAGGGTGTGATCTCCATATCCGCTCCGCAGGCAGGGCACTTGATATCCTCTAGTATTTCCGGCTGATTCTTGGAAAAATCAAAGTTTATTTTTACTTTTCCGTCTTCCTCCTTCTTAAAAACCAGACTGGCCGAAAAGGACTTTCCTGTTTTTGAGGTAAAGCCCGAGAGAACCTCCGTATGCCCTTCCGTCACAAGTGTCTTCACTTCCTCCTCCGTCAAGGATCTGCCTGCAATCGAACCAATTGAAAATCGGCACCCACTTCCGTCCTTTTTATAATTTCCGCAGCCATAGCCAAACGGAGTCGTCTCAAGCTCTCCCCCACAGCTGGGACAGGGGACACCAAGACTTTTTTTCGCTGCAATTCCCCGTCCTCCCTTTCCTACAAGCGGGGAAATTCGCATTCTTATCTCATCGGTTAAGTCACACGTTACGATTTTAAGCGTCTCCTTGCGAATAAAGTCCTCCAGTTTTGCCCGATAGTCCTGCATATCTACCGTTCCCTGTGTGATTCCCTCTAGCCCCTTTTCCCATGATGCTGTCATTTTGGGGTTTAACAGAGCCGGTACCGTCATACTTACCACCTCAAAAATCATCTCACCAAGGCTCTCCGGTGTAAGCACCTGTGTCTTTTTGCTTAAGTGAAGGTATCCGACTCTTACCAGCTTTCTGATAATCTCTGCTCTGGTGGCAGAGGTTCCGATACCGGAGCCCTTAATTTGAGCACGAAGCTCCTCATCCTCAATCAACTGCCCCGCATTTTCCATTGCGAGCACCATTGAGCCTGAGGTGTAGCGCTTGGGCGGCGAGGTTTTTCCCTCACGAATGAAAAAATCTTCCCCGCAAAGCGCATCTCCTTTGTGGAGCCGATCTGCCAAAAGAAGTAAGCCCGCATTGTCATTTTCTCCTTCTTCCTCATCCTCCTTGCTTTCGTCCGCCTCCCCCTCCATTCTTTTTTTCTTTCCGTTTTTCCCTCCCTTTGGCATTCCCGCAATCTCAAGATATCCCGCCTCTTTTAAAGCTTTTGCGGAGGCAAACAGGCTTTCCTTCCCCATTTTAACGGTCAGCTTTGCCGTCTGATATTCTGCCGGAGGATAAAAAACGCTTAAAAACCGGCGTACAATCAAATCAAAAATCTTACGCTGCAAATCGCCTAGTGCTTTTAATTCGGAAAGCTGACCTGTGGGAATAATGGCATAGTGGTCAGTAATCTTTGCATCATCTGTGTACTGTGTCTTTTCAATTCCTCGATATCTTCCTTCTTTTAAAATGCGCTCTACATATGGT
>JAQXLR010000203.1 GCA_029012225.1 Clostridiales bacterium
TCATTCAGCCTATCTTCCAATGGAACGAGCACTAGTCTAAAATGATATTTTGTATCCCGCAATTTAGAAGAAAAAAGCTTAAAAATACTGATTTTTCAAGGGATATATGGTAAAATACAGATAAAATTTTTTTGAGCTTCAATAAAGTTCAAAGACGGAATTGAAGAAAATTAATCAATCGAGAGAGGAAAGCAAACATGAGAGACTATAAGAAGTTAAAAATTGCCGTTGCAGGGACAGGCTATGTTGGGCTGTCCATTGCTGTGCTGTTGTCTTTGAACCATCGAGTTGTGGCAGTAGATATTGTCTCGGAAAGAGTGGAAGCCATTAACAGTCGAAAATCACCTATTAAGGATGAGTACATCGAGAAATATATGAAGGAGAAGAATTTGAACTTGACCGCTACACTGGATGCAAAAAAAGCTTATTCAGATGCAGACTTCGTAGTAATTGCAGCACCAACAAACTATGATCCCAAGAAAAATTTCTTTGATACTTCTGCGGTAGAATCAGTGATTAAACTGGTCATAGAATACAATCCCGAAGCCATTATGGTCATTAGATCTACGATTCCTGTCGGCTATACGTCAAGCATTCGTGAGAAATTTCATTGCAATAACATCATTTTTAGTCCGGAGTTTCTTCGCGAATCAAAAGCACTATACGACAATTTGTATCCCAGCCGTATTATTGTAGGGACAGATATGGAAAATACACATCTGGTCGAAGCAGCTCATACCTTTGCGGAACTTCTTTCGGAGGGTGCGATTAAGGAAGATATTGACACTTTATTTATGGGCTTTACCGAAGCCGAAGCGGTAAAACTGTTTGCTAACACTTATCTGGCATTGCGTGTCAGCTATTTTAATGAATTGGATATTTATGCAGAAATGAAAGGATTAAATACAAAGCAGATTATAGATGGTGTCTGCCTTGATCCACGCATTGGAACGCACTACAACAATCCAAGCTTCGGCTATGGTGGATATTGTCTGCCTAAGGATACGAAGCAGTTACTGGCAAATTATGTCGATGTACCAGAGAATTTGATTGGAGCCATTGTAGAAAGCAATCGAACAAGAAAGGACTTTATTGCAGATAGAGTTCTTGAAATCGCCGGCGCGTATGGAGCGAACGACAGCTATGATAAAATGAAGGAAAAAGAGGTTGTTGTTGGTGTTTATCGTCTGACTATGAAGAGAAATTCTGATAACTTCCGTCAATCTTCTATCCAAGGTGTTATGAAGCGAATCAAAGCAAGAGGAGTTACGGTAATTATTTACGAACCAACGCTCAAAGACGGTGACACTTTCTTTGGAAGCAAAATCGTAAATAATCTAGATGAGTTTAAAAGGCAGAGTCAGGCTATTATCGCGAATCGCTATAACACATGCTTGGATGATGTAAAAGAAAAAGTATACACCAGAGATATTTTTCGTAGAGATTAAAAAGAAGGATCATAGAGTGACGATAATGGTGGATTGCCATCTAAGATAGAGCATAAGAACGCCAAGGATGAAGAAAAGAGTTGACGTGAAAGCGGTTTGATGGTATTCTAGGCAAAAGATATCACTGCAAAGCGTTGAAGTGTAAAGCGTTAAACTGCAACGTAATGCAGTAATGGCCGCGAAGATGCGGTGAACTATCCTACAGTGATAAAAACGGAGGGAAACATATGGAAATGGAGTTTTTGCGGAGATTGCCTACGTCGCAGGAGCTAAAGGATCAATTTCCGATAAGCAATCAGATTGTTGCAATCAAGGCACAGCGTGATGCGCAGATACAACAAATTTTTGAAGGAAAAGATGAACGATTCATTCTGGTAATTGGACCATGTTCTGCCGATAACGAGGATGCTGTCGTAGACTATATAGCAAGACTGCGAAAGGTGCAGGATAAGGTAGAGGATAAGATTTTTATCATTCCGCGTATTTATACGAACAAGCCAAGGACAATCGGAGTAGGCTATAAGGGGATGCTCCATCAGCCGGATCCGGAAAAGGAATCGGATATGCTAAAGGGAATCATTGCGATTCGCCAGATTCATAAGCGAACGGTTGAGGAAACCGGATTTACCTGTGCGGATGAGATGCTCTATCCCGAAAATCATAAATATCTGTCTGATCTGTTGTCCTATGTGGCAGTCGGTGCACGCTCCGTAGAAAATCAGCAGCATAGATTGACGGCGAGCGGCGTAGGGATTCCGGTGGGAATGAAAAATCCGACAGGCGGGGATATTTCCGTCATGATGAATTCAATCATTGCGGCACAAAATCCCCATACCTTTCTCTATCGCGGATGGGAGGTAAAGACAAACGGGAATCCGTTTACCCATGCAATTTTAAGAGGATATGTAGATAAGTTTGGGAGAAACATTCCGAATTATCATTACGAAGATTTGCAGAATCTGCTCGAGAGCTATGAGGCGCTTAACCAGTCGAACGAAAGCCGGGTTTCCAATCCGGCGGTGATTGTTGATACAAATCATTCGAACTCCGGCAAGCGCTTTGAAGAACAGATTCGAATCAGCAAGGATGTCCTGCATAGCTGCAAGGTTTCCTCCGATATCCGAAAGCTGGTAAAAGGTCTGATGATAGAAAGCTATCTTGAGGATGGTGCACAAAAAATCAGCGAACACTGCTACGGAAAGTCAATCACGGATCCGTGTCTGGGATGGGAGAAAACAGAACGGCTGATTTATGAGCTTGCGGAATTATGGTAAGCAGAGCTCGGAAACGGCCGATAAAAACAGCGCCTTAGTTTATCAGACTAAGGCGCTTTTGACATTTGAAAAGAAAAATATGGAAACGCAAGTAATTTACTGTCTTGTATGGCATGGCCATTGATGCTAAAATTGAATTGCAATAAACAGCGCAAAATCAGTGCTTTTGGAAAAATGTGCTGCATTTCGTGTTGCATGAGATTTGCTTTTTATGTCAAAAGAACTCGATTTACGCAAGAACAGAAATCAAAAAATCCCGATAAAATCAAGGGAAGCTTGAAATTATCGGGGTTTTCATCAGAGCAGACAACGGGAATCGAACCCGCCTCCTCAGCTTGGGAAGCTGATGTACTACCGATATACTATGTCTGCATACAAGTCTATTATACCGCATTACAAAAAGATTGCAAGAGGTTTTTGTATTTTAAAAAGTAATAGGAGGAAAAAGTATGAAATATCCCAAATATTTGCAGCCGAGAGGAACCATCGGCTTTGTGGCACCATCTTTTGGGTGTGCAATAGAGCCATACCGCACAGCCTTTGACAACGCACAAAAGAAATGGAAGGCCTTAGGATATCAGCTTGCGCTGGGACCAAACTGTTATATGGGTACAGGCATCGGCATCAGCAATACGCCTCAGGCTTGCGGAGCAGAGCTTACAGAGTATTACTGTAGTGCGGATAATGATGTACTCATCTCCTGCGGTGGAGGAGAATTGATGTGTGAAACAATTGACTACGTGGACTTTGAAAAAATAAAAAAGGCAAATCCAAAGTGGTATATGGGATATTCGGACAATACCAACCTGACCTTTCTTCTGGCGACCCTGTGTGATACGGCATCGATCTATGGACCTTGTGCGGCGGCATTTGGGATGGAGCCGTGGCATGAGAGCCTGCAGGATGCCTATGCCTTACTGTGCGGAAAGAAAGAGATGGTATGCGGGTATGATTTATGGGAAAAAAACAGCCTAAAAGACGAGGAGCATCCGCTGCTTCCCTATCATGTGACGGAGCCCCGTAAGCTGCGCATGTTTGGGACGAAAGAAACAGCATTAGAGATAGAAGGACGCTTGCTCGGAGGCTGCATGGACTGTCTTGTGACACTTCTTGGGACAAGGTATGATCAGACAGCAGAATTTGCGGAGCGTTACAAAGAAGATGGGATTATCTGGTATCTGGAGGCCTGCGAGCTGAATGTAATGGGGATACGCCGTGCCATCTGGCAGATGAAGCGTGCGGAATGGTTTTCTCACGTGAAAGGCTTTTTGGTGGGAAGACCCTTGATACATGGGCAGGAGATGATGGGCTTAGATCAGTATCATGCAGTCTGTGATTTGCTGGAGGAATTCGGTGTTCCGATGATCATGGATTTGGATATCGGACACCTTGCACCGATGATGCCGATTGTAAACGGCGGCTATGCAAGCATCAAGGTAGAGGGAAATGATGTGTGCATCAGATATATGCAGAAGTAACTGCCCGGTAACAGAAAATGGCATAGAATTAATCGTAGAAATAGAAAATAGGATATGATATAATGAGCGTTAGCGAGCAGCGAATGACGATCACGATAGATTTCGAAGAAATCGTCAAGCACGAAGTGTGAATCGTGATATAGTAAAAATAGAAAATAGGAAGAATAAGAAAGGGAGGAATGGAGAATGGGAGCGATGATATGGATTCTTTTGATTGTCATTTTTTCAATTATTGAAATCGTGACAGTCGGGCTTACCTCCATCTGGTTTGCAGGAGGAGCGTTGGCTGCATGGCTGGCATCGGCTGTCGGACTTGGTGTGGTGGGGCAGATTTTCGTTTTTGCGATTGTCTCAACCGTACTCTTGCTGTTTACAAGACCATGGGCAATGAAATATCTTAAGCCAAGGCTTGTCAGAACAAATTATGAAGATGCAATTGATAAAAATGTTTGCCTGACAGAGACGGTAGATAATATAAAAGGAACAGGAACGGCAGTCTTAAATGGACAGGAGTGGACGGCAAGAGCATATGAAGAAGGAAAAATCTTCGAGGCGGGAAGCATTGTGCAGGTAAAGGAAATTCGCGGAGTGACTATGTATGTGGTGGATAGCGACATTATGCCAAAGAAAAAAGAAGAAAAGAAAGAGGAGGAGCAGGCATGAAAATAGTTTTTTTGGATGCAAAGACAATAGGAGATGACATTGACCTATCGGGCTATGAGAGATTTGGCGAGGTTGTAAAATACGATTTTTCCACACCAAAGGAGGCGAGGGAGTATACCAAGGATGCCGATGTGGTTATCGTAAATAAGATTCCGATTAACGAGGAGACCATCGGAGCGGCGGAGCACCTAAAGCTGGTTTGCGTCACTGCCACCGGAACGAATAACCTGGATAAGTCCTACTTGCAGAAGAGGGGAATCGCATGGAGAAATGTGGCAGGATATTCTACTGAAACCGTGGCTCAGCACACGTTTGCGCTCTTGTTTTATCTGATGGAAAAGCTGCGCTATTATGATGACTATGTAAAAAATGAGAAATACATCGAAGATATAACCTTTACCCATTTTGCCAACGTTTTTCATGAGCTGTCGGGAAAAACTTGGGGGATTATTGGGTTGGGCTCAATTGGACGCAGGGTAGCAGATATTGCGGGCATGTTTGGATGCCGCGTGATTTATTATTCCACCTCAGGAAGAAATGACACGCCCGGCTATAAGCGAGTTGAGTTTGACACACTGCTTGGCGAGTCCGATGTGTTATCTGTCCATGCACCGCTGGATGAAAATACAGAGGGCTTGATGAATGGGGACGCTTTTGCAAAAATGAAAAAATCTGCAATCTTTTTAAACCTTGGAAGAGGTCCCATTGTTGTAGAGGCCGATTTGGCAAAGGCGCTAAAGGAGGGAGAGATTGCGGCAGCAGGTCTTGACGTTCTGGCGGTTGAGCCGATGCGTGCAGACAATCCGCTGCGCGAAATCAAGGACAGTGAGCGTCTCTTGATTACCCCTCATATTGCTTGGGCGAGTGTGGAAGCGAGAACACGCCTGATGAAAACCGTAGAGGAGCAGATTCGGGAGTTTTTCTGCGAGGGAGAGGAAACGCAGAGCGTATAGCATGAAGATAACGTTATATTTTGAGAAGGAAAATCTGGGGCGTTTGGCGATTGCCATGATTTTTGCAGGGGTGCTGTGCATAAAGATAGGATTTTCGCCCTGGGCATTGCTCGGCTTTGGAGCATGCTATTTTGCATGCAAAAGTCTGAAAATTGAGCTGAATGAAAAATTGAGCAGCATGTGGGCTGCCCTGATGCTTGGAGGGGGCAGTGTTTTTACGGCACATCTCGTGCAGTATCTGCTGTTAAGCGAGGAACTTCGGGCAAAGACTAGCGATACGAAAATGTGGCTGAATGTACTCTGCTGTCTTATTATTTTTCTTGTGGCACAGACCTTTGCCAATAACGTGGGAAATGCCTGCATCATTGCACATATTTGTTTGATGCTGCTGGCGGGGGTAAATTATTTTGTTTATCTGTTCCGTGGAAATGAATTTATTTTCAGTGATTTGAAATCGATTCAGACCGGGCTGTCGGTGGCGGGGAATTATGAATTTTCCTTGGAGCACCGTGTGGGATATACGATTTTAATTTGTGCATTGTATGTGGCACTGATGCGAAAGCTGCACGTCTCCTTTCAAAAAAGGATACCAATGAGAGCAATCTGCATTTCTCTGGCAATTTTTTGCAGTGTTTACATTGCAAAGGAAACGGAATACTATACAACGGAGACTTGGGAGCAGAAGGGGAGTTATCGAAACGGCTATATTTTGAATTTTGTGCTCAGTGCCCGTGACAGCTTTGTGAGCGAGCCGGAAGGGTATTCGCAGGAGGCGATTGCGAAGCTGGAGGATACATATGTGGGGGACGGAGCTGCTTATACAGAGGAAAACGCGGAGAAACCGACGATAATTGTGATTATGAATGAGTCATATGCAGATTTAAGCGTAATCGGAGATTTTAATACGAATATTGAGGTTGCGCCATTTTATGATTCGCTGACGGACAACATCATAAAGGGATATGCGATTTCCTCCGTGTTTGGAGCAAAGACTCCAAATTCCGAGTGGGAGTTTATGACAGGAAATTCTATGGCCTTTTTGCCAAGTGGCTCCGTGGTATATCAGCAATATATTTCGGAGGCTCCTACGTCGATTGTCTCGGATTTAAAGAGCATAGGCTATACCTGTGTGGCAATGCATCCTTATTATGAGACAGGATGGAGCAGAAATGTGATTTATCCAAAGCTTGGGTTTGATGAGTCGTATTTTCTGGAGGAGTTTGACCGGACAAAGCTTCTGCGTTCTTATATTACCGATCAGGAGCTTTATGAGCATATTATTAAGCGTTATGAGAGCAGAGGCGTCAACGAAGATTTGTTTATTATGAGTATTTCCATGCAAAATCATGGGGGCTACACGGAAAAGTATGACAATTTTACGGAGGAGGTCAGGATGCTTGGCTTGGATTATCCGGATGTCAACCAATACTTATCCTTGGTACATGAGAGCGATAAGGCTCTGGAATATCTGATTTCTTACTTTCAAGAGGTGGAGGAGCCGGTAGAGATTGTATTTTTTGGAGATCATCAGCCAAGTTTATCCGCAAGCTTTTATCCTTACTTAAACGGAAAAGGGTTATCCGGCTTGACAAAGGATGAGCTGGAGGAGCTATACATGGTTCCTTTTTTTATTTGGACGAACTATGCGAGCGAGTCGAAGGAGGTGGAAATTACAAGCCTTAATTTTCTTGCCACGCTGGCACTAAAGAGAGCGGGAATTGCACTTCCGCCATATCATCAGTTTTTGTCGGATCTCATGGAAGTCCTTCCGGCAGTCAATTCCAGAGGCTATTATTCCAAGACAAAGGGAGAATTTTTGGATCTGGAGAGTGCTGCAGGAGAGGAGGCAGTCTGGCTTCAAAAATATGAGATGCTGCAGTATAATAATATGTTTGATGCAAGGGGAAGGAGCAAACAGTTTTTTCCGTAAGAATCAAGAACGCCGTTTGATTTTGTGTATATTTTCCTAATTCTTACAGACACTAACAGTACGAAACAGGTACCGGATTCGAGTCAATCCGATTGTTTTGCAACTGGTGTGAATATTGCGAAGAAAGGGAAGTTATGATATGAAAGCAACAGGAATCGTGAGACGGATAGATGATCTTGGGAGAATTGTAGTGCCAAAGGAGATAAGAAGGACGCTGAGGATTCGAGAAGGAGATCCTCTTGAGATTTTTACGGATCGAGAGGGCGAAATTATTTTAAAAAAATATTCGC
>JAQXLR010000204.1 GCA_029012225.1 Clostridiales bacterium
ATATTCATACTACAAATCCGGTTTATAAAAAAATGGAGATACGAGACTTTCCCCTCTCCCTCTTGGATGCGCTGACTCCTATGGATATTGAGGAATATCTCTCCTATCTGAAATATTATGTAAAAGATGGTGTGGAGCACACAAATGATGAACGAGGCATCAAGAGAAAATTGGCGTCTTTGCGAACCTTGTATCGTTATTTTTACAAAAATGAGTTGATTGAGACAAATCCGGCTCTTAAGGTAGAGATGCCAAAGATTCATGAAAAAAACATTATCAGACTGGACGTAGATGAGGTGGCACGTCTTTTGGACGAGGTGGAATCTGGAGAGAGCCTTACCTCCCAGCAGCAAAAGTTTCATGCAAAGACAAAAACGAGAGATCTTGCCATCTTAACCTTGCTTTTGGGAACCGGAATCCGCGTATCGGAATGTGTCGGACTTGATTTGGAGGATGTGGATATTCGAAACAATGGCATTAAAATCCACCGCAAAGGTGGTGCTGAGGTCATTGTATATTTCGGAGAAGAGGTACGGCGTGCCCTGATGGATTATATGGAAGAAAGGCAAAGGATGTCAGCACAAGACGGAAGCACACATGCCCTTTTTCTCTCGCTGCAAAACAAACGTATCAGTGTCCGTTCCGTCGAGAACCTGGTAAAAAAATATTCTTCGTTGATTACCGGATTAAAAAATATTACACCGCACAAATTAAGAAGTACCTATGGTACGACTCTTTACCGTGAGACGGGTGATATTTACCTTGTTGCAGATGTTTTAGGTCATAAGGATGTAAATACGACCAGAAAACACTATGCTGCAATCGATGAGGATCGGCGGCGCAGTGCCGCAAAGCATGTGAAATTGCGCGATGTGTAAAAAATAAGCTTTGGTCAGGCCAATACCTCATCGATTCTTGCTTGAATGCGGTCTTGAACAAGAGACGCTATTTCCGATGTTTTTAAGGATGCATATTCTTCATAAACAATGGGTTCAAGATAATGAACCTGAGTGGTAACCGGTCCCAATGTGAAGCTGTTAAATACTTTATAAGAATCAATCAATACAACCGGAACAATCGGTACTTTTGACTTTAATGCAATCTTAAAGCTGCCGGCCTTAAAGTTACATACCCGGTTCCCACAGCCCAAATCATAACCGCCTTCCGGGAATAGGATGTATCTTCTTCCCAGTGAAACCTCTTGTGCAACCTCATTAATAATGGTCATCGCCTGCCGGACGTTTTTTTTATCCAAACGCTTTCCACCCAAAAGATCGATGAATTCTTTGACCAGAATCGTATTCGATTTTGCCTTGTCCATGACAATGGAGCAAGGTGCTTTGTGCGTATAAATGATTCCAAGCGCATCGTATTTCCCCTGATGATTGGGATACATCATATAGCCGCCCTCTTTCGGGAGATTTTCTATCCCATAGGCTTTGGTGCGTATTCCGCCTGTTACCTTCATCAGTCTGATGATATGCCTTGCAAGCTCATATCGTTCTGTCTCTGTGTATTTCTCCGGATGCTCTGCTTCTTTTCGCATCTTAGGTATCATATACGGAGCTCTGAAAAGATTCATTAAGATCACATACAGAAATTTTATCATAATTGTTGGTAATATCCTCCGTAGCACTATCCTATATAACATATGACTACTTAAAGTATAGCCCAAACAAAGATAAAAAACAACACATCAAGGACGTGATTTCACAGTGATAAGGAAGTATCCGGTATCTCTATAAGAGCAAAACAATCTGGAATTGTCCGTTTTTTATGTTATAATTTTTTGGTATAACACATTCCAATCCCTTGTGAGGTAAACTCAATGCTAAAAAAATATGGAAGATAATTTTTACGCTATTCATTATTTTACTTGTCCTAATCATTCTTCCATTTGTCCTTTCTCCAATAATTGATAACGTTGCTTTGGGAAATTATAAGAAAGAGGTGTTGGATACACTTAATCTTCCCCCTGATACAGAAATAGTTGAAACTATCAGTGGGTGTGGGAATACAAGTGGTACAGGAAATCATACAGAAATGTATGTTGCTATACTCGTAAAAACTACTTTGTCTGAGGAAGAATGGAAATCCTACGGTTTTCTTTCACATGATGTTTTGGCGGAAGGAGAAAAGACATTTTCGATGAGTCTTGTCGGCGTGTATTTTTCGCACATTGATAACCCAGAAGGATATTATATTTTAGAGTATGCCAAACAAGCACCCTGCTCTGATTTTGATATTCGGGGGCACTGACTTACATATGTTCCGATGCTAGTTATATTAATTTCAAATTTTATCGAGCAGATACCAAATTATCCTCCTTGAAAAACGAACATACCCTCTTATTCGTTAGGAGCTTCAGCGGAATAATATGGAAGCGTAAGGTATCTGCCGGCATGAATGCAATCTTCTGAAATCGCATTGAGCGCACAAATCTCTTCTATATATTCTTCGATATCCTGATAGTCATCTGTCAGATAATCTGATGCAATCTCCCAAATCGTATCTCCTCTTTCGATTCGGATACTGGTATAATACTTATAAGAAGGAGATGCGTCTGCAGCCTTTGTGCGGACTACGCCAAATACAAGGAAGCCTGCCGCAATCAAAATCATAAAAAAGAACACACCCGCAAAAATCATTCTCTGCATCTTTGCCACTCTTTTGTTTCTCATCTGAATCCTCCATTCCGAAGCGACTTATCGCAAGAAGTGCAAGTCAAAGCTTGTTTCGGCACACTGCAATTTGCATTTGCGACGCTTCCTATAAATTTAAATGCAAAAATAAGTAATCAAGAGCCCTTTTTCTGTCCAAGGAACATTCCTGTTATATTTCTGCACATAAGAGCAAACATATGTTGCAAACATTCGTTCTGTAATCTTAATATAATACAGGAACAGATGTTTGTCAAGCAAAATTTCGAACAAATTTTCGGAATATATGTTTGCATTTTTCTTTTTTCTATGTTACACTGATTACAACAACAAAAAGCAGTTGAGGAGGTAGATAGACATGGCATATGGCAAGATTAGCGCAAAGCAGAAAGAGATTTTGGAATATATCAAGCAGGAGATTTTAAATAAGGGATATCCTCCTGCAGTACGCGAGATTTGTGAGGCAGTAGATTTAAAGTCCACTTCTTCTGTTCACTCACATCTTGAGACGCTTGAGAAAAATGGATATATTAGAAGAGATCCGACTAAGCCGCGTGCGATAGAGATTATTGATGATAACTTTAACCTAACAAGACGTGAGGTTGTGAACGTACCGGTACTTGGCAATGTTGCAGCCGGGCAGCCATTGTTAGCAGTGGAGAACATTGACAATTACTTCCCGATTCCGATGGAATTTTTGCCGAATGCACAGACATTTCTTTTAAATGTAAAAGGTGATAGTATGATAAATGCCGGAATTTTAGATGGCGATCAGATTCTGGTACAGGAGCAGTCAACTGCCCGAAACGGAGATATGATTGTAGCTCTGGTTGAGGATTCTGCAACGGTTAAGACGTTTTATAAAGAAGACGGTTACTATCGTCTGCAGCCGGAGAACGATACGATGGAGCCCATTATCGTTCCCGAATGCACGATTCTTGGAAAGGTAATCGGAGTGCTGCGATTTCTTTCATGATGTCATAGCTCTCCCGGTTCTATTTCCCGGCCGTCTCGCCAGATGCGCTCTAGATCATAAAACAGACGGTCTTCTTTTGAGAAAATGTGGATGATGACATCGCCATAATCCATGAGAATCCATGTGGAATTCCGATTCCCCTCGATTTGCTTCACTTTAAGACCAGCCTGATAGAAGGCCTCATCTGTGGCATCCTGCATAGCTTGAATCTGGTTTTGGTTGTTTCCGCTTGCAATGATAAAATAATCCGCAACAGGGGATATTTCTTGTATATCAATTACTTTGATATCCTCTGCCTTGCGGTCTTCTAATGCGGCAACCGCAATCTTACACAACTCTCTTGATGTCATTGTATTTCTCTTCCTTTCTGATATGGTTTGTAATAATCGTATGTCATTTTTGTAATGGGGTCGATTGCGCCTCCCCGACTGGATAGATGCTTTAAGGTATCCCTTAGGATTTCTGCCATGCAAGCATTAAGATCGCGAAATGCAAGAGCTCGAATCCAATCCAGATTCGGGGCAAGTGTGCGACCCGGCTCAATGTAATCTGCAATGTAGATGATTTTGTCCAATAAACTCATATCCGGTTCGCCTGTCGTGTGTACCCGAATGGCATGACAAATCATGGGGTCTGCAACGCCATACTCAATTTCTGCAAGGTAGGCACCTAATTTTGCATGAAGCAGATAAGGATTTTCATACTCAACCGGTGTTACCGGAATGTCATGCTCCTTACATAGTCTCAATTTTTCAGCATTGGGAATGCATTTTGCGCAATCATGCAACAGTCCTGCCAACATGGCAGAGTCAACGGAATAGCCATGAGCCATAGCAAGACAGGCGGCAGTATACATAACACCTTTTGTATGCTCATACCGCCCTTTATCCAGTTTTTTCTTTAATCGCTTGCGAATCTCTTTTTTCTCCATATCCGTATAACCCCTGCTTTAAAATATAATCTGCCACTTTCTCCGGAAGCAATGCAGCATGCATACCTCCCTTTCCGGCTCGAAGCTCTGTCGACGAGATATTTGTTTTTCCACCCAATATCAGGTGAATTTCTGCCCGAAACATTTTTTGCAGCTCCTTGCTTTTTCTTTTTAGTTCGGCAAGCCCAAGCTCTCCTCGTACCGCTACCAAAAGGATGGCATTCTCACAGATAATTTCGGGGTGATGCCAGCTTTCCAGATAGTCCAAAGAGTCAGCTCCCATAATAAAATAAAACTGTGTGTCCGGATACATCGTATTTAACTTAGTCAAGGTCACACTGGTGTAGCTGGTTTGCGTCGAATCTATTTCCAAGGTAGAAAGCCGAAAATACGGGTAATCTTCAATGGCAAGCTGCACCATTTTTGCCCTCTCTGCGGCAGAGGTCATGCATGTTTCATCCTTATTGGGAGAATGCCCTGCAGGAATAAACCAGACCTCATCCAACTGAAATTCCTTACGGGCACTTTCAGCGATATTTAGATGCCCTTTGTGAATCGGATCAAATGAGCCCCCCAAGATTCCAATCTTCTTTTTTGTATCAGTCGTTTTCATACTAATCTCCATTCCGCAGACACTTCCTCGTCGAAGGAATCGCGAGACGAATATCAGATTCGGCTCTGCGATAAATGCTACTTTGTGACGCCTGTGGCACAAATAGCCGTGTAAAAAATAGGCTATCGAGCTTATTTTTCACACTACTTCCTCGCTTCCCTTGCTGCCCTGCTCTTTCGGGGAAATGGGCAGCGCATAAGCCTACCTTGGCAGTTCGTATTTTGGATTCTTGTTTGTCTGCCGAAATAGGATAATCTTTTTTCCGATTACCTTTACAACCTCGGAACGCGTGCGTTCTGCTATCATAGCAGCAATCTCTTTGGGATCATCCGCACAATTCTTTAGAACGGAGATTTTTATCAGCTCACGTTTGTCAAGCGCCTCATCAAGTCCAATGATAATTTCAGGTGTGAGACTCGCTTTGCCGATTTGAAAAATTGCTTCCATCGTGTTGGCGCATCCGCTAAGATAAGCACGCTGCTTGCTTGTCAATGCCATAATGCCACTTCCCTTCTCTACTTATAATAATCAAATTCATTTCCATACATACGCACGGTATCGCCGTCTTGGATTCCCATTTTTTCCAGCTCGGCTAAAATACCCTGCTCTTTTAAAAACTTTTGGAAGAAAAGAAAGCCCTTTTCAGACTCAATATTGGTATATCCAAGCATCTTGTCTATTTTCGGTCCTTCTACGACAAAGGCGGCGTCATCTGCTCTCGTAATTGTGTAGGGCTCATCCTTTTCGGATATCGCCAATGGATCAAATTCTTGCTCATAGACAATCGGCTCTCTGCTACAGCTTGAAAGCAGCTCCTGCACATAATACAATAGTTCCTTTAAGCCCTTGCCGCTGACTGCAGAGATAGGAAACACACGGATGCCATCTTTTTCAAACGTATCTTTAAGCGTTCGAATGACTTCATTTTCATCTCCATAAATTGCATCTATCTTATTTGCCGCAATGACCTGTGGTTTTTCTAAAAGCTTTGGATCATATGCCTGTAACTCCCGATTGATGGCATTGATGTCTGCAACGGGATCTCTTCCCTCTGTGCCTGCGGCATCCACCATATGAATCATTACCTTTGTACGCTCAATATGGCGCAAAAATTGCAGACCAAGACCGACCCCCTCCGATGCCCCTTCGATGAGTCCCGGAATATCAGCAATGACAAAGCCTCCCGCTCCATCTAAATCGACTACGCCTAAATTTGGAGAGAGTGTCGTAAAATGATAATTGGCAATTTTGGGACGTGCGTTTGTAACCCGTGATAAAAGGGTGGACTTTCCGACATTTGGAAACCCAACCAGTCCAACATCAGCGATTACCTTAAGCTCCAGCTGAATTTCAAGTTCTCTCGCCTCCCCGCCCGGCTTCGCATATTTGGGCGCCTGCATGGTGGAGGTTGCATAGTGCTGATTTCCAAGCCCGCCACGTCCGCCTTTTAATAGGACTTGTCTGCGATTGTCGCCGGACATATCTGCAATGACCTGACCGGAGGAAGCCTCTTTGATCACGGTTCCCGCAGGAACTTTTAAAATTAAGTCTTCGCCGTTTTTTCCGTGACAGTTTCGTTTGCCGCCATCCTCCCCGGGTTGTGCCGCAAATTTTCTTCGATGTCGGTAATCAATTAACGTATTCAGACCATCATCAACGACAAAAATCACATCCCCGCCGCGTCCGCCATCCCCACCGTCCGGCCCACCGTCCGGCACATATTTTTCACGACGGAAGCTCACATGCCCATCTCCGCCTTTTCCTGATTTGATAAAAATGGTTGCTCTATCTGCAAACATAATCTTTTTCCTCAAGCTTTCCCTATAAAACAACATGCCGACATGCTTTGTACGCATCCGGCTGAAATCAAACACGATGTACATAAAAGGCATCGCGTTTGAACGAAAAGAAGACCCGGCTATCTGGGCAAGCACGCACGTGTTTGCGCATAGTCGGGTCTACAGTACGTTTTATTCGGCAATCGGATAAACAGAAGCCTGCTTTTTGTCCTTGCCTTTTCTCTCAAATCTTAAGATGCCATCTGTCAGGGCAAATAACGTATCGTCGCCGCCACGTCCTACATTTGCACCCGGATGAATCTTCGTACCACGCTGTCTGTACAAAATGTTGCCAGCCTTTACAAACTGTCCGTCTGCTCTTTTTGCTCCCAAACGCTTTGATTCGGAATCACGTCCGTTTTTTGTAGAGCCGACTCCCTTTTTATGAGCAAAAAACTGAAGGTTCATATTTAACATGTCCTACACCTCCTTAAAATTTAAAGTAAGATATTCCTTCCCATATGTCTCTTGTATTCCCTGCAAGCCCAATACCAAAGCTTTCATAAGAAGCTCTGCATCGCTCCCTGCCGGAGAAGCAAACTGCAGACAAATGCTGCCGTTCTCCTCATCCGATTTGGTCCAAACCTTCTCCGAGGTATACGCCAAAAGGGAATTTACGGTATTGATGACAAGGACAGAGATTCCTGCACAGACGATGTCCTCGCCTGCATTGGCATATCCACTGTGCCCGCTACAGGTAAACCCAAGAAACTTCCGATTTTGGTCTTGAAAAATCGTGATATCTGTCATAACAACTGTTTAGGCATTGATTTTTTCAATTTTAACCTGTGTAAACGGCTGTCTGTGACCGTTTTTCTTGTGATAGCCGGTTTTTCTCTTGTACTTGTATACGATAATCTTTTTCCCTCTGCCTTCTTTTACGACAGAAGCCTCTACCGATGCATTTGCCACATCTGCCCCAACCTTGATTCCGTTGTCAGATACGGCTAAAACCTGATCAAAAGTTACCTTTTCACCAGCCTCCACACCAAGTTTTTCAATGGTAATGATATCGCCTTCGGATACTTTGTACTGTTTCCCGCCTGTTGCAATAATTGCGTACATATGGCACCTCCTATTTATCATTACTCGCCAGTTACGGTAGTCATCCGATTCTCCGGAAGACATTTCGACCTCACTGTGCGGCATACTTCGTTATGATAACACACATAATAGGCTGCGTCAACTGTTTTTTCTCTTATCGAAGCAATCTTCTCTGTCTATGTTCCATATCCGAGCAGCTCCCGCAGAGATTTTTTTTCCTTCTTTCTTGTAATCTCTACAAGTCCCAGCCTTGTCATATCAATGATCTGGGTCGGTACAGGATCCGCCTTTACTGCCTCTCGCAACGAAGTAAGCAGCCTTTGGTTTGCATCCGGGTCTGTCAGGTTCATAAAATCCACTAAGATGATGCCGGAGAGATTGCGAAGACGTAGCTGTCTTGCAATTTCAGCAGCTGCCTCAAGATTGATTTTCAGAAAATTTTCCTGCATCCTCTTTTTTTCCACATTCTTACCTGTATTGACATCAATGACAGTCAGAGCCTCCGTATGCTCAATCATCAGATAGGCTCCGGATTTCAGCCACACACGTACCTTTAAGGCATCCTCAAGCTTTGCCTTAATGCCATAAAGTGCAGATAAGGAAAGAGCCGCATCTCTATGATAGCGAAGACAGATTCCTTCCGCTGTCTTAATTTGATCGACAGGGGTTGGAATGCCGGCGCCTGTAATAAGGTGGTTTGGGGGAATCTGATAATAGGCACAGATTTCTTCATAAATCTCACGGTTATCCGTGACAATCTCCTCCAGTTCCTTCCTTCTAAGACTTCTCATCTGCTTGCTCCAGGCAGAAGTCTCTGCATAAAGCAAACTGTAGCAGGTCTTATGGCATGCTGTTTTAAGCACAATACTTCCTTTTTCGGAAAGCTCCCAAAGCTCCTTAAGAAGCACTTCATCCGAGACTTCCGACGCATTTGTTCGAATGACAATGCCCCAATCCTTCCACTGCCCTCTATTC
>JAQXLR010000205.1 GCA_029012225.1 Clostridiales bacterium
ATAAAGCTTCCAAAGAAGCTCAATTTTTTTGAGAACTCGATTCGGACGCTTCTAAAAAATCATATTGAGCGGGGAAAAGTGGATGTATTTATTGCCTATGAGGATTGCGCTAAGAATCATTTTTCCTTAAAATACAACAGCGCTCTTGCGGCGCAGTACCTGGAATATTTTCGGGAAATGGAAAGGGAGTTTGCGCTCCCCAATGACATTACGGTTGGCATGCTTTCCCGCTGTCCTGAGGTGCTTAGTATGGAGGAGCAGCCCCCAGATGAAAAGGAGCTTTGGACGGGACTAAAGGAGGCCGTTCTTGGCGCAACAGAGCAGCTTGTGGAAAGCAGAGGCCTGGAAGGAGCGCATCTAAAGAGTGATTTGCTCAAGAAGCTGGAGAGCATGCTTTCTTATGTGGATGTTATTGAAGCCCGTTCCCCTGTTTTACAAAAGGAGTATCGGGAACGACTGGAGGAAAAGGTTCGCGAGCTTTTTGAGAATAAGCAGTTTGATGATACAAGGATTATTACAGAGGTCATTCTGTTTGCAGATAAAAGCTGTGTCGATGAGGAGACGGTACGACTTCGCAGCCATATCCAAAACACGAAGGATACCCTGCTTTTGGGCGGAGCGGTGGGTCGGAAGCTTGATTTTATTGCACAGGAGATGAATCGTGAAGCAAATACGATTCTTTCTAAGGCAAATGATAAGGAAATTTCCGATTTGGGAATCCATCTAAAAACAGACATTGAAAAAGTGCGTGAGCAGATTCAGAATATCGAATAGACGGAGAACTTATGACGAGATTAATCAACATTGGCTTTGGCAACGTAGTCAACAGCGATAAAATCATCAGTATCATTTCATCCGATTCTGCCCCGGCAAAGCGTATGATTCAAAAGGGCAAGGAGCAGGAAAGCCTGATTGATGCAACGCAGGGACGACGGACAAAGAGTGTAATTTTCACAGAGGGCAACAAAATAATTTTGTCTGCATTACAGCCGGAAACACTGGCCCTCCGGTTTCATGGTAATGCCTCAGAGGTTTGTGATGACGCGAAAGAGTAGAGGAATTTTAACGGTAGTATCCGGATTTTCGGGTGCCGGCAAAGGAAGCATTATGAAGGAGCTGCTAAGCTCCTATGCAGAACGCTATGCCCTTTCCGTTTCGGCTACGACAAGAAAACCAAGGCCGGGAGAGACAGACGGAGTCGAATATTTTTTTAAAACAAGAGAAGAATTTGAGCAAATGATTGCGGAAGATGAGCTGATTGAATATACCGAGTATGTGGGCAACTACTATGGAACTCCCAAGTCGTATGTGGAAAAACAGCTAAATGACGGAAAGGACGTCATCTTAGAAATTGAGATTCATGGGGCATTGCAGATAAAAGAAAAGTTTTCGGATACCCTGCTTTTGTTCGTCACGGCTCCCACGGCAGAGGAGCTTAAGCATCGCCTGATCGGGCGGGGCACGGAGTCTGTTGAGGTAATCGAATCAAGACTGGAGCGTGCGGTGGAGGAATCCGAAGGCATTGAGGCCTACGACTATCTTGTAATAAACGACGTGCTCTGTGAGAGCGTTGATGAGGTACACCACATTATTCAAAATGAGCATTACAAGGTGTCACGCAATTTGGAAGCAATTTATGAAATGAGAAGCCAGCTAAAAGGCTTTGCACATCAGACCGATGTGCTGAAAGGAGAATTATGATACATCCATCTTATGTAGAATTAATGAAAGTTGTCAATGACGGAGTGGAAATCGGAGAGGAGCCTGTCGTAAACAGCCGCTACTCCATCGTAATCGGAACTGCAAGGAGAGCAAGACAGATCATTGCGGGAGATAAGCCCATGAATGATAAGTCTACCTGTCCAAAGCCTCTTTCTGTCGCAGTGGAGGAGCTTTATGAGGGAAAAGTGAAAATTATTCCAGAGGGAGAGTCTGAATGAAACTGTTATTTGTTTCTCTGGGGTGTGATAAAAATCTTGTGGATACGGAATTTATGCTTGGCATGCTAAAAGATGACGGCATAGAATTGACAAACGACGAGTATGAGGCTGACATTATCGTTGTCAATACCTGCTGCTTTATCGGTGATGCAAAGGAGGAGAGCATTGATACGATTTTGGAGATGGCAGAGCACAAAAAGGATGCCGTCTTAAAGTCTCTGATTGTAACAGGCTGTCTTGCGCAGCGCTATCAGGATGAAATCAAGCAGGAAATACCGGAAGTCGATGCCATTTTAGGAACAAATTCCTATGAGGATATTGTAAATGCAGTACACGAAACGCTACAGGGAAAGTTTTATGAAAATTTCAAGCCACTGAAAGGACTGCCTGACATTTCAGCGAAACGTACCGTGACGACAGGCGGTCATTTTGCGTACTTAAAAATCGCAGAGGGCTGCAACAAACGCTGCACTTACTGCATCATCCCATATATCCGCGGCAACTATCGCAGCGTGCCGATGGAGACGCTTTTAGAACAGGCAAGAGCGCTCGTCGATGGAGGTGCCAAGGAATTGATTCTTGTTGCACAGGAGACAACCCTCTATGGAGTAGATTTGTACGGACAAAAATCACTGCACCGGTTATTGGATGAGCTCAATCAGATTCCGGGGCTTTTCTGGATTCGGATTCTATACTGTTACCCGGAGGAGATTTATGACGAGCTCATTGATGCGATGATACGCAATGAAAAGGTGTGCCATTATCTGGATATCCCCATTCAGCATGCAAATGACACCATTTTAAAGCGGATGGGACGACGCACCGATCACGAGGATCTTGTGCGAATTATCACAAACTTAAGGACGCGGATTCCGGACATTACGCTGCGAACCACGCTAATCTGTGGATTTCCCGGAGAGACGGAGGAG
>JAQXLR010000206.1 GCA_029012225.1 Clostridiales bacterium
CGTTGTTGAACTCATAACGATGGCGGTGCCGTTCCGAGATCTGCTGTGTGCCATAGCAGCGTTCCATTGTCGTACCCGCTTTGATTACGCACGGATAAGCGCCAAGACGCAGTGTGCCGCCAATATCCTCTACTCCGCTCTGGTCAGGCATCAGGGCAATGACAGGATGCGTGGTGGCGGGGTCAAGCTCAATGCTGTGCGCGTCATTGTAGCCGCAAACATGGCGGGCAAATTCAATGATTGCAATCTGCATACCAAGGCAGAGACCAAGATAAGGAATTTGGTGCTCTCTTGCATAGCGTGCGGCAAGAATCTTTCCATCCACACCACGTGAGCCAAAGCCGCCGGGCACGAGAATGCCGGATACATCCGAAAAAAGCTCCTCTGCGTTTTCGTCCGTGACGTCCTCCGAGTCAATCCACTTGATATGGACGGTGGCACGGGCTGCGATGCCGCCGTGCTTTAGTGCCTCTACAACGGAAATATAGGCATCATGCAGGGCAATATATTTTCCGACAAGAGCGATGGTTACTTCCTTATTCGGGTGGCGAAGTGCGTCTACCATAGCTTCCCAGTCTTTTAAATCAGGTTCCGGGCATTCTAAATGGAGAGACTCACACGCAACCTTGGCAAGATTTTCTTTTTCCATTGCAAGCGGTGCTTCGTATAAATATTCCACATCCAGATTTTGCAGGACGTGGCTGCTTGGAACATTGCAAAACAGGGCAATCTTGTCCTTTAAGCTCTGCTCGAGAGGATGCTCCGAACGGCAGACGATTAGGTCAGGCTGAATCCCCATTCCCTGAAGCTCCTTGACACTGGCCTGTGTGGGCTTCGTCTTAAGCTCACCGGAAGCCTTGATATATGGAATTAAGGTTACATGAATTAAAATCGCATTCTCATGTCCGATTTCATGCTGGAATTGACGAATTGCCTCAAGAAAAGGCTGACTCTCAATATCTCCTACCGTACCGCCTACTTCAATAATGGCAATGTGCGTTTCGTCAGAAGTAAAATTGCGGTAAAAACGGCTTTTGATTTCGTTTGTAATATGAGGAATGACCTGAACCGTACCGCCGCCAAAGTCGCCACGGCGTTCTTTTTGGAGAACAGTCCAGTACACCTTGCCGGTTGTGACATTGGAATTTTTTGTGAGGCTTTCGTCGATAAAGCGCTCATAGTGTCCAAGATCCAAGTCCGTTTCCGCACCGTCATCTGTCACAAAGACTTCGCCGTGCTGGATCGGGTTCATGGTTCCGGGATCTATATTAATGTAAGGGTCAAATTTCTGCATCGTTACTTTATAGCCGCGGGCCTTTAACAGTCTTCCAAGAGAAGCTGCCGTGATACCCTTACCGAGACCGGAAACGACACCGCCGGTGACAAAGACATACTTTACAGGCATGAGAGGTTCCTCCTTCAAACATATAATAACCAATTTAGTATACAACGATGCGGGTCTAAAATCCAGCACAAATTTATAAAATCTTTAGAAATAACAAGAAAAGTTCACGAACTGCATATTGCTTTTAAAGCATATTTTAAATATAATGGAAAAGAAAATTGACAGACGAATGAAAAATAACAGAAAAGAGAAGGCGAAAATCCGGCTACGACAACCAGCCGTAGCCGTTTAGAAAGGATTCATATGGACAATCAAGGACCAAATCATAATTACAATAATAGCAATAATCAGGGGAATAACGGCGGGAATCAGAATGGCGGGAATCAGAATGGGAGCAACAACAAGGATAATCGCAGTGGGCAGTTTGTCATGGCGTTTATCCTCGTTGCATTGGTAATTCTTTTCGGAATGACCATGATTTCCAACCAATACAGTCAGCTGCGTACGCAGGAGATTTCTTATTCCGAGTTCCTTAAGATGGTAGAGGGAGAGGGCAACTGGAAGGGCAGAACCATTGAGTCGGTAGAAATCAGCTCCTATCAGATTGATATCAAGCTAAAGCCGGAGGGGAACTCATCCTACCCGGTAACCTACTATTGCGGCAGGGTAGCAGATGAGGATTTGATTCCTCTTTTGAAGGATAAGGGAATCGAGATTTACGGCTCCATTCCGGATAATACCTCAAGCTGGCTATACAGTATCTTAGGATATCTCATTTTAATGGTCGCGGCATGGCTGATTCTGGGCACGGTAATGCGCAGAATGGGCGGAGGCGCCATGGGTGTCGGCAAGAGCACGGCAAAGGTTTATGTAGAAAAGCAGACGGGAGTGACCTTTAAGGATGTTGCCGGGCAGGATGAAGCGAAGGAATCCCTGCAGGAGGTCGTGGACTTTTTGCACAATCCGAAGAACTACAGGGACATTGGGGCAAAACTGCCAAAGGGCGCTCTTTTGGTGGGGCCTCCCGGTACGGGAAAAACCTTGCTGGCAAAGGCGGTGGCCGGAGAGGCAAAGGTTCCGTTTTTCTCATTGGCAGGCTCTGATTTTGTGGAAATGTTTGTCGGGGTGGGTGCTTCCCGCGTCAGAGATTTGTTCAAGGAGGCACAAAAGCAGGCACCGTGCATTATTTTTATCGATGAGATTGATGCGATTGGAAAAAGCCGTGACAGCCGATTTGGCGGAAATGACGAGAGAGAGCAGACGCTAAACCAGCTGTTGGCAGAGATGGACGGCTTTGATACGTCAAAGGGACTTTTGATTCTGGCAGCAACAAACCGCCCCGAGGTACTTGATAAGGCGCTGCTGCGTCCGGGTCGGTTTGACCGTCGCATTATTGTGGATAAGCCGGACTTAAAGGGAAGACTTGAGACCTTAAAGGTGCACTCAAAGGGCGTTATGATGGATGAGACCGTGGATTTGGATGCGCTCGCACTGGCAACGGCAGGCCTCGTGGGCTCTGACCTTGCCAATATGATTAACGAGGCAGCGATTAATGCGGTAAAGCAAGGGCGAAAATTTGTCAATCAGTCTGATCTTTTTGATGCGTTCGAGCTGGTTGCCGTGGGGGGCAAGGAGAAAAAGGATCGCATTATGAGCGACAAGGAGCGAAAGATTGTCTCCTATCATGAGGTTGGGCATGCCATTGTGACTGCCCTGCAGAAAAATACAGAGCCGGTACAAAAGATTACGATTGTGCCAAGAACAATGGGCGCGTTGGGCTATACCTTACAGACGCCGGAGGAGGAGAAGTTCTTGCAGACAAAGGAGGAGCTCATCTCCAAGATTACGACCTATATGGCAGGACGTGCGGCGGAGATGCTGGTCTTTCAGTCTGCAACCAGCGGTGCGGCAAATGATATCCAGCAGGCGACAGCGATTGCCAGAGCGATGGTAACACAATATGGTATGTCCGATAAATTCGGAATGATGTGCCTTGCAACAGTGGAAAATCAATATCTGGATAACCGTGCGGGACTCATCTGCGGGGAGGACACTGCGGCTCAGATTGACAAAGAGGTGCTTTCTATTATCAATCGCTGCTACGATGAGGCAACCAAGCTTTTGACAGAAAATAGAGAAGTCATGGATCACATTGCAGATTATCTGTATGAGCACGAGACGATTACAGGCAAAGAATTTATGAAAATATTCCGTGAGATGAAAGGGATTCCGGAGCCCGAGGAGGAGGAAGGAAAGAAGACCTTTTTTGAACAGGCAGAGGAGGCACGCCAAAATCTGCAGGCGAAAGCAGCGGAGGAGAGAGCAAAAGGAAATTATGTGGATGCTGTTGTAGATGAAGATACAACAAGCAGTAGTGGTGAATGATGTTTGAAATTGCAGAAGAATTAAAAAAACTCCCGGATCAGCCGGGAGTTTATATTATGCATGACAGTCGTGATGCGATTATTTACGTTGGCAAGGCGCTGAGCCTAAGAAAGCGTGTGCACCAGTACTTTCAGCCCAGCCACAATGAGGGAATTAAGAAGGCGCAGATGGTACGGCAAATTGCAAGGTTTGAATATATTGTGACCGATTCAGAGCTTGAGGCACTGGTATTAGAGTGCAATTTAATCAAGGAGCACAGACCAAAATATAATACGATGCTGCGGGATGATAAGACCTATCCTTATATTCGGGTCACGCTTGGAGAGGATTTCCCGAGAGTTCTGTTTTCAAGACAGCAAAAAAAAGACAAATCCAGATACTTTGGTCCTTATACAAGTGCGGGAGCAGTGAAGGATACGATTGAGCTGATGAATAAAGTTTATCAGCTTCGAACCTGCAGCCGGGTGCTTCCCAGAGACACGGGAAAGGAGCGCCCCTGCCTGAATTATCACATTCATCAATGTATGGCTCCGTGTCAGGCCTATATCAGCAAGGAGGAGTACCGAAAACGGATAGACGGTGCATTGGAATTTTTAAATGGAAATTACGGAGCCACCTTAAAGGCACTGGAGGAAAAGATGCAGGCGGCCTCTAACAAGCTGGAGTTTGAGAAGGCAATGGAATACAGAGAGCTGATTTCCAGTATCAAAAAGATTGCGCAAAAGCAGAAGATGACGCATACCGATGGGGAAGATAAGGACATTATTGCCGTGGCGGCAGATGAGAGAGATGCTGTTGTGCAGGTCTTTTTTATTCGGGATGGAAAGCTGATTGGGCGAGATCATTTTTATGTGAAGATCGGGGCAGAGGATACGAAAAGTTTGATTCTTACTATGTTTCTCAAGCAGTTTTACTCCGGAACACCGTTTATTCCAAGAGAAATCATGCTTCCGGAGGAGGTTGAGGATGCGGAGATTCTGGCAGATTGGCTTAGCAGCAGGAGGGGAGGCAAAGTATATATTCGTGTGCCGCAAAAGGGCATGAAAGAAAAATTAGTAGAGCTTGCCGAAAAAAACGCACAGCTTGTACTGTCGCAGGACAGGGAAAAAATCAAGCGGGAGGAAGGACGCACCATCGGAGCCTTAAAAGAAATTGGAAGGCTGCTTGAACTGGACGGCTTACAGAGGGTCGAGGCATACGACATTTCCAATATCAATGGGTTTGAGACAGTTGGCTCAATGGTTGTCTATGAAAAAGGAAAGCCAAAGCGCAGTGATTACCGCAAGTTTAAGCTAAAGACGGTGACAGGTCCGGATGATTATGCTTCGATGCGGGAGGTTTTGATGCGGCGTTTTCTGCATGGAATCAAGGAGCAGGAGGAGCTTGAGCAGAAAGAACTGTCGAACGAATACGGAAGCTTTACGAGATTTCCGGATTTGATTATGATGGATGGCGGAAGGGGGCAGGTAAATATTGCCCAAAAGGTTCTTAAGGAACTAAACCTTACAATCCCCGTTTGTGGCATGGTAAAAGACGACAACCATAGAACAAGAGGCCTGTATTACCAAAACAGAGAGCTTCCGATTGACAGAAGCAGTGAAGGCTTTAAGCTGATTACAAGGATTCAGGATGAAGCGCATCGATTCGCCATTGAATATCATCGTTCTTTGCGAAGCAAGGAGCAGGTACATTCCGTACTTGATGATATTACAGGCATCGGGCCTGCAAGAAGGAAGGCGTTGATGAAAAAATATCAGTCCCTGGACGCAATCAAGGCTGCAACACAGGAGGATTTGGCTGATACGGAGACGATGAATGAGCAGGCAGCGCATTCCGTATATGCGTTTTTTCATCCGACCGGGACAGTTGAACAATGAGTTCTTCTATGATAAAATGAGCGCAAGAAGTCCACAACAAATGCAAAGGAGAGTTCAGGATGAGTAGTGTGAGTGTAGCAAAAGTAACGCAGCTGTTGGATTTGTATAATTTTTTGCCTGATATCGACTTAAAGGCAAGTAAAATTATGACGAACGATGTGAATCGTCCTGCATTGCAGTTAAGTGGCTATTTTGAGCACTTTGACCAACTGCGCGTCCAGATAATCGGAACGGTGGAATATACCTATTTGCAGCAGATGGATGAGAGGAAAAAAGAGGAAATTTATGATGCGTTTTTTTCCTATGACATTCCGTGCGTGATTTTTTGTCGGAGTTTGCAGCCGGATGAGATGTTTTTGAGCATTGCAGAGAAAAAGCGAGTTCCCATACTCGGAACGAAACGAAGCACCTCTGAGTTCATGGCGGAGCTGATTGACTGCTTAAGCGAGCAGCTTGCACCCTGCATTACCATTCACGGTGTGCTGGTCGATGTGTATGGAGAAGGGCTCTTGATTATGGGAGAGAGCGGAATCGGTAAGAGTGAGGCAGCACTTGAGCTGGTGCGCAGAGGGCATCGCCTTGTGACGGATGATGTGGTGGAGATTCGCAAGATTAACGAGCATTCTCTGATTGGTACATCGCCCGATATTACACGCTATTTCATTGAGCTGCGAGGAATCGGAATCATTGATGTGAAGGCATTGTTTGGCGTGGAATGTGTAAAGGAAAAGCAGAAAATAAATCTTGTCATTAAGCTTGAGGATTGGAAGAAGGAGAATGAGTACGACAGGCTGGGACTGGAGGAGGAATACACGGAGTTTCTCGGGACGAAGGTTGTCTGCCATTCTCTGCCAATCCGTCCGGGACGGAATCTGGCCGTCATTTGTGAGGCGGCAGCTGTCAACCACAGACAAAAGAAAATGGGATACAATGCCGCACAGGAGCTATACAGGCGTGTGCAGGAAAATTTAACCAAAAAGTCGGATGAGGACGAATAAAGAAGAGGAGGAGAGAAAAGATGGAGAGAAAAAATGCATGGGAGAAATACCCGGAAGGAAAAAAAAGAGAGGAAGTATTTCGATTTGCCGAGGAGTATAGAAAATTTCTTTCACAATGCAAAACAGAGCGTGAATGCGTGGAGGTACTAAAAAAGAAGGCGGAAAAAGCGGGATTTGTGAATCTGAAGGATGCCATCAAACAGGGAACAAAGCTTAAGGCAGGAGAGAGAATATATGCAGACAATATGGGAAAAGGGCTTGCCCTGTTCGTCCTGGGAAAAAAGGATATGGAGCATGGCATGAACATTCTCGGAGCACATATTGATTCCCCACGGATGGACTTAAAACAGGATCCGCTCTATGAGGATTCTGACTTTGCCATGCTTGATACACATTATTATGGCGGAATTAAGAAGTATCAGTGGGTTACCCTGCCTCTTTCGCTTCATGGGGTGATTGCCAAAAAGGACGGCACGCTTGTAAAGGTCAATATCGGGGATAAGCCGGAGGATCCGGTATTTGGTGTCAGCGACCTTCTTGCGCATCTGTCTGCAGAGCAGATGGAGAAGAAGGCCTCTAAGGTAATCGAGGGCGAAAACCTTGACCTGATCATCGGAAGTATTCCGCAAACAGAAGAGAAAAAGGATGAAAAAACAAAAGAAAAGGTAAAAGCGAATATCATGAAAATTCTTGCAAAAGAATATGATATAGAGGAGGAAGACTTTCTTTCTGCGGAGATTGAGGTGGTTCCGGCAGGAGATGCCAGAGATTATGGCTTTGACCGCAGCATGATTATGGGATACGGACATGACGACAGAGTATGTGCATATCCCTCCTTTGAGGCGATTCTTACGATGAAAAAGCCGGAGTATACCAGTGTCTGCATCCTCGTTGACAAGGAGGAGATTGGAAGTGTCGGCGCAAGCGGCATGGAGTCGCGCTTCTTTGAGAATACGGTTGCAGAGGTTATGAATTTGACCGGCAGCTATTCAGAATTAAAGCTAAGGAGGGCACTGAGCAATTCCAGAGCGCTTTCCTCGGATGTATCGGCTGCGTTTGATCCCAATTATCCTTCCGTTATGACAAAGCGCAATGCCGCATATTTCGGTAGAGGACTCGTGTTTAACAAATATACGGGAGCGAGAGGAAAGGCCGGGTCGAATGATGCAAATGCGGAATATGTCGGAAAGCTTCGCCGCATTATGGATGACAATAAGGTGGCATTTCAGACGGCAGAGCTTGGAAAAGTCGATCAGGGCGGTGGCGGAACAATCGCATATATTTTTGGAAATTATGGAATGAATGTGATTGACAGCGGAGTGGCTGTGATTAATATGCATTCGCCGTGGGAGATTATCAGCAAGGTTGACCTGTACGAGGCATTTCGCGGCTATGTCGCATTTTTAAAGGAGTCGGAGTGAAGCAGCAATTTTTAGAGCAATTACGGAGTATCATTGACGCAGAACAGATTTGCGAGATGGAGCCGATGAGCAAGCATACCACGTTTCACGTCGGAGGGCCGGCAGATGTTCTGGTTTTATCACAGGAGGATCAGCTTTCCCGGATACTCCGTTTGTGCAGAGAGTGGCAGGAGCCTTATCTTATGATTGGAAACGGAAGCAATCTGTTAGTTGGAGATAAGGGAATCCGTGGGTTGGTTCTGAAACTCATTTCAAAGGACGAGGGAATTTCGGTGGATGACACAAGGCTTCGTGTCGATGCCGGAATCCTCCTGCCTAAGGTTGCGAGGGTGGCAGCAGAGCATGGATTGACCGGAATGGAGTTTGCCGCCGGTATTCCCGGGAGCATCGGAGGGGCGATTGTGATGAATTCCGGTGCTTACGGGGGAGAGATGAAGGATATTGTATCTTTGGTTCATGTGGTGGATAAAAATGGGCAAAAGAAGGTATTGTCTTCGGAGGATTTGGAATTTGGTTACCGAAGGAGCTGTATTCTCGCAAAAGAGTATATAATCACACGAGTAGAGCTTACGCTTTCTCCCGGAAATCAGGATATCATTTTCGAGAGAATGGGCGAGCTTAGCAAGATGCGCAAGGCGAAACAGCCTCTGGAATATCCGAGTGCGGGAAGCACCTTTAAGCGCCCGGAAGGATATTTTGCGGGAAAGCTGATTATGGATGCGGGCTTGCGTGGCCTTACCGTTGGAGGGGCGCAGGTGTCAGAGAAGCACTGCGGCTTTGTGATTAATACGGGCGGGGCGAGTGCGAAAGATATCTGTACCTTGATACAGAAAATTACGGCAGAAGTAAAGCGGCAGTCCGGTGTCACGTTGGAGCCGGAGGTAAAGCTTCTGGGTGAATTTGAATGAGAGCTTATGCGTTTGGCTTTGCACTTACGCATTGAGGAGCACAAGGGGGAGGAAACAGAGTGAAATTTGTAATACTGACAGGAATGTCGGGTGCCGGAAAAAGTACAGCACTGAAAATGATGGAAGATATCGGGTTTTATTGCGTGGATAACCTTCCGATTGCGTTGTTGGAAAAATTTGTGGAACTATCCGATATGCGGCAAAATGCCGAGCTTCAGAAGGTGGCGGTTGGAATTGATATCCGCAGCGGACAGGCATTGGAGGAGCTTCGCCATGTGCTGGGAAGAATAAAGGAGACGGGTGCAACCTATGAAATCCTGTTTTTGGATGCGGAGGATTCCGTGCTTGTAAAGAGGTATAAGGAGACAAGACGAAGTCATCCGTTGGCGGGAGATGAGCGCGTCGATAAGGGCATAGGAGAAGAAAGAAAGCGCTTGGCCTTTTTGAAAAGACATGCGGACTATATTATAGATACAAGCCAGCTTTTGACAAGAGAGCTAAAAGCAGAGCTGGATAAGATTTTTGTGCAGAAGCAGGATTACAAAAATTTGTTTCTCACAATTCTTTCGTTCGGATTTAAATATGGGATTCCCGCAGATGCAGACATGGTCTTTGATGTGCGATTTTTGCCAAACCCTTATTATGTGGAGGGACTGCGTGCCAAGACAGGAAATGAAAAGGAAATCCAACAGTATGTCATGCAGTTTCCGGAGGCACATGAGTTTTTGCGCAGGCTGGAGGACATGCTGACGTTTTTGATTCCGCATTATATTACGGAGGGGAAAAATCAGCTTGTGCTTGCAATCGGCTGCACCGGGGGAAAGCATCGCTCGGTTACCCTGGCGAATGAATTGTACAAAATCATGTCTGCCAGAAAGGGATACGGAATTAAAATAGAGCACAGGGACATTGGAAAGGATGTACTGAGAGGGAAATAAAAAGAGATGTCATTTTCAAGTCAGGTAAAGGAAGAGCTGTCAAGGCACATGGGAAAGAGCAGGCATTGTCAGCTTGCGGAGCTTGCCGCAATGCTTGCATTCGAGGGAAGGACAGTGGGGCAGGAAACGGAAAATGAGCTGCGAAAAGAAAAATACCATCACTTGCTGGGGGAGGTGTTTCATCGCCCGAACAGTGACGGAACAATCAGTGGGATGCTGCTTTTGCAGCCATGCTGTAAGAGAGCATATATTCGCGGCGCTTTTTTGGAGGGAGGCTCCATCAGCGACCCAAACAAGTCTTACCATTTTGAAATTGTATGCCGCAGTCTTGCACAGGCAAAGCAGCTTCAGGAGGCAATCAACAGCTTTGGCTTGGATGCTAAAATTGTTGCAAGGAAAAAGTATGAGGTCGTATATTTAAAAGAAGGTGCGCAGATTGTAGATATTCTAAATGTCATGGAAGCACATGTGGCATTGATGAATCTCGAAAATGTGCGTATTTTAAAAGAAATGAGAAACTCGGTAAACCGGCAGGTCAACTGCGAGACCGCCAATATCAGCAAGACGGTAAGCGCTGCGGTCAAGCAGCTGGAGGATATTGCATACATCAGAGAAAACGTCGGTTTGGACAGTCTGCCGGAGCATTTAAAGGAGATGGCGCTGCTGCGCTTAGAGCATCCGGAGGCTCCGCTGGGGGAGCTTGGGACATACTTAAATCCTCCTGTGGGTAAATCGGGGGTAAACCATAGACTTCGCAAAATCAGTGAGCTTGCGGACAGACTCCGTGATTAGCTTTGGTATGGTAGGGAAATGTGTATGAAAAAAAAAGTATTGTTTGTATTGAATCCCTGTTCGGGAAAGGCGCGTATCAAAAATTATCTGCTCGATATCGTGGATACGATGGTAAAGGCAGCATATGAGGTTACCATCTACCCGACGCAAAAGCAAGGAGATGCTATGGAAAAAATACAGGAGGCTGCTGGGGAATATGACTTAGTTGTATGCAGCGGCGGAGACGGTACCTTAGACGAGGTGGTCACGGGAATGATGACCGGTCATGTCAAAGTGCCGCTCGGCTATATTCCGGCAGGCAGCACGAATGATTTTGCGGTTTCTCTTGGCATCCCGAAGGATATGGGAAAGGCTGCTGCGGCAGCGGTATCGGGAAATCCGTTTGCCTGTGATATCGGAGCCTTTAATGAAAACTTTTTTGTCTATGTTGCGGCATTCGGACTTTTTACAGAGGTTCCCTATAAGACAAGCCAGGAGTGGAAAAATGTTCTGGGACATGCGGCATATATTTTGGAGGGAGCAAAGCATCTGTATGATATTCCATCCTATATGATGGAGGTGCAGTATGATAACATCAGGCTACAGGACGAATTTATCTTTGGTATGATTAGTAATTCTACATCAGTAGGTGGATTTAAGGGGATGACGGGGAAGGATGTGCTGCTCGATGACGGTCTTTTTGAGGTAACGCTTATCAAAAAGCCGAGAAATCCGATTGAGCTGAATGAAATCATCGCCTCTTTGATCAATTTGGTGGACGATACGGATATGGTATACTCATTCAAGACAGGCGAAGTTTGTTTTCGCTCCAGAGAGGACATTTCTTGGACACTGGACGGAGAGTTTGGTGGAAATCATCGGGAGGTGTCCGTTCAAAATCTTTGTAAGTGTATACAAATCATGATTCCGCAAAATCAAAGAAAAGAGGGGTAGATACTTCCTTTTTTTGAAAAAGTAATATATAATACCGATAGAATAAAATAACAAAATGTATGGAGGGATATCACATGTTAGTATCTGCAAAAGAAATGCTTGATAAGGCAAAGGCCGGTCATTATGCGGTTGGTCAGTTTAATATCAATAACCTTGAGTGGACAAAGGCGATTCTGCTTACGGCGGAGGAAATGAAGTCTCCGGTTATTCTTGGCGTGTCGGAAGGCGCAGGAAAATATATGGGAGGCTTTCGCACGGTTGCAGCTATGGTAGAGGCGATGGATGCGGAGTTAAAAATCAGTGTTCCGGTTGCACTGCATTTAGACCACGGTACATACGAAGGCTGCTATAAGTGCATTAAGGCAGGCTTTACTTCCATCATGTTTGACGGCTCTCATTATCCGATTGATGAGAATGTTGCCAAGACGATGGAGCTGGCAAATGCGGCGCATGGGCTCGGACTCTCCATCGAGGCAGAGGTTGGCTCTATCGGCGGCGAGGAAGACGGTGTTGTGGGCATGGGTGAGTGTGCAGACCCGGATGAATGCAAGAGGATTGCAGAGCTCGGTGTGGATATGCTTGCCGCAGGCATCGGAAATATTCACGGAAAATATCCGGAAAACTGGGCAGGTCTTAGCTTTGAGACGCTGGCAGCAGTACAGGAAAAGACAGGCGCGATGCCGCTTGTGCTTCACGGAGGCACCGGGATTCCGGAGGAGATGATAAAAAAAGCGATTTCCCTTGGTGTTGCAAAGATTAATGTCAATACGGAGTGTCAGTTGTCTTTTGCGGCAGCTACACGTACCTACATAGAGGCAGGAAAGGATCTTGAAGGGAAGGGCTTTGATCCGCGTAAACTATTGGCTCCGGGCACAGAGGCAATTAAGGCGACCGTGAAGGAGAAAATGGAGCTCTTTGGGTCTGTTGGTAAGGCTGAATAAAGAAAATTTTGTTCCCACGAGAAAGGACATAGACAGATGGAGGAAAGAGAACACTTCAGCGTAGCAGAGATTTTTGGGGAAAATGTATTTAACGATGCGGTAATGCAGGAGCGCTTGCCCAAAAAGGTGTATAAAAAGCTTCATGAGGTTATGGAAGCAGGACGTGAGCTGGATCTTGAGACGGCAGATGTCGTAGCACATGAGATGAAGGAGTGGGCGATTGACAAGGGTGCGACTCACTATACGCACTGGTTTCAGCCATTGACAGGAGTAACGGCAGAAAAACACGATTCTTTTATTACGGCTCCGATGCCAAACGGAAAGGTGCTGATGAGCTTTTCCGGCAAGGAGCTCATCAAAGGAGAGCCTGACGCCTCCTCTTTTCCGTCAGGAGGGCTTCGTGCGACATTTGAGGCGAGAGGATATACCGCATGGGACTGCACCTCTCCGGCATTTGTAAGGCAGGATGCGGCGGGCGCAACCTTGTGTATTCCGACCGCCTTTTGCTCTTACACGGGAGAGGCGCTGGATCAAAAGACACCGCTGCTTCGTTCTATGGAAGCAATCAATGAGCAGTCCCTTCGTCTGCTAAGGCTGTTCGGCAATACGACTTCAAAGAAGGTAATTCCTTCGGTGGGACCGGAGCAGGAATACTTTTTGGTAGACCGAGAAAAATACTTAAAGCGCAAGGATTTGATTTTTACCGGACGTACGCTGTTTGGGGCAATGCCTCCCAAGGGGCAGGAGATGGATGACCATTATTTTGGAAGCATCCGGGAGCGAATCGCGGCATATATGAAGGACGTCAACAAGGAGCTGTGGAAGCTTGGGGTGTCGGCAAAGACGCAGCATAATGAGGTTGCTCCGGCACAGCACGAGCTGGCTCCGATTTATGCTGCGGCAAACATTGCGGTAGATCATAATCAGCTTGTCATGGAGATTCTGAAAAAAGTGGCGGGACGTCATGGCTTGCAGTGTCTGCTCCATGAAAAGCCGTTTGCCGGTGTGAATGGTTCCGGAAAGCATGATAACTGGTCGATTACGACAGATGACGGGATTAATCTGCTGGATCCCGGCAAGACACCGCATGAGAATGTGCAGTTTTTACTTGTACTGACCTGTATCCTAAAGGCAGTTGATACGCATGCGGATTTGCTCCGTGAATCTGCGGCGGATGTAGGCAATGACCACAGGCTGGGAGCAAATGAGGCGCCTCCTGCCATCCTTTCCGTATTTTTGGGAGAGCAGCTTGAGGATGTGCTGACACAGCTGATTAGTACGGGAGAAGCAACACACAGCATCGCCGGCACAAGGCTGGAAACCGGTGTTAAAACATTGCCTGATTTTATGAAGGATGCCACAGACAGGAACCGAACCTCGCCGTTTGCCTTTACCGGGAATAAATTTGAGTTTCGTATGGTTGGCTCGCAGGATTCTGTTGCGCAGCCGAATGTAGTGCTGAATACGATTGTCGCGGAAGCCTTTGCCGAGGTATGTGATGAACTGGAGCAGGCAGAAGATTTTGAGCTTGCGGTTCATAATCTGATTAAAAAATATGCAAGTGAGCATCAGCGGATTGTATTCAACGGAAATGGTTATTCGGATGAGTGGGTTAAGGAGGCAGAGCGTCGTGGACTGCCAAACATTACGTCCATGGTAGATGCCATCCCTGCTCTGAATACAGAAAAAGCAGTCCGATTATTTGAAAAGTTTGGAGTATTCACAAGAACAGAGCTTGATTCCCGTGTAGAAATCGAATATGAGATTTATGCAAAGGAGATCAACATTGAAGCGAAGGCAATGATTGACATAGCCACAAAGCAGATTATCCCTGCTGTCATCCGATATACGACAGTGCTTGCCGATTCCATCAATTCCGTAAAGGCTGCATGCGATGCGGATGTGAGTGTTCAGACCGATATGCTTACAGAGGTTTCTGCTCTGTTGGCAGAGACAAAGAAGGCACTTGTAAAGCTTGAGGATGTAACAGGAAAAGGCGGAGAGATGGAACAGGGAAGGGAGCGTGCAGTATTCTACCGGGATGAGGTTATGACGGCGATGAACAACTTAAGGGCACCCGTCGATAAGCTGGAGATGCTGGTGGATAAATCAATGTGGCCAATGCCGTCTTATGGGGATTTGATTTTCGAGGTTTAGGAAAAAGCCCGTAAAAAGGAGGATTGCCAGATGGATGCTCCATCTGGCAGATTGTGAAAAAGTTTATACAAATAGTAACAAGTATTGAAAACTATCTTTTGTACACCTATAGTATAGGAAAGAGAAATGAAAAATCCATGTTTTTGGGATGAAGGTTTTTTGAATCTTACATGAATAAATTGTGAACATGGGGATCAGAGACTGCACCTTGCGACATGCTGCCTCTCCTCTTGACCGGCTTTGCACAATATAAAGAAAGTACGGGTGTAAAAAGGATGGTACAATTCATACAGGGCTTACGAAGGAGAATTTGCAGGAGTTTGTCCGGGAGAATTGATGGAACGAAACAGAACGGGAGTAATGGGACATGTCCAATTGTTTGACATTGAAAAAATCAAACTGTAAAAATTGCTATAAATGTATCCGTCACTGTCCCGTGAAAGCCATTCGCTTTTCGGGAAATCAGGCACATATTATCGGCAATGAGTGTATTCTTTGCGGCCAGTGCTTTGTGGTATGTCCGCAGAATGCAAAGGAGATTGTGGATGAAACGGAAAAGGTAAAGGTTTTCTTACAAAGCGGAGCTCCGGTCATTGTCAGCCTTGCACCTTCTTTTATTGCAAACTACGAGGGCGTTGGGATTACCGCCATGCGTAAGGGCTTGAAAAAGCTGGGCTTTTATGATGTGGAGGAGACTGCGATCGGTGCAACGATTGTAAAAACAGAATATGAAAGAATGCTGCAGGAGGAGGAGAGAGACATTATGATTTCCTCCTGCTGTCATTCTATGAATCTTTTATTACAAAAGCACTATCCTGCCGCACTCGAATACCTTGCCGATGTGGTTTCTCCAATGCAGGCGCATTGCAAAGATATTAAGACGAGGTATCCAAATGCAAAGACCGTATTCATCGGCCCTTGCGTTGCGAAAAAGGATGAAGCAGAGTATTACGGAGATATTGTGGATGCCGTACTCACCTTTGAGGAGCTAAGCGAATGGCTACAGACTGAAAACATAGAGCTTGAACAGGAAATGGACAGCGATGCGCACAGCCTTGCCCGCTTTTTTCCGACGACTGGCGGCATCCTAAAAACAATGGCAAAGGATGTTCCCGGCTATACATATTTGGCCTTGGATGGGGTGGAAAGCTGCATTGCGGCTCTTAAGGATATAGAGAGTGGTCGCCTCCATAAGTGCTTTATTGAAATGTCTGCCTGTGTAGGGAGCTGCACCGGTGGACCTGTCATGGAAAAATACCATCACACCTCAGTGGTAAAGAATTACATTGCCGTATCAAACTATGCCGGCACAAAGGATTTTGAAGTGTCACAGCCTAAGGCGGTGGAGTTAAAAAAGAGCTTTGCGGTTATTGAGCGCCATTCTCAGATGCCTTCCGAGGTCGAAATCCGTAACGTGCTCCTTCAGATGGGGAAATGCAATCCGTCACAGGAGTTAAATTGCGGCTCCTGCGGTTATAATACCTGTCGGGAAAAAGCCATTGCGGTTTGTCAGGGGAAGGCGGAGATTTCGATGTGTTTGCCTTTCCTCAAAGATAAGGCAGAAAGCTTTTCCGATACAATCGTCAAAAACACGCCCAACGGACTGATTGTGCTAAATGAGCAGCTTGAAGTTCAGCAGATGAATGATGCGGCAAGAAGAATGATGAATATACGTTCTGTGAATGATATTTTGGGAGATCAGGTAATTCGCATTCTGGATCCTACTGTATTTATGAATGTTCTTAGAAACGGACGGGATGTGCACGGGG
>JAQXLR010000207.1 GCA_029012225.1 Clostridiales bacterium
GGCACTGGCAAAAGAGCTGGACGCTGCAGGCTATCAGTTTTCCTCTGCCAATTCCATTAACATAGGACGGCTGGTGCCGCAGATTGTCTATTACGTGTATGCGTATGCAAAGCTTTATGCAAACGGTGTGATTGGAAAGGATGAGAAGATAAACATTGTCGTTCCTACCGGAAATTTTGGGAATATTCTTGCGGCATTTTATGCAAAGGAGATGGGACTTCCCATTGCAAAGCTGCTCTGTGCATCGAATGAGAACAAGGTACTGTATGATTTCTTTTCTACCGGAAACTATGACAGAAATCGTGCGTTTCTTTTGACCAGCTCCCCGTCTATGGATATTTTGATTTCCAGCAATTTGGAGAGATTGATTTATCGCATTGCCGGAAATGATGCACAAAAGAATGCACAGCTGATGCGCCAGCTTATAGAGGAGGGCAGCTATCAGATTACACCCGAGATGAAACACGGCTTGGAAGCCTTCTATGGCAATTACACGAGCGAGGAGGAGACTGCCCAAATCATTCGAGAGCTGTATGAAAAAACGGGATACATTATTGATACCCACACAGCTGTGGCAGCCGGAGTGTATGAAAAGTACAAGAGAGAAACGGCAGATACGAAGACAAAGACGATTATTGTATCAACGGCAAGTCCCTTTAAGTTTACGAGAAGCGTTATGCATGCTATTGATTCCAAGTACGATGAAATGTCAGACTTTGCCCTTGCAGATGAGCTTGCAAAGCTCGGAAACATAGAAGTGCCGCAGGCAATCGAGGAGCTTCGGAGTGCAGCTGTTTTGCACGATACGGTTTGTAAGGCAGAGCAGATGCCGGAGGTTGTGAAGCGTTTCCTTGGACTGCAGGAATAAAGCCGACCGGGAAAGAGAAAAAATATCCTCTCCAATTCTTACGAGAATCGGAGAGGATATTTTTATGAATTTTTTGTCATCTCAAGCAAAAAATAAAGAGTGCCAAACGGATATACGATAGGAAGCAGATATGTCTCTACATTGAAAACCAAAAGCTCCGGGGACTCTGTAACCGGGGGTGTTAAAATCAATTCCACGGAATCCTCATTAGACAGATTTACCGTAAAAAGTCCGTTATTTAGATTCAGAAAGTCCTCCAAGGATGAGCGCACATACTCATCAAATTCCGTAAACAATTCATCTGCGTATCGCGATGCAAATGCGATGGCAGTCTCCTGTGACATATCAAGAAAGGTGTTCATGGGACAGGAGCCGATGATCTGCTGAGACACACAGTAATTGCGCGGATACTCCTTACAAAGACTGGGAGCTGCAAGCGTAAAGTCATCTCCGATAAAGCGGATCAGGTTATTAAGGAACAGTCGAAGAAAAGGAACCTCGTAATCAGAAAGAGGGTGCTCTGCAACGACAAAGAATTTTTCAATCAGCTGGTCAATCTGCTCCTTCGCATCTGCGGAATAGTCAAAATCGCTAAGCTCATTTTCAGACTGGTAGCGGATAATCAAATCCTGAAGCTGTTTGTTATCAATCATATTCCCATCCACTAAGGCCTGACCAAGCAAGAGGAAATCGGGCTGCTGTGCCTTTAAAAGTTCGGAAACCTCAGCCTCGGTAAGGTAGCCCTCCTGAATGGCAAGCTCGCCAAAGCGCCTATCCTGATGTGTCTGCAGAATAATAATGCGTTCCACCTCATCCGCAGTCATATAGCCGGCATGAATGGCAAGAGTGCCAAGCTTTATCTTTTCTGTTGCAGCCTTCTGCATTGCCTGCAGCAACTGCTCCTGCGTGACAACTCCATGTGAAAGTAAATAGTTCCCAAAAAACTGAGCGTACATATCTTATCTCCCTTCAAATCTTGAAGTAATAATGTAATCAATCTGGCTTGGATTTAAGGGCTTCTGGATGAAATCCTTCGCACCTGCTTCAATGGCAGCTTTTAATTCTGACTGTGTTCCAACCGAGGACGCGATGATAATATCCGCATTCTTGTCAAACGACACAATCTCGCGGATTGCGGCATTGCCGTCCTTGATTGGCATTACAATGTCAAGAAAAACAAGGTCAGGAGCCTCTTTTTTGTAAAGGTCTATGGCATCCTGACCGTTGGAAGCTTCAAGAAACACCGGAGAGCCATGCTTTAAGATAAGATCTTTTAACTGCTTTCTTGCAAGAATCGAATCGTCACAAATTAATATTTTTACATTTTCAAGCGTCATAATTGCATCTCCCTGTTAAAAATTCTGTTTCCTACCATTTTACAACAAATGAAAAGATACTTCAATTATTATTAAGAAAATTATCATAATTTGTAAAATTTTAGCAGGAACGCTCCTTCATTGGGATATAAGGTCTTCTTTCACATACGTGCTGGTATGCGGGACGCATGATTTTTCCGTTTTCAACAATTTCCTCCAACCTGTGCGCACTCCAGCCTGCAATGCGGGCAATCGCAAAAATCGGTGTATAAAGCTCTACTGGAAGACCAAGCATACTGTAAGCAAAGCCGCTGAAAAAGTCTACGTTGGGACTCACGCCCTTATAAATCTTGCGCTCCTTTGCAATAATCTGCGGAGCAAGACGCTCTACCGTTGCATACAGCGCAAATTCCTTTTCACAGCCCTTTTCTGCGGAAAGCTTCTCTACAAAAGAGCGAAAGATTTCAGCGCGCGGGTCTGAGAGGGAATATACGGCATGCCCCATACCATAGATAAGACCTGCCTTATCAAAGGCCTCCTTGTGGAGCAGCGCAGTCAGATAGCGTGAGATTTCCTCCTCATCCGACCAGTCGGAAAGCTGCTGCTTCATATCCTCAAACATACGTACAACCTTAATGTTCGCGCCGCCATGCTTTGGCCCCTTTAGAGAGCCGAGAGAAGCGGCGATGACCGAATAAGTATCAGTGCCGGAGGAAGACACCAAGTGCGTGGTAAACGTAGAGTTATTTCCTCCGCCGTGCTCCATATGAAGAATCAAAGAGGTATCCAGAAGCTTTGCCTCAAGCGGCGTAAACTGACTGTCCGGTCTTAAAATGTGTAGAATATTTTCTGCGGTAGAATACTCTGGCTTGGGTGAGTGGATAAACAGGCTGGCGCCGTCATGGTAATGCTTATATGCCTGATAGCCATATACAGACAAAAGGGGAAACAGGCTAATTAACTCCAGGCATTGTCTTAAAACATTTGGGAGTGAAATATCATCAGCCAGATCATCATAGGAATAAAGAGTTAAAACACTGCGCGCCAGTGTATTCATCATATCCTTGCTGGGCGCCTTCATAATAATATCCCGCACAAAGCTGGTAGGAAGCGTGCGGTAGTCACTTAGAATTTGCGAGAAATCATGTAATTCGGATTGCGTAGGGAGCTCTCCAAAGAGTAGGAGATACGTACACTCCTCAAAGCCGAAATTGCTGTTTCGTGGAAGACCGGCAATAATATCCTTGACGTTGTAGCCTCTGTAAAACAGCTCGCCGTCTGCCGGAACTGTCTTTCCGTCCACGACCTTACTGGATGAAACCTCGGATATCTCTGTCAAGCCGACCAAAACACCCTTTCCGTTAATGTCTCTTAGTCCGCGCTTGACATCGTACTTCGCATATGAGTCAGGGTCAATCTTGGCACAACTTTTGGAAAGCTCAGAAAGCTGCTGTAGTTTTGGTGTGATTTCGCAAAAGCGATTTGTCGTCATGGTTGCCCTCCTTTTCTAAAATGATTGCATATCCTTTAAAATGTTACTGCTCTATCATATCATAAGAAAGAATGCGAACACAAGAAAATTGTTTTTGATTTTCAAAAAAGAGCATTTTGGTTTGTCAAATTCTCTTATGCTGCCCAAAGTGCCTGATGCAAAAGCCGCATTGTGGAATTGCATAAAATGACTTCCCTTTTTTGAAAAATTGCAGTAGAATAGACATACATCTATTCTGAGAGAAAAAGGAGGGACGATGGAGAAAAGGACACTTGTACTTGAGGCGATTGCGGCAAAAGAAGCTGCATACGTGCCCTATTCCGGATTTCGGGTTGGCGCGGCGCTCCTCTCAAAAAGTGGGAGGATATATCGTGGCTGCAATATTGAGAATGCGGCATATACACCGACAAATTGTGCCGAGCGAACTGCTTTTTTTAAGGCGGTATCCGAGGGAGAAAAGGAGTTTTTGGCGATTGCCATTACCGGAGATACAGATGATTATGTTTACCCCTGCGGCGTATGCAGGCAGGTTATGGCAGAGTTTTGTGACCCGGAGGCATTCCGGATTATTCTGGCAAAAAATGAGGATGCGTATTGCTCATTTTCTCTGGGGGAATTGCTTCCCGGAGGCTTTACGGCAGAGGATTTAAAAAAGGTAAAAAAAGAAACAAAATGAATTGACAAAAAGAGCGTGACATGGGAAGATTCTATAAATACAATGTTAGATAGAGGAGGAGAGAACATATGTCGACGAAAGCTTATTACCCGATTTCTGAAATCGGAGCCGGAAAACCGGGATTTTCGAGAACACGATCAATTATTGAGGCTGCTTTTTACGGGAATAATGTAGTAAAGGTGGACACCTTGCGAGAAGCATACGAGTTGGCAAAAAATTCGCCGGGAACCATCATTACCGATATGCAGATTAAGGATGCGGAATTGATTGGTCTTGACAGGGAATCAAAGGTTTTGCTGTTTAACGACGGAGCCGTAACCGGACGCTATGCGGCAGCACGGCGTATCAAAGGCGAGCCCGGAGTGGATGCAGAGAAGCTGGATAAGGTCGTGATGGATGCGGTCTATGAGACGAGATGGAAGACACTGTATCATGCAGAGTGCTATATCGGTCTGGATCCGGAATTTATGGTAAAGGCACATCTTTTGATTCCGGAAGGCGAGGAAAACATCCTTTATAACTGGATGCTCAACTTTCAGTACATGTCGGATGAATACGTCAAGATGTATCAAAGCTCCAGACCAATCGGCGACGGAAAAGAGGCAGATATCTATATTTTTTCCGACCCACAGTGGGCGCCTCATGACACACCGGATGTCGATTACAGCTGCTTAAGCGATCCGCTTAC
>JAQXLR010000208.1 GCA_029012225.1 Clostridiales bacterium
AGGCGACTGCATAGTAATAGACATAGGCTGCAGGAAGGATCACTACTGCTCCGATATGACCCGCACCTACTTCTGGAAGAAAGCTGATCCAAAGTATACAGCCATACATGATCTGGTGCGCGAGGCCAACGAGAAGGCGGAAAAGCTCATACGTCCGGGCGTGCGCTTCTGCGATATAGACGCCGAGGCCCGCAATCATATCTCCGCCGCAGGCTACGGAGAGTACTTTACCCACAGGCTGGGCCACTTCATAGGCATGGAAGACCACGAAAAGGGCGATGTAAGCTCCATCAATACCAATACCGTCCAGCCAGGCATGATATTCTCCATAGAGCCTGGCGTATACCTGCCCGGCGAGTTCGGCGTAAGGGTGGAGGATCTGGTAATAGCCACAGAGGACGGCTGTGAGTTGCTCAACCATGTGGATAAGCATGTTAAAATACTCGGCATCTGATAAGGATAAAGCGCAAATCAATCTTTGCGATGCCGGGCAACAAAAGAAAGGAGCGTCGGGCAATGTAGCCTGACGGCAGATATGGCACAGGTTTTTGAAACTGCAATGCTGGTGCTGTTTGGAATATCGTGGCCGCTTAATATAGCGAAGTCCATAAGATCCAGAACAGCTGAAGGAAAGAGCTTGTTGTTCGAGCTCTGTATTTTCTTGGGTTATGCAATAGGCCTAGCGGGCAAGCTGATCAGCGGAAGCATAACCTATGTGGTCGTAGTTTACATACTGGATCTCATAATGGTAACCACGGATCTGATACTTACGCTGAGAAACCGCAGGCTGGACAAGCTTCGCAACAGCGCCGCAAAGTAGCATGGCATTATATCCGCCCTCGAATGGGGGCGGATAACTCTGCTGCGCATACGAAAAAAGGAGACTGTCGAAAAAGTGGCCGACGCCACTTTTTTTGATATTCTCAAATAATATGGGCGCGCAGATAGGCAAACACATACTGGGATCACTCAAAAATCTGAATGCCATTGACTTTCGCTGAGCAAAGAGTATAATAGATAACAGATGTTGCGCAATATAAGTTTCTTATTATGTTGCCGAACAAGGAGGGAAAGAAAATGCCGCCCAAGTTTAAGTTTACCAGAGAGGAAATTATTCAGGCTGCGTTGGATCTGACGAGAGAAAGCGGCATTGCCGCCGTAACCGCGCGGGGACTGGGGGCAAAACTGGGATCCTCCGTAAAGCCGATTTTCAGCCTGTTTGAGAATATGGAAGAAGTACAAAACGAAGTCCTGAAGGCGGCGGAAAAATTGAGCCAAGCCCGCATACGGGAGACTATGGAAAGCGGTCAATATCCTCCTTATAAAGCCAGCGGAATTGCGTATATATGCTTTGCGAAGGAAGAAAAGGAGCTTTTCAAGCTGCTTTATATGCGTGACCGTTCTCGTGAGACATTTGATGAGGGGGATTCCATAAAACCGCTGATTGAGGAAATACAAAAGCAAACCGGGCTCAGCGAGGAGGACGCATATCGATTCCATTTAGAGATGTGGGTGTATGTCCATGGAATTGCCACGATGATAGCGACTTCATATCTGGAATGGGATTTAGACACCGTAAGCGAGGTCTTGACAGACGCATATGTGGGACTGAAATACCGCTTTTCTCAGAAAAATTGCAAATAACAGTGGTCAAAGAGCCGGATGTCAGGACATAGAGCTGACGAACTTTTACACAAACACGGTTTACTGGCTTTGTTTTATCCAAACAGGAGGTATATGATGGAAGCCATCAAAACAGATAAGCTTACAAAGAAATACAAAGACCTGACTGCTGTGGACAGCCTTGATCTGCTTGTGGAGCAGGGAGAGCTGTTCGCTCTGCTGGGTGTCAACGGCGCAGGAAAAACTACCACGATCAAGATGCTTTCCTGCTTGACAAAGCCAACCGGCGGGGATGCCTATCTGAACGGTAACAGCATTGTCAGCGATCCGGCAGCGGTGAAGAATGTAATCGGAGTATCGCCCCAGGAGACCGCCGTCGCCCCCGGTCTGACGGTAAAAGAAAATCTGGCGCTGATGTGCGGCGTTCACGGTTTTTCAAAGGAAAAGCGACAGCAGAAAATCAAAGAGCTTTCCCGGCAATTTGACCTGACAGGTGTCCTCGGCAAGAAGGCCGGTAAACTCTCCGGGGGCTGGCAGCGGCGATTGAGCATTGCCATGGCTTTGATCAGCGAACCCAAGATACTTTTCTTGGACGAGCCGACCCTCGGGCTGGATGTGCTGGCGCGAGGTGATCTATGGGATGTGATCCGTACCCTGAAGGGCCGGATCACCATTATCCTGACCACCCACTACATGGAGGAAGCGGAAGCGCTTTCCGACCGTATCGGTATTATGAAGGGAGGCCGGCTGCTTGCGCTGGGGACGGCTGATGAACTGAAAAGGCAGACCGGCAAAGAGAAGTTTGAGGACGCATTTATAGCAATTGTGAAGAAAAACTAAATTGAGTATGAGAGGGTGGAGCAATGGTGCCGGATATATCTGTCAGAGAATTAAAAGAAAGCGAATCAGCGGACGCCCTATTATTGGTCTGGGATGTTTTTATGGAATATGAGGCGCCTGATTATTCAGAAGAAGGGATTGCAGAGTTTTACAAAAGCATTCACGACGAAGGCTATCTGTCCAAGCTCCGTATGTACGGTGCATTTATGGAAAACAGGTTGGTTGGCGTTATTGCGACGCGAAGCGAGGGCGCGCACATTGCTCTGTTTTTTGTAAAAGGCGAATATCACGGAAGGGGCATCGGGAGCCAACTGTTCAAAACGGTTTTACAAATGTGCCCTGCCGGCAGTATGACGGTAAATTCATCGCCTTATGCCGTTCCGATTTATCATCACCTCGGTTTCCATGATACGGATAAGGAACAAGCCGTGAACGGCCTGAGATTTACGCCGATGGAATGGAGAAGGACGTAATTGTTTTGATTTAAAAAAAGAGGAGAGAATATGAGATTACTTACTTTTTCGAGCCGGAACGCAAAAGAGATATTGCGCGATCCGCTTAACGTGGCGTTCAGCCTTGGTTTTCCGGTGATCCTGCTTTTTCTTATGAGGGCGATTGGAGCAAACGCGCCGGTAAGCATTTTTGAGATCGAAACTCTTACCCCGGGCATTACTGTGTTCGGCCTTTCCTTTATGACCCTGTTTTCCGCAACGTTGATTGCGAGGGACAGGGAGACCGCTCTTCTGCAAAGGCTCTATACCACGCCTCTGACTTCAGCGGATTTTATCTTCGGTTATGTGCTGCCGATCCTGCCTATTGCGGTGGCGCAGTGCGCCCTATGCTATATTGCCGCTATTATGCTGGGGCTAACCTGGTCGGTTTACATTGTCTATGCGGTGCTGCTAATTATTCCCGTTTCCCTGTTCTTTATCGCATTGGGGCTTCTTTTTGGAAGTATCCTCAACACAAAACAGGTAGGCGGAATATGCGGAGCTCTGCTGACGATCCTGACTGCGTGGTTTTCCGGCGCATGGTTTGACATTTCACTGATTGGCGGTGTCTTTGAAAGATTAGCTAATATCCTGCCCTATATTCATGCCGTTGCTTTGGAAAAAGCTGTGCTGGCCGGGAATTTTTCCGGAATCCTTCCACATATTTGGTGGATCGTGTGCTATGGGGCTGTGGCGCTTGCAGCAGCTGTTTTGCTGTTCCTTCGCCAGATGAAAAAACAATAAGTATGAAAGAAATTGCGGAGTAGGAAGAAGCAGATCAGCATGCTTTGGGGTTAAGAGGAATGCAAAGTGTGAGACTGCCGAAAAAGTGGCGTTCAGCCACTTTTTCGGCAGTCTCAATCATCAATGGTATTTTGAGATTCGCAAAAAAACGGATTGCGCCATGTGGACGTCAGCCTTTAATTCTGCTGACGGAACTCTTCCTTATCCAGCATTGGATAGCAGATAAGCTTGCTGCCGTCAAGGTCTTCCCGGTGCATATCTACAGCGGTTATCTGATGGTTGGTGTAGGTGGTATAGTAATAGATACCTCTAGAGGCATTACAGCATGAGGTATAAATTGTGATCTCGTATTTCCCCTCTGATACCTCGCAGCAGCCGCGCTGCTGATCTACGGAACCGAGGATGTGGAAGAACTGTCCCACGCTGTCTTCTTCAGAGCCGGAGGATATGGAATTCAGTTTTGTAAATGCCACCCTTGCAAAGCGAGAGGCAGAAGAAAGGTCCCCCGGCAGCCCAAGCGCGCCCATCCCCCGGCTATAGGCGTTGAGCTGAAGCTTGTCGGAAAACAGGTTTTCCGGCTGCCTTGGAGAGAGCTTCATATAATTATTCAGGGCAAACATCTGCTTGTCAAAGGGCGGATTATTTGTCAGCACGCCCACCGGGTTTTCGTAAACCTTCAGACCGTCTGCTACCGATTCGACGGTGATAGCGCCGCTTTTATCGGCGATAATCCAGTGAAGCTGGGCCGTTGGCAGCGTATCGCTGTACGGAGTACCGACCAAATTCATGCGGGAAATAAGATCTCGGGCCTCAGCCAGAGTCCCACACTGGCCCAGCAGCCAGGGAATGAATTCGTACTGAGCAACGTTTCGGCATCCGTCTTTTACATTGCTGTAGATGGCGTTTCCCACAAAGTTCAGCCCTGCTATGCCGAGCCCCATCTCGTTGACCGCATCATAGTAAAGCGGATAATCGTCTGCGATATGAGCCATGCCGATAATGGCATAGTGAGAGGGTATACTGCCGCCGTGGCGAAGCTCAAGAGGATAATTCCTGGGCATAACAGTTATCTTTTCCCCGTATGAAAATTCATAATCCAGGGTTCTCCCCATGTAGAAATCCTTTGTCTGATATGTTGCAGCAGTACACATAAGCCCTCCTAATATAAAAAAGTAAGCGAATCATCGTAGCCGCCAGATAAAAAATCAGGCCTGTAAGCCTGATACGATTATATCACCGAGCATTTGAAATGTATAGTTGCCGGCGGAAAGTAAAATTGTGAGGAGCAGTCATCGGGCTTTGCTTTTGGTTCCCGAATATTGATAGATTTTGCCATAATATTGCGGTATACTTAATATGAAAATCAACCATAGATTACCGCACATACAGGAGAAGCGATATGCCACAGAAAAGCAATGCAGATCACAAGAGCCGGGAGGGGCTTCCGGATGTGAAGCTGCAAAAAAACGAAATCAAAACCCTGATGCAAAATTATGCAC
>JAQXLR010000209.1 GCA_029012225.1 Clostridiales bacterium
CCAGCAATGCTGCCGAATCCTCATGCAAAACATGAAACTGCTTCCCGTTTCTGTAATATATTAACGCACTTTTATCCGTATATCTTTCTTTTTGATAAACCTTGGCCGCCGCCACTCTGTCCACATACATCTCAACCACATAGCGGATGGGCATTTTCATCCCGCACATCGCCTTATGCTCAATTTTTCCCCCTCTCCTCTCGGGCGTGGCATAGTCAATCCAATATTCCATATGATGCTTGTTTCTGCCCTTATGATGCAGCCATGCCGAGGAGTATCCCCTCTCCTCCCGCTCTGCGTTGTTTGGACTCATATCCCCCTGATAATACCTACATCCCATCAAAAATTCGGTCGGAGAATATTTTGAGAGATCATGCAGCAGCCCCTGCCAATACAGACCAACTTGCATGCAGCCTTTTAAAACAAGTCTTTTATGATATGTGACTGTACAAAAATGTTTCCAAGCTTTCATTTGACGTTCCTTTTCCATCCTATCAATCCATGCCGTCATTATAGCAAAACTATCAGTTTTTTCCAAGGAGAATCACAATTGCTTGTCCTTTCAAGGAAACCTGCGCCTCCTTTTGTTCCTCTCCCTCCGGCAAAAATGCCTCTCTTCCCCTTGCCGTATCCATCACAAGCCGCCATTTCATTTTATCCGGCAGTTTTGGAAGCGCAAGCTTAGCGGGACCATTGTGAAAATTGTAGCCGACATAGACAAATTCTGACAAATCGGCATAGGCACCGCAGTACATCACACCAACAGACTGTCTGTCCTCTGAAAGAGACGTAAGCCATGCGTGTTCTCCGTGGTAGGACAAATCCGGAAATCCCTTATTTGCATAGTCACAGCCCTGCATCGGCTGCTTTGCAGCAATCATCGGATGCTTCCTGCGAAAGGAAATCATCTCTTTTGTAAATTCAGAAAGCCAGCCATACTTTTCCATGCGCTTCCAGTTTAACCAGCCGATTTTATTGTACTGACAATATGCGTTGTTATTGCCATCCTGCGAGTTGCCAAACTCATCACCGGAAAGCAAAAGGGGAACTCCCTGCCCAAGCATCAAAATTGCAATCGCATTCCGAAGCTGGCGTTCCCTGATTTCACAGATGTAACGCTTTGTCGTGCGCCCCTCTGCTCCGTAGTTGCTGCTGTAATTACAGCTTCTGCCGTCCCGATTCTCCTCCCCATTTGCGCCATTGTGCTTTTCCTGATAGCTAAACAAATCAAACAGGGTAAAGCCGTTGTTTCCTGCAATATAATTGACAAAGCCCTGCGCCGCATGCTGCTTTTTCTGTTGGCAAAGAAAATCTCCGATGCGGCCACCCATATGGTTTAGCATCCTACGCACCGGATACAGGTATTCATCACTGTAGACAAACAAATTTTGATAATTTCGTTTTTTCTCAAAAAGCATCGGGTCAAAGCCCTCACAAAAAATCTTGGTACGACTAAGAAGCATATCCTGCGCGACTGCCGTTACCGGAACAGAGCTTCCGAGCAAATGAAAGCCGTCCACGTGATATTCCCGCACCCAAAAGCGCAGCGCATCCAGAATTACATTCTGATTCATCCGCTCATCAAAATACATCTCCATAATACATTCCATGCCATTTGCGTGGAGCTTTCGGATCAACTCCTTCCACTCCCTTGCCGCATCGGGAGTGCTGCTGTAGGAAGCCTTTACAGAAAAATAATTTCCCGGCACGTAGCCCCAATAGTTGACCTTTTTCTCCCCCTTTGGCAGCTCCTTGCAGATGAGATCCCCCTCCTTGCTCTCCCAATTTAAATAGGTCGGAAATTCCTGCTTTTCGGATCTCTCCATCTCCTCAAACTCGTACATCGGCATAAACTCCAACGTCGTAATCCCAAGGCTTTTCAAATAGGGAATCTTCTCTTGCACGGCGCGAAAGGTTCCCCGCGTCTTGCCGCGTATTCCCGCATCCATGGAAAAACCACGCACATGGAGCTTGTACATCACCATCTCATCTTTTGGGATCTCCGGCTGGCGGTCATCTTCCCAGTCGAAGTCTTTTGCCTGATAACCGCCATAGATGGCATAATTCTCCTGCTCTCTGCCCGCATCGTTCCATTTTTCCCTCCCGATGATGCGCTCTGCATAGGCATCTGTCATGACCTTTCCGTTGATTTCATAATTATAGATGATTTGTTCTGCAGAGATTCCGCTTATTCCGACAGAACGTACAGAGCCGATGCAATACTCGCCCGGAACCTCCATGCGCTTTATTTGTTTTTTATCTTTTCCGTAGAAAAGAATGGCACAGTTATCTTCTTTCTCTGCCTCAAAAGTAAAAATAACCGTACCATTTTCTATCTGCACCCCAAATTTCTGGTAATTGCCCTCTTTTCTCTGATCAATCATGCTGTTATCACTTCCTCAAATCAAGTTTGTGTCTAAATTATACCTTTTTGCGGCAGATTTGTATAGGCTTTCTTTTTAAAACACCTGTTCATTCCTCTCCTTTTATGATAAGATGAAACAAAATAAGAAAAAGAGAGGTATGTCCCATGGCAGACAACAACCAGTTAAATGATGATACCGATATCCTTGTCACACTTGATCTTGATGATGGCGCACAGGTGGAATGCGAAATTCTTACCATCTTTACCGTGGACAAGCAAGACTATATCGCTCTGCTCCCCTTAGACGAGAACGGCGAGACAAATGAGGAGGGCGAGGTTTATATCTATCGCTACTTAGAGGATGAAGAAGGCAATCCCTCCTTGGAAAACATTGCCGATGATGAGGAGTACGAGGCTGTTTCCGACCGCTTTGATGAATGGCTTGATGAGGAAGAATTTAATTCGTTAGAGGAGTGAAGGTCTCCTTTGACTCTGCAATAAACCGAGAAATCTCTGCATCTTTGTTGTTCAACAGCTTTACTGAGAACAGATGCAGATTTTTTTTCGCACGCGTCATTCCCACATAGAACATTCTGCGTTCTTCCTCAATGTCCTGCGGCAAAATCGCCTTTTTATACGGCATCAGTCCTTCATTGACATCAATCATATAAACGGTCTCATATTCCAGTCCCTTTGCACTGTGAAGCGTCGAGAGCACGACTCCCTCCTTTTGCTCCTGTCTGGAACGGGAGAGCGCCTCTAATTCTTTTGTATATTCCTCAATATGCGAAAACCATGCATCAAAGGTGGCATATGCCTTCGCTCCTGTCTGCAACTCCTCTAACACTTCGTACAAATCCTCAACCTTCATTCTTCGGTAGTCTGCATACTCCTCGCAAAAATCGTCATAGCCAATTCCCTTCCTGATATAATTGATTGCCGCGTACGGACTCATCCGCCCCAGTGCCTTGATATCCTGTGCAAGCTTACCGATTCGTTTTGCCACCCACGGCTGCTCCTCATAATACCATTCCCACACATCAAACGCCACCGTATCCTCGTCAAGGGAATCCCTGCTGATATAACGCTTGGGACGATTCATGATTTTTAAAAAATCGCTCCTTGCCCGGCTCCCCTGCGCAATCCGGATATATGCAAAGAGATCCTTCGCAATCCAGTGCTCATAAAGGTTTGGAATGCTGTCTCTTGTATAAAATGGGATATTGTATTCCATCAGCTGCTCCATCAGACCTCTCGGCTGTGTATTTGTCCGAAACAAAATCGCGCATTCCAAGAGACTGCCGCCCTGCTCCATGATTTTTTGCAGGTCACGCACAATCCGCAGGTTTTGTTCCCGCTGATTCTCAAACACGGCATATTCAATCCCTCCGCCCTGCTGCCGCTTTGCCCGAATCTGCTTCCCGAAGCGTTCTTTGTTGTGTCCAATCAGATTGAGAGCACCTGCGACAATCGGGGCAGACGACCTGTAATTGATATCCAAAAGAACCATATCTGCCTTAGGAAAATCCTCTCGAAAGCGAAGCATGATTTCCGGTTTGGCTCCACGGAAGCGATAGATGGACTGGTCATCATCTCCCACTACAAACAGATTCTTTTTCTCACCTGCCAAAAGCTTGATCACGTCAAACTGTATCTTATTGATATCCTGAAACTCATCAATGAGTATGTACCTGTATTTGTTCTGCCAGAGCGCAAGAATATCCCCACGCTCGGACAAAAGCTCATAGGTATAGACAAGCATATCCTCAAAATCAATCAGTCTGTTTTTGTAGAGATATTCCTGATATGCATGATAAATACTGCGAAACACTTCCTCGGCACAGTTTTTGGAGTAATAATGGGCAATGGAGATTCCCGCATTTTTTACCATGCCGATTTCTGCCAAGATTGCCGTGACAAACTCGTTTTCATCCTCATACTCCAGCCTTCTCTTTTCCACAAGCTCCTTGATAACGGCATAGCGCTGCTCCTCCCGGATGATGTTTTGTGCGCTGTAATGATAGGCATGCTTTAGTATCATAAAAAATACGGCATGAAAGGTTCCAAAGGTCACGGATACAGGTGCATCGGATAAGCGCAAAAAACGCTCCTTCATTTCTGCAGCAGCCGCCTTTGTAAAGGTAATTACTAGGATGTTTGCGGGGCTTATCCCACATTCCTCAATTAAATATCTGGTTCGTTCCGTGATTACAAGGGTTTTGCCGGAGCCGGGACCGGCCAATACGAGCATCGGGCCATCCTTATGATGGATGGCCTTAGCCTGAGATGGGTTAAAACTCATAGATTACCTCGATAGTAATGTGATTCCTGTCTTGATTCTTGCGATGGATTCCTCTTTTCCAAGAACCTCCATCAGCTCTGTCGCACCACCCGGTGTCATCTGCTTTCCGGAAACGGCAGTTCGAATCGGCCACATCACATAGCCGTTTTTTACCCCCTTCTCCTCCACGTATGCACTTAAGGCTGCGTACAGCGCATCATTGGAAAAATCCTCCTGCGCTTCTAAGATCGGAAGAACATCCGTTAAAACTGCAAGGGAAGTCTCTGCCGTCGTCTTCATCTTCTTGTGCGTATACATTGCAATGTCATAATCAGGCAGCTTTTCAAAGAAATCGACGTGTTCCTTGATATCAGGGAAAACCTCGATTCTTGTCTTGACCATCGCTGCAATCTTTTTCAAATCAAGGTCTTTTGTAATGACTGCGCGAAGATAATCCTCTGCCTTCTCATAAAACGCATCAAAATCCATTGCCTTTAGATATTCGCCATTCATCCACTTTAGCTTCGTGGAATCAAATACCGCGGGGGATTTACTGATTCTGTGATAATCAAAATCACGAACCAGCTCCTCTAAAGTAAAAATCTCACGATTCTCCTCCGGACTCCAGCCAAGCAGCGCAATATAGTTTACGACTGCCTCCGTCAAAAATCCCTGCTCAAGCAAGTCCTCAAACGAGGAGTGCCCGCTTCTTTTTGAGAGCTTTTTGTGATTCTCGTCCGTAATCAGAGGAAGATGGATGTAAACGGGAGACTCCCACCCGAACGCATCATAAAGCCTCTGGTATTTGGGAGCGGAGGAAAGATATTCATTTCCTCTCACTACATGAGTGATGTTCATCGTGTGGTCATCTACCACGTTTGCAAAATTATAGGTGGGATAGCCGTCTGACTTTATCAAAATCATATCGTCAAGCTCTGCATTTTGCACGGTAATATCGCCATAGAGCTCATCATGAAAGGTCGTTGTCCCCTCCTTTGGAATGTTCTGGCGAATCACAAAGGGCTTTCCTTGTGCAAGATTTGCCTCGACTTCCTCCTTGGAAAGTCCAAGGCAATGCTTATCGTAAAGGGTAATTTCCTTTCCCTCCACAACCTCATTTTTCAGAGAAGCAAGACGCTCCCTGTCACAAAAGCAATAATATGCCTCTCCCTTTTCCACCAGCTCCTTCGCATATTTCAGATAGATTCCGGTCTTCATTCGCTCACTCTGGATATAAGGGCCAAAGCCTCCGTCCTTATCCGGCCCCTCATCATGGATGAGCCCGGTCTCCTTTAGTGTCCGATTTATAATATCAACTGCTCCTTCCACAAGACGCTCTTGGTCGGTATCCTCAATTCGCAGTAAAAAGTCGCCTCCTGCATGCTTTGCAATTAAAAATTCATATAAGGCAGAGCGCAGATTTCCCACATGCATCCTCCCTGTTGGGCTGGGCGCAAATCTCGTTCTTACTTTACTCATACTCTCTATACTCTCCATTCTAAAATCTATTGCGCAATTATATAACAATTTTGTTCTTCTGACAAGCCTACGCCTACACAAACAGACCTCCAACCTGATAGACAAAAAATGCTGCAAGCCATGCAATCAGACATTGAAGCAATACAACAAGCAGGGCTCCCCTTGCGCTTCCCATCTCACGCTTTACCGCTGCCACCGCTGCAATACAGGGTGTATAAAGCAGTGTAAAAACAAGGAAGCTCGCCGCGGAGATACCGGAAAACATCCCGCCAAGCACAGCGGGCAGCTCTGACGTAGAAGCTCTTGTCAAAACGCTCAGCGTGCTGACAACCGCCTCCTTTGCCATAAAGCCTGTAATAAGTTCTGTTGAGACACGCCAATCCGAAAACCCAAGCGGCAAAAACAAAGGAGAAATCCACTGTCCCACCAGTGCAAGCAGGCTGTCCGTGCTCTCGGAGACCACATTTAACCGCACATCAAAGGTCTGCAAAAACCAGATGACAATCGTCCCCAAAAAAATAACGGTAAAGGCTCTTTGCAAAAAATCTTTTGCCTTGTCCCACATCAGCTGACAAACACTTCTTGCAGAGGGAAATCTATAGTTTGGAAGCTCCATCACAAACGGAATCGAGTTGCCCCGAAATGTAGTGCGGTTAAGGATAAGAGCCGATAGGATACCCACCAAGATTCCTGTCACATAGAGTACAATCATGACAACCGCTTCCCTTCCCCTGAAAAACGCCGATGCGAAAACCGCATAAATCGGAATTTTTGCAGAACAGCTCATAAACGGTGTCAGCATAATTGTCATTTTCCGATCTCTGTCTGAGGAGAGTGTTCTTGTCGCCATGACTGCCGGTACCGTACATCCAAAGCCAATCAGCATCGGGACAACGCTTCTGCCGGACAAACCGATTTTACGCAGCGGCTTATCCATAACAAATGCCACTCTTGCCATATAACCGGAATCCTCCAGAATCGATAGGAAAAAGAACAGCACCACGATAATAGGGAGAAAGCTTAAAACACTTCCTACTCCGGCAAAAATACCGTCAACAATCAGGCTTTGCATCACCGGATTGATTTCATAAGCCGTAAGCAGGCGGTCACATAAACCTGTAAAAGCATCAATTCCCATTGCCAGCAAATCACTTAAGTAGGCTCCGATGACATGAAAGGTCATCCAAAAAATCAAGAGCATCATGCTAAGGAACACGGGAATCGCAAGATATTTGTTTGTTAAAACCGTATCAATTTTCACGCTTCGGATATGCTCTCTGCTCTCCCGTCCCTTTTTTACGGTTTTCTCACATACCTTTTCGATAAATCGGTAGCGCATGTCTGCCAACGCGGCATTCCGGTCAAGACCGCAATCCGTTTCCATTTCCAGAATACTATGCTCCATCATCTCAAACTCATTTTGAGAAAGGGAAAGACGGGCAATCATATCCGTATCTCCCTCCACGATTTTTGTGGCAGCAAATCTCGGTGACATCCCCATGTTGATCGCGTGATCCTCCACTTGATGCGAAACCGCGTGAATGCAGCGATGCACCGGCCCCTGCTCACAAAAATCCATGACCTTGGGCATGATTTTCTTGCGGGAGACATGCACAATCGCCTCAATCAAATCCTCAATCCCTTCATCCTTTGCCGCACTGATGGGAATAACCGGAATCCCCAGCGCCTCCGCCATTTTATTATAATCAATGGAACCTCCGTTTCCCCTTACCTCGTCCATCATATTCAAAGCCAAAACCATGGGAATCCGCATCTCCAGAAGCTGAAGCGTCAAATAGAGATTGCGCTCTATATTGGTCGCATCTACAATATTAATCACTCCGTCCGGCTTTTGATTTAAAATGAAATCTCTTGTCACAATCTCTTCACTGGTGTACGGACGTATCGAGTAGATGCCGGGAAGGTCTACAACGGTACAGTCCTTTGCGGAGCGAATCTGTCCCATTTTCTGGTCTACCGTAACGCCGGGAAAATTTCCTACATGCTGATTTGCACCGGTCAGCTGATTAAACAAGGTGGTCTTTCCGCAGTTTTGGTTTCCTGCCAATGCAAATATCATGCCTTTTCCTCCTCAATTTCGATTTTTCTCGCATCCTCCTTACGCAGGGTAAGCTCATAGCCTCGTAGCCTGATTTCCATTGGGTCGCCCATCGGGGCAATCTTACGTACCTCCACCCTTGTCTTTGGAATCAATCCCATATCAAGCAGGCGGCAGCGCAAAGCTCCTTCGCCCCCTACTTCCGTAATGATTGCTGCCTCTCCAACCTGTAGCTCATCTAATGTCATAGCGTATGTCGCCTTTCTCTTTGTCTTATCGTGTTTTTGTCGTTACACAAAACGAACTCACTTCATACTAATCCTTTGTACAATAACTGTCAATGGCTTTATCCGCTGCCATAAACTTTGTCGCACCGTGGGCTTTCAGCCATGCAAGAAGGAGCATGACAATCTCATTGCCGAAGCCCTGCTGCCACCTGATTTTGTGAATACAGTAGCCCATATTGTATAGTTACATATTGGCTCTTGTCTGTCGATTTTTATAATTTCTCCTTGTAATTTTTATCATACTGCGCAAAACATGTCAACTGTACGTCATGCTTGCATGATATCTCTAAAAATCAGAACCTGCAAAAAGAGAGCTTTCGCTCTCTTTTTGCTCTTATTTATTGCAGTTGCAGTCACAGGTTCCGTCTGCGCATCCCGGATCAAATTCCGGATTGCAGACATAGAAATTCCTGCTGTCCAGTTCATCCTGTACGAGACGAAGTCCTTCGCCGAATCTTTGAAAATGCACAATTTCTCTTTGACGCAGAAAGCGTATCGGGTCGCAGACCTCGGGGTCTTTTACCAGACGTAAAATGTTATCGTAGGTCGTTCTCGCCTTCTGCTCTGCTGCCATATCCTCAAACAGGTCTGTAATGGCATCTCCCTTTGACTGGAATTCGCAGGCATTAAAGGGAATCCCGCCCGCGGCCTGCGGCCAAATGCCGACTGTGTGATCCACATAGTAGGGGGCAAAGCCTGCTGCCTCAAGTTCTTCTGCAGATAAGCCCTTTGTAAGCTGACGGACAATGGTTGCTACCATTTCAAGATGTGCTAATTCCTCTGTTCCGATATCGGTTAAAATACCGGACACCTTCCGAAACGGCATGCTATAGCGCTGGGACAGATAGCGCATGGAGGCTCCCATCTCTCCGTCCGGACCGCCATACTGACTGATAATAATCTGTGCCAGCTTTGCATTCGGTCTTGTAATATTGACAGGATACTGCAATCGTTTCTCATAATTCCACATTAGCAGCTGCCTCCTTCCCACGGCCACGGCTGAGAGGCCCACTCCCAATATTGCTGCGGATTTGCCGTATCAATCGTCAGCGGTCCGTATTTTTCCCCATAAACACACAATGCCTCTCTCCGAAGCTTCGCATAATAATTAAAATATTTCATTGCCTCCTCATCCTTTGGATGTGAATCCAGATATTCCGTAATCTCCACTACTGCAAAGCTAACCATATCAATCCAATGAAGAAGCTGTGCCTGATTCATCTGGCTGACATCGCCCATCTGATTTGTCATCATCGTCTTACCATCCCCCTCCCCTGTGGGCGAAACGGTTTATCCAGCTCCGGAAAAATCGTTCCCACTTCAAGTGCCCGATCTATCTCATAAACAGTTGAAAAATATTGCCATGGTACATATGCCATACCCACTACATATTCTCCTTGCATCTTGTGTTCCATGCCTCTGTCACATGGATTTTTCTGCATGCCTGACTGCTCTCTGTCATAACCGCATCCATATCTTCTCTCCATTCCGCCGGACATATTATAATTTCGCATTTCTTTTCCTTTCCAAACAGCTTTCTTTTTAATTTATGTTCTAAAATTGCATTTGGTGCATATAAGCACATAAATGAAGCGAAGCCTACATGGCTTCGCTCAATTTATCGACCGCAGACAAAATCTCCTCCATCCGAGGACGCATATCTCCTACCTTGTCCATCAGCTTTTCTGTCTCCGACTTTTGTTCTTTTATAATGGAAAGATGATACTCTATTCTCTGCCGCAGCTTCTGTCTGCGGTTTATCAGGTCATGCTTTACCTCCACCATCTCCTTGGGGTCTACAAGTGCAATCGCCTGTGTAATCCACACTCTTGCATCATGCATCGGATACTTTGAAAGCTCTCTGATTAGACGCGCATTAAAATAATCCAAATCCTCATTTGTCTTCTGGTACTTCTCCTTCTCCCGGACAGCCTCCATATAACAGTCCCAGCATTGGCTCAGCTCCTGTCCGCTGCCGACATGATATTTCTCACAGGTGTATTCGACGGCATTTTCAACACCGACATACTTAAGCTTTACCTTATTTTGCAATACAATTGCCTTGTTGAGGCACCGCTCGGACTCGGCATACTCCTTTTCATCGTTCTGAATTTTTATGTAAAGAGCGCAGATGGTAACTGCGGTAAGAAAGGCAAAAATCGGCCATATATATCCGCAATCTATCTCAAATCCAAACTGTAAAATTGCAATCACAACTGCTGCCGTCGCTGCAATGCCCACTGCAACATAAAGCACATTTTTCAGACTGCGCTGCTGATGCCATAAATATTCTCTGCGGAGCACCCACTCCGACTTCTCTCGCTCCAGATATTTCATATCTTTTTTGAGCGTATCGCGATAAGTCTCATTTGCGAGCAGACGCTTGATTGCATCGGGTATCTCCTTCTCCTCCTGTTGAAAGTGAGAAAACTGCGCATCCGACATCTTTTTCGAAGATTTTAAAAATTCCGTCCTTGCACGATTCAGCTGCACTACATTGGTAGCAATCTCTGTGATTTTCGAGCGCTCCTCCTCGGGCAGGTTTTCCAAAGTCTGGATGTCGTTGAGATATGCCGTTACCATTTTATATTCCGCTTTTCCATCCTCAATCTCCTTGGTAAGCTCTATCATTTGTTCCAATCGCTCCACGACATACTTCTCCACCTTTTCAGAATCCTTGTAATCCTGATCTGAGAGAACTGTAGTCTCAAGCTCTTGAAGTTTCTTGTCAACTGCCGCCTCTTTCTTCTTCCACTTCTTAAAAATCATAACTCTCTTCCTTATACCCTATAATTTGTAAGATACTCCGTTTTCCACCCGATCAGCTGCTCGCAAATGCCCTCTTTTTCTATGATTGGGGACAAATCCTCTGTCTTCCTTGCCTCACGAAGCCGATTTAGAAGCTCGCCGAGCGTCTTGCCATCCAACTCATATTCCGTTGCGGCTCTGCGAAACCCCTCCTCGTTCTTTCCGCAGAGATAGGCATACAAATATTCCCACAAAGATTCGGGGTTTTCATTTCGCTTATATGCCTGCTCAAAGCACTCTGCCGCAGCATCAAACAAAAACAATCTTGCATAGGCACAGCCTAAGTTATGCCATACTTTGCCGATTAGCTCCGCATCCTTTTCCTCGCTCTGTAAAAGCTTCCGGTACTCAAGAACCGCTCTTACATACCAATGGTTTTCCATATACCGATCTGCCTTCATTTTCCTGCATTCGTATTTAGATTTCTGCTCCATCTCCTGTAGGGTAGATACGATTCGGCTCTGCTCCTGCTTTGTATAATATCCCGTCTCTTCCAGAATACATGCGACAAAATCAGACAGCCGTCCCTTACTTTTACAAATTTCTCTAAGCTTTTGAGCCGTCCCTATAAGACCAAGCTCCTTTTCTATCCAGTCGCATAAGCCCCAATCCATAAATTCGGTATCAAGCAGATACATTTGCTTTTCTATATAATAGCTTAATTCCTCCAGAGAGTAAATATGAAGCGGTGTATCCTTTAGCTCGTAAGGCAGCTTGGCCAATGCCTGACTGCACAATATCAATTCTCCCATCCTTCTTGCACACCCTTTTCCTCTTTGTCTATCTTGTCACACCCAAAGACATCTCATATTCCCAGACCTTTTTCGAACTCTCAAACAATTCTCCAAACCCCAAATCCTCCAGCTGTATCTGTACGCGAGTATCGGACAAGGGTCTTGCCGTAATGCGGATTCGCGTTGTTTTATCCGGCCTTTGCGGAAGGTCTGCCAGTGTGACCTTTTCGACCTTTGCCTCCCTGCCGACCGGAGGCTTTAGCCAAAAATCAATCTCAGGTGTTCCGGAGAGGAGCACCTCACAGCTTCCCCACACCTCATATCGGTTATCGCCCGCACGAATGAGGGTATACCATTCAGGCACTCCTTTGTTGAAAAGCTTTAGACAGACATTGCCCTTCATCTCGCTCTCGCCCATATAGGCATACTCCCAATCCATCTGTCCATCCTTGACTGCCGCTGCATAGCAGGCTCCTTTTGAATATAGATTCTTTCCGATAAACGCACGACGCCCTCTGCACAAAAACGCCACCGACTCCTTCATCCAGTCTCCGTCAAAGCCCTCTCCCATCAGATAGACTGCAGAAACGATATGACCGGAAAAAGCCTCTCTTAAAATACGCAAAAAGGAAATGTCCTTCTTCGCAGGCTCCACCGAATAGGTCTCCTCCGACAAGGTCACAAGCTGTGGCTTTGTCTTTTGATTTCTCTTTATTCGACAGCAGCAGATTTCATCCTTACGGTAATCGAAAAGGCAAACCTCATGCAAGGTCAGCTCCTCCTTCTGACAGTAGGTAAAATAATAAAAGCTCTCCTTTCTGTCAATCAGAGTCAGTCTTTCTCCTGCTATCCCAAGCTCCTTTGCAAGCTCCGAAAAAAGCTGTACACGCTCCTTTGTCAGTCGGTCAAGGCAAATCACGATCAAATCCACCTTCTGCGCTCTGCCAAGACCTCTCGCCAGAAGCAAAATTTTTTTCAGATAAATCGCGAAAAGCTCTCGTGCATGATAGGTTGTCCCGTTTATCAAGAGAGTCTCCCCATTGAGCGCACGCCCAAGAAGTCGGTCTGCTCTCTGCTCTGCAAAATACACGTCTTCTCTTGCCGCCTCCTCGCCGATTACCCATTGCTGTTCCCCTTCCTTTTGGGCAAGCAGCACCGGAATCTGAAATTTTTCACTGCCGGCAATCATGCTGATTGTCTCCGGCTCCCTTCGATTCGGTTGAAAAAAGCTGACCACAGCATTCTCATCGTCCAAATCAATCCCGAGATAATACGGATTCTCCATCTTCCTCCTCCACTATTTCCCATCTATAACAGCCGAAACAGTTTCTCTGTTACGCACTGCATTTCAAAATAATCTCTTACCTGCTGCTCCAAGTCCTTTTTATTCTGTAGGTTCTTTGCCAACAGCATTTGATTAAGCCTTGCATAACTTCCCTGTACAGTACCATCTGTTTCTTTCAGATGGATGCAGCCACTTCTCGTTATCTCCGAGCCATCCTTTTTCTCCTCTTCAATATAATATTGAAGTGTATCGCCAAAGAAAAGTACAAAGGACTTGACATAAATGCCGTCATACATCTCCGTCATACTCTCTCTCCTGTACTCCTCCGTCTCCGTCCGATAGTGTATGGTAATACGCTGCTTTGGGGCAGTATGGCATTCGACAAAGCTCTTGTCCTCCAGCTGATATTTTCGCAGCAGCTTCTCATCCAGATTTTTATAAAATGCAAAGAAAATCCCCTCTGCCATATATTTTTCAAGCAGTCTGTCTACCATACCGCTCTCTTGCTCCGACTTCTCCTCCTTCCATGCCAAATGCTTAAAAAGAGCCAGCTCACAGGCAGAATTTAATTCCTCCCCATCCAGATACCGCTCCTTTATCCGAGAAAAGACATTCTCTGGTATCATCCCGTCTTTTCTTACATAGCAGTCTGAGAAATAAGAAAGATATGCGGTACACAAAGGCTCTCTGCCGCCTTTTTCACAATAGCTCTCATAAATCTCAGCGGCATTCGGTATATACTCTGTGGTATAAAGCATCTGCGTCAAAATGCGTTCTTCCAGCCCAAACCGATCTGCCCCCATCTCGCCTGCCACACTCCACAGCCTTGCCATACGGCTCGTTGCCCCGACGTAAAATCTGCAGAGGTAGCAAACCATACTCTCATCATATTGGTCTTGAAAAAACGTATTCTCTACAAGGTCTGATAAAAAATCATCTTCCTCAAAATCCAGCTCCGCTATTCCATAGCTGCACAGCCTAAGCCGTGCGGCACTCCCCATAAAATCATATCCAAAGCTTTGTGCCAGCCAATATGCTTTTTCATACCTGTGTGTCTCTATCAAAAGCTCTGCTAGATCATGTTGTTCCTTTGATGTGATACGCCGCAGGCTTGCCTGCGAAAGAAATACATCAATAAGACCGTTATCATGCAAGTCACCGGAGCGTTTCTCTCGATAAAAGCGTATGACATCCGGCAGCAGAGATGCCTTATAGCAGTCGCTCACCTGATCCGATTGCAGCAATAGCAAAAAATCCTCCTCCTTGTGCTTCGCAGCAAAACGATACAAATGATAGGAAAGCACGTCCGGCACCAGCTTTATACACTCTTCCAAATATCGCTCGGGCTGCATCAACGGCTCATCCACATAGGCAACCGTTCTCACAAAGGAATTTCCAAAAGAATCCTCCAGAATGATGCAATAATCATCCGTATAGGCATGAAAATACGCCACACCGTTTGTAAAGCTCACCACCTGCGGATTTTCTTCCTCCCGATGCCAGATGACAGCTCGCGCAATATGCCTGTTTTCACAGGTCAGCCGATGAGTAAAAAGAAGGTCTGCAAGCTCCCTCGCAAGCTTCTCATCCAGAATTCCCCTCTGCAGCATTTCCCCATAAACCACCGCAAGATTGTCGTCGATGTGCCCCTGCGCAATCTGCTCCTTCGTAAACTGCTCCATGGTCTTGATGTACTTGTGGTATACCTCCGGCTGCTTGCGTTTCCCCGCAATAATATTGACAAAAAGAATGGCACGCTGATGATACGAAATATTCGTACTATACTGAAAATACATCTGAATCATTTTGGGAACACACTCTATCTGTCTGCCGTCAAAGGACATCAGATATGCCTCATACAATCCGGTAATACGAATTCCCCGCTCAATTCCAAGTGCATACCACGCATGATATTTCATGTCGAACTGCTGCCCCTTAACCAGATAGCCACAGATTGCATGGAGCATCTCCTCCTGTGGATACACTGCATAGCAAGCCTCTAAAATCTGATAGAGCTCTCGATTAAAATCGTGCTTCTGCGCCACACCATTCATAACCTGGATTGCAATATCCCGTGAAATCGCCTCCTGCTTTCTCGCCCAATTTAAAACTCGTATGGCAAAATCGTCCAGACTCCCCAAAAGATACGGCTCCTGCCAGACCAGATAATATGCCTCCATATAGAAAAACGGACTACAGCTCTCTTTTAACATCCACTGTTCAATTGCCTTATACCGCCGTAGGTTATTGCGACAATATTCCTCCTTTGTAAAAAGCAGAATCCAAAACAACAATGCGCTGTCCTGTTTTTTTTGAAACAGCATCTCAATCTGCGCGGTCATTCTGGTTACATAGGATGGCTCTCTCTCCAGCAAGGTACAAAGATACAGATAATAGCCCCAAAGCGCATCCTCTCTTTCCTGATACTCCCGCTTAAAATCCTCAAGTATCCAAGTCGCTTCCTGCCGCTGCTTGTTTATGATTAAGGCCTGCGCTTTCATGAGTGAAGAAAGAGAGAGGGAACTCTCTTTTTGCACCCATCCATCTAAAATCTCAATGGATTTGCTTGCCCACACACCGGTCACAATTTTTTTCAGACGATAATCAATATACAGCTTCATCAGAGCAATCCGACTTTCCCTTAAGTCAAAGCGCTCCTTCTTTTCCTCCGGAGTTCTCTCCTTCAAAGCTACGGCACACACCTCAACACAAAGCGTTCCACCCGCAAACGAAAGCAGGAGGCGACCATAATTTTTTCCGCCGTGCATCGCATTTACATCGATATAATACGCAAGCATGCAGACACTTCCGACAAAATCCTCCTCGGTCAGCTGCTTTTTTTCCGGAACCAAAAAATCCGCATCGGAAGCTACGGTAATGTGCACATATCCCCAATGACTTCTGTGTAGTTCCAAGACTTCCTTTACCGTCTCAGTAAGCCCGTATCGCTCTATCCTTTCCCTTGGGACAGAAAGCTGAACCGGAGTTTTCTTGCCGATTGCAATCAAAAACTCTTCCATCTTCTGGCGCGAGCAGCCCTCTTTGCCAAGTCCCTCATAAATAAGACGCGCTCTGCTGTCCTCTCCCTTTAAAATATTTTTAAAATTGGGAGAACAAAAAAGCTTATAAGCCTCTGCGGCATCCTGATGGGCAAGCGCGGCAAAATCAGATAGGCTTTTTATCCGCCCGATGGACGAGTCTGCATACAATCGAAACACAGACGCAACAAAAGAAAGGTTGTATTCGCCATGATTGCAGATTATGTAAAACTCTCCCTTGTGAATATCCCCTTCCAATAATCCGTTGCTATGAAATTGATAGCGAATCCTTGCTTCCTCTCCCTTAAACTGCGGTGTAAGACACTCAATTCTTGCATCAGAGGTAAAAACTCTGCCGTGCATGGGCACACCGTTCGTGCTCTTTATGATAAAGTCTCCCATGCAATCTTTTCCTTCCAACACCTCAACAGAAACCTGCTCTGTCGAAAAGGAGAGAAGCGGCGCATCGTATTCAAATTTTCCTGATGCTAACTGCTGTATGCGTTTTTGCAAATTCACACCTCTTCTATTGCTTTTTCGTACGCAACTATTATAATAAATTATAAACTAATTTGGAGGAGTTATCAATGATAAAACACAAAGACCACTTTCACGGAAGTGATTTGGAAACGATAGAGGAGCAATTCGGTATAAAAAAAGAAGAAATCGTAAGTTTTTCTGCAAATGTCAATCCTCTTGGTATTTCCCCTCTGCTCCGTGCGACCCTTGCAGATAAAATTGATATCATATCCACCTATCCCGACAGGGAGTATACCTCTTTGCGCAAATGCATCGCTGCCTATTGCGGCACAGAATACACAAATGTTGTGGTAGGCAATGGATCAACTGAGTTAATTTCCCTTTTTATTCAGATTGCGCATCCCCAAAAAGCACTCGTCATAGGTCCCACCTATTCGGAATACGAGCGGGAGATTACACTTGGTGGCGGAACAACGCTCTATTATCCGTTAAAAGAAAATGAAAATTTTGCGCTAAACTTGGAGGATTTTCTCTCGCACTTGAATGAAAGCATCGATTTGCTTGTCATCTGCAATCCCAACAACCCAACCTCCTCTTGTATTTCAAATGCAAAAATGCGTCATATTCTGGACGCCTGCAAGCAATATGGAATTTATGTGATGGTTGACGAGACATATGTAGAATTTTCAGAGCACATGGAAGAAATCTCTGCCGTGTCCCTGACAAATTATTACAATAATATTGTAATTTTGCGTGGTACCTCTAAGTTTTTTGCCGCTCCCGGTCTGCGCTTAGGCTATGCCATTACCGGAAATCATGATTTGATTAAAGCAATCAACACCAGACAAAATCCATGGACGATTCACTCACTTGCTGTCATTGCAGGAGAGACCATGTTTTCCGACACCGCTTATATTCAGGCTACAAGACAGCTTATTACGACAGAAAGAAGACGTATTTACCAAGCCTTCCAAGCGCATCCCGATTTCAAGGTATATCCGCCAAGTGCCAACTTTATGCTGGCTCGTATCCTGCGAAAGGAGGTCACTTCGGAGGATTTGTTTGAGCGGGCAATCCGAGAAAAAATGATGCTTCGTGACTGCTCAACCTTTCCGTTTCTTAACCAAAAATACATTCGCTTCTGCGTTATGAAGCCGGAGGATAACAATCGTCTGATGCACTGTCTGCTGGGAGTCTAGCCTCCGCAGCAGTGCTGCCTCTGCTATCTTCCCGCAAACAAAAGCTCTACACAGCCACATACACGAAACAAGCGGAAGTTTCGAAGAAAATCCATAATCTGACCACGAAAGCCCTCCTCCTCCTGCAGCAGATAGCTTTCCCCATTGTGATAATCCGTCCCTCCGCTTATCCGAAAGCTTTTCTCCAGCTTTTCCTCACAGGCCATACCGTCAAACATTTCCGTTAGCTTTTCCTTTAACCGAAAAACTCCCTGCTCCTCCCATACATCATATCCGTTTCGATACAGATAGAGAAAGCACTCCGGCGGCTCCTTTGTCTTATCCTGGAAGCCATAATGCATAGCCGGAAAATTATTTTGCCTTTGAAGCCACTCAAATACACCATGGAAGGTCAACCCACCATCTGCATAAAATCTACTTTGCTCCTCTGCCTCCTCAAAGTCAAAAGCAGGAATGCTCCGCTCACCTGCCGTTTCCAGCGTGATTTCACGCAAACGCTCCGCAACCTTTTGACACTGTCTGTAATAAGCCGCATTGTAATAGGTTGTCCCTGCCCAGCTTAGTCCGCTCTCCTCCACCAGCATTTTTCCTTCTTCCCTATTTTTGAGCACCGCCCTTCTCGCATTCTCTCTGGCAAAGCACTCATATACTGCAGACAACTCTCCAAAAAGACAGTATTGGCGGTAAATTACCTCCAACGTCACCAAGTCTACGCCCCCACCATAATAGTCCTCCATAATCCTGCGTGCCTCACAAAACAGTCTGTCCGCAATCAAACTTTCCGTTCTCTTTACGCATGCCGCAAGAATCATATAATTTTCCGAGCATAGCATATTTTCAAAGCAAAATAAGGAGAGCTCCAGTGTATCTCTCCCCATAGGGGGAAATGCGCCATGGCTGCCGGACAAAAGCTTCCTCTCACGACTTTTATATGTTTCCTTCCTTCGCGCAACTGGCTGTGCCTCTATTTTAATCCCAACACCAATTCCCGCTTCTGCCCCTTGTATTATCTCAACATCCGCACGAACCTCAAGGTCTGCCTCCATATCCCAAAAATCTCTCTCTTGCAGCTTGCCAATCAAAAACTCAAGAAACAGCATATTCCACAAATGCCTGCGATATTGCTGCCTCTCAGGAATCCCCTTTCTCTTTGGCTCTATCCTCTCACTTCTCTTTAATCTTTCTGCAACCATAAGAAACTCTCCGCATTTTTGTCTCTTAACTTCTTTGCTTTCTTCTCCTTTTCTATATATCGGCATATTTTCGAAAATTCAAGATTGCTGCGGAAAGATTTGCACTTTTCACTCTCTAGGGATTTGATTCCACCCACAAAGCAGGCCGGTTTTGGTTTTACGCTAAAGCCCATATAAAAAAGAATCCTGTTCCACAGGATTCTCCGCCTGCGGCGGGTTGAGGCAGTGACATCATTCATTCCCACCGCAGTGCGATCCTTGCGGAGCATTTTTGTTCAATAGGAAAGGTATTTCCTATTGAACAAAAAAGAATCCTGCAAAGCAGGATTCTTGATATGATTTTGCTTTATATATGCAGTTGTTTCATTT
>JAQXLR010000210.1 GCA_029012225.1 Clostridiales bacterium
GTGGCTCAGGCACAATCTCATCCAGCTCGTTACTGTCATGCCATTTACCATCTGTAATATGGATGTTGGCAGGAATGCTTCCACGAAGATCTAACAAAGTATGCATCTTGACTGCACCTTTGCTGTACTTGCCCAAAGCCCATGCTGCCAGGACAATGCTTGTTGAGATAGTCGTAGAGTCAAGGGCATAGAGAACATTATATATCGTTATCTCTGCCACCTTTGTGTTGGAGTACATAGGTCGGACTATGCCGATGAGATTCATTCCAAGTCCTTCGTAGATGCGGTAATCTCTTTTCTCGTTAGCACGGCACAGATTGGATTGATTAACAGACTTGCGTATTCCTATATGATAAATGCTGCTGCCGTGAGCTTCAAGACACAAGCAAATATCACGAATGGAATCACATCCTGTAATCTGTCCAAATAGGAGATGAAGCAACTGATTATAGCATGTCAGATCCTTTGCATGCCAGTCACCTTTGTACTTCTTTACCAGTTTGTCGAACTGATAGCGAGGTATGAAGTCAATGACCTGAGCAAAGATATATTTGCCGATATTCACAATTCTGCACTTTTAGCTGCAAAAACACTCAATCAAATTTAAATCAAAAAACAAAAGAACAGTTGCAAGTTATTAAATATTAAGTATATAAATATAGTTAAGCGAAATTTAACGCATCATTAGTATAAAAAAACAGATATGAAGTTTGGTGTTTTATAAAAGAATAACTATCTTTGCAAAAGTTCTGGTTGCGAATAATTTGCAGCCGAAACCAAAAACCCTTGTGCCGAAGAGCGGCAGGAGGGAGAAAAAATATAAAATATTAATATAATTACTGAATGACAAGTTATTTAAACACTAATCATTCACCCATTGATTCTTTATTAGATAAAGAATTAGACGAAGAATTAAAGCCGCGAAGCGGTTTCTTCGAGGATGTTATTAATCTCTTTGCGAGATATCGCGAAGACCTGGATAAAAAAATAGCATACCTTATCATGCAAAGACAAGCAAACATACGATACGTTAATAGAAGAAGGAGTTGGATGATAGACATAAACAGCAAATTGGAGCAGGGATTGCTCGAATTGGAGTCTTTCAAAAACGATTTCAACAACAAATGGGCCACGGACTACAACGGTTTTTTCAGCTCTTCTGCTACGCTGCTGGAAAAGATACGGAGCTATATGAATCCCTTGATGAAAGTTCTGAAGCAATGCTGTCCCAAAAATCTTCCGAACAAACACGACATGGAAGTTCACAATATCAAGGACAGGCCCGTGCAGGAGGTTTCTCCTTTGGCCGGAGGAACTTACACAGGCTATTTTTATGACGTTAAAGAGACCTTTCCTATGGAGGTAGAGGAATTAACCAATGAGATTCAGAAATGCTACGAGCTCTATGAAAAGTGCTTACATATTTGCAAAGATATTATCGAAGACGAAGAAAAGATAAAACAATCACCAGAAATGGCGGGAGCGCTCTTTGAAGCATACAAGTCAGCAGCATACAGTCGCTTTAAGAACACCTACCAACTGCTTAGTGACGACGTCTTTGTGATATTGATGGAGACATGTCAGGCTTACATAGATTTCATGAGAGCAAAATCAAACGAAGATTTTGTATGCAAGGGAGTTCACAAATACAACACGAAAGATGCTGACAACCTAATCATGATTCTATGCCGCAATGGTGTCAAAAGAACGACTGAGAGCAACAAAAAACTATGGGGCGACAGACCGGAACTCGCAGAAGAAATGCGATACATCATCCAGCATTTCGATGATCTGTTGCCCGTGAATATGATACAAACTGAGTTCGCATTCTATCAGTATGCACTTGCCAAGTGGGCGGATGTGCCGGTGATAGGATTCGTAGAATTCTTTAATCAAGAATACACCGGGAAGTGGAAAGCTTCAAAAAAATCCAACGTGAACAAACAGAACAAGAAATATAACAGGAAATCAGACAATGTAAAAGACTTCGAATTTGCAATCAAAAATTTGCTGAATAGCAAAAAAGAACATACTTCCCAAACAGAAACGGCATAAAAAATGGAATTCTTCCACATGCCATAATAAAAAAATGGAATGGTTTTTCTCTCGCCATTCCATTTTTTTTTGTTATTTGAATTCCACTTTTCCATTTTCTTCATTCTCTGAATTCCACTTTTCCATTTTTTTCATTCTCTGAATTCCACTTTTCCATTTTCGGCTTGTTTTTGGAAAATTAAGCCTTCCACCATTCCATTTTTTCATTCCATTTCCCGTTTTTTCCGTTCCACTTTCTTGATTTTCCGCAAAAACAAGATTCCACTTATTTTCTTGGCATTCAGCATTTTATACCCTAACTGTGCACCAGGATATCCAAGGCGGGCTTCTTCAATCACGAAGAAAAAAACGCAGCACCGGCCCGCAGCGAGGATGAATAACGCGCACTATCTCCTCGTCAGTGCCAGAGCGCAATTAAATACTTTTTAAATACATGAAAGCAAATCCATCACCCCCTCGCCCCCTCGGCGACATCATCCGACACCTCCTCCTCCACGGCAACACACCGCTCGCCATAGCATGGCGAAGACGGAGGAAAAAAATCAAAAGGCCTTGTAGGGAAAGAGGTGCTCCGGAGAAGACTGGTACATGAGAAAAATCTCAGTCACAATTGTCTCAGTCATAAAAAAGATACCTCTACAACTCTAATATACATTCCAATATATTTATAACTTATTGATAAATAGATAGTTACATAAATAAATATATAC